>JAMOBE010000136.1:0-7458 GCA_039908285.1 Alphaproteobacteria bacterium
CCCTGACACGAAGGCCCCTGACACGAAGGCCCCTGACACGAAGGCCCCTGACACGAAGGCCCCTGACACGAAGGCCCCTGACACGAAGGCCCCTGACACGAAGGCCCCTGACACGAAGGGTAACGGAGCAAAAATCACTACGAAACTTTCGGGACAGGCCACACCAAAAACGGTCGACATCACTACAGTTCAGACCGCCATAGATGAAATGCTAACCCCATTTCATGATGGCATCAACGAATTGCGTGGCCCTCTGCTCAAGAGTAGCACAGATACCGCAAATGAATTGACATCTATCAGGCTTGACCTGGAGAGACTGAAATGCACGACTGCCAATGGGCGGTTCGATGAAGGGACAAGAGGCTGTAAACCAGCGTCGCCTCCCGACGTCATGGATGGGTTCATCGATCAGATTCCGATCTTGATCGTTGGTTCGCTGTCAGCGACGACCCTTCTCCTGTTGGCCTTTTGGAAACCAACAAGGAGCATGGAGAACGCTATCGATAAGGAGTTCGTTTATATCAACGAGAGAGTATCGACTCTGAACAGAGATTTGAACAGCAGGTTCTATGAACTCGCTCGCTCGTCATCGCCGACACAGTCCTACGACGATCATAAAGACGCCATGTGTCGCATACTTTTCCCGTCCTCATCGCAGGGGGATAGGCACACGTGGAATGACGTCGAGGACGAGTGCGAGGAGCTGGTTGCCCAGAATCGCGAAATGGGTTCCGTAATCGACCTTCTGAAAAGTCGATTCCCCAACGGAGACAGCCATGACGTGCTGAAAGAACTAGTCAGCATATGGGATATACTTACCAAGACATGGCCAGACCTACGGCGTCAGCGCCCAATATATTCGTCCACAGGCCTACGGCCCGTGGACACGCCTTCGAGTCTTGTGAAGAACTATCTTGATGATATGTCGGTGAAGATCAACAGCGCCGAGATCGTCCTTGGCGGTCTTCAGACTCACTTCCCATCGGATTTCTCACCCGACGATCCGGCATCGGCGATTGCCACCATTGCCACGCGGACGCGTGAGGAATGGGAGACCGCGGATCGCGAGCGCAACACGGCCGCCATCATTGCCACGGCAGCACTCGGTCGCCTGAATCTCCCCCTGCCCGATATCGACGGCCCGGAGCGGGCGCAGGACTTCGCTGCGCGTCTCGCGAGCCAGGACCTTGGGTATCTGGGCATGACGCTGGTGGCCGGGCTCCTCGCCCGGTCATGGGCCGAGTGCAAGGCCGAGGCGGAGGACGCCGGGCGCACCGATGTCCTGCGCGCCCTGCAGGCAGACGCCGTTGGGGACGCCATGACCAGACTTTCCGAACGCATGGCGAGGATAAATTACGCCGATGACGATCGGAGCCGTTTCGCCACGGAAGTCTGGAGCACCGTTCTGGAACCTTGCAACATGGAACGTGGACTTCTGCGAATCGTGCGCGGCAGTCTGTTGCTGGATGCCTATTTCCGCAACACGCCGGGGCTTCAGGCGATGCGCGAGGCCCTGGGCCAAGCCCGCGCGATCATCGCCTTCTGTTTCCGAATGGCCAATGGTCGGATTCTGGAGATACCGTTGCGCGTCCCTCTGCCGGAGGGATACGCGGTGGAGAAACAGAGCGGGCCGGAACTGCGGGCGTTGCCAGAGGTAAAACAGATGGTCAGTCCGCTGTTGAGGGACCCGACAAAGGCCGGACGATATGCCATCGACCTGCAGAGTCTTGGCTATGAACTTGGCGCCGAGCACAGACAGCCCGTCGCCCTGGTGATCAACCCTTCGGAATGGGCGGCGTAGAATGATTGCTGACTTGCGCGGGGTAATCGCGGTATCGGTCATCCATGGTCTGCTTCTTCTGCTGATCCTGCTGGCGATCCCGGGGATCGCCAGCATCGGCGCCCCGACGATGGTGGCGGCGCCCGTCGCCGCCCCCCTGCCGCCCCGTGACCCGGAGGTCGTCAGGGCGCTGCCGGACCCGTCAGTGTTGCGCTCGGCGTCAGAGTACACCTCATGGGGGGGCAGGTTGTACGCGTCGCCCCCGGGGGTCGTGCAAATCGAGAAGGACCTCGAGCGTGACCTGATGGGGGTGATCAATGCGAAGCGCGTGACGCCGCTGACGCCACTGGAGCCCGAGGAGGGCTTCCAGCGCGCCGCCCGCATGCACGCCATCGACCAGGCGCTACGCGGGTTCGATAGCGACCTCGATCCCGAACTCCGCAACACCACCGATCGCGTTGCCGTCCTGCACCGGCGTTATGTGGGTCTGCCGGCAGGCTTCGGCCTGTCGCATGGTCACGGCACCAGCGGCCTGCCATCCGCCGCGGAACTGGCCCGGGACCTGCTGGCCCAGCCCAACGCGGAGGAGGCCCTGGTGAGTCCCGAGAAGAGCGTCGCCAATGCCCTCTACGGCCTCGGCATCGCCAGCCGCCTGGTTGGCGAGCAGCGCGTCTACCGCGTGTCCCTGATCGTCGGCCCGCGAGGAGCCATGCTGGCCGCGCCCCTGCCGCTGACCGCCCGCGTGGGGGACATCCCGAATCTCGCCTTCGACACGGCCGCAAGTGGAGGCGTCGCGCCACAGACATATGAGTTGTGGGAACCGGAGAAGGGAACTACCGCCTTTAGCGGCGGCAGCACGACGGCTCCGCAGCCGTTCACCACGCCGGGCGTCTATCGCTTCAAGATGAACGCCCCCCCCCGGCCGGCTCCGGCGAAGGGCAAGGACGCAGCGCCGCCGTCGTGGTGGCGCGGCCCGGAGGTTACCGTCAAATGATGGATGGCACGAACGACACCCCCGAGGGGCTTCTCGAGAACGCGCGCCTTTTGATGCAGGGCGGCGCCGAGGAGCGGGCGAGCGCGGAGACCATGCTCCGCGGCCTGGAGGACCGCCATGCCGGCACGGCCCATGCGGTCCAGGCCAGGACGCTGCTGAATGAAATCCGTGCCAGGGACAGGATGAACCAGACGCCCCCCCCACACCTGCTGCCCAGGCTTGCCCATCTGACCGGCACCCTGGCTGGCCTCACCGACATCGACGATGGGCGCTGGGATGAGGTGATCGAAAGCCTGGCCGAGCCATCCATCGCCGACTATGCCGAGGATCTGACCGGACGGGCGGTCGACCGGCTGCTGCGCCAGTGCCCGGCCGCAGCGGAGACCGATATCGCCCGACTGCTGCGGGCGAGGACCCGGATCACCAATATGGCGTATGTTCGCCGGAACCGTAAGCTCGACGACGCGGCCGACGGCCTGGCGCGCCGGACCCACGATCTGTGGTGTGACCTGCTGGAGGAACAGACCAACGCGGCGGATTGGGCAAGCAAGCTCGACGCCGCCCGGGCCGCCCGCCGGGAACTCGACTCCCTCGAGAATGCTCTGGGCGGCGCCGCCAACACGCCACGCGTCGAGAAACTGCGCACCGGGTTGGAACAGATCATCGGCCTGCTGGCCGGCCTGGCACTGGGGGAACGGGAGGTGGAGGAGGCGAACAGCGGAGGCTGGAGCGACATCCACGGGCTGGTCGGCGCCCTCGACGGCCTGCGCGGCCGCATGGCCCAGGCTTCTCTGGCCGGGCCGCTACGGACGAGGCTTGACGCCCTGATCGAGCGACGCAGCCGTGAGGTGGACGACTTTCTGGCTGTAACCGCCAGCGCCTGCACCACTCTGGACGAGGCCCGGGACTTCCAGAAACAGTTCTCTCTGCTGCCGTCCGCCTGGCAGGCCCACGAGAACGACGACTGGTACAAAACCCTGAACGAGACCTACCTTAGCCAGACCCGGACGGCGGCAAGAGTCTCCGGCGCCCGCGAACAGCTTCTTGAACTGATGCGCCGAATCGACAAGGACGGTGAGCACCTGCCACGGCCGATGGCGCGGATGCTGAAGGGGCTGCGATCGGCGGTCGACATGACTCTGGGGCTATGGGAGAGGTGCGACAACGGCATCCTGCTGTCCGAAACCGAGGAGGCGCCTGACGCCGGGGGCATCCCCGTGCCGCAGGGGTTGCAGGCACGCCTGCAGACGGGAATCGCGGCCCGCAAGGTGGTCGACCAGGTCCTTGCCGATCCCGCGCCGTCCCCGGACGTACGGGACCGTTTTCGCGACGTTGCCCGGCAATACCCGAACGATCCGGTCGTCCGCGAGGCCGAGGCCCACCTGGCGCTGAACGAATTCATCCGGATCGCCGACGAACAGCTTCGCACCTGGTCCATCGACGACTTCGTTGCCCAGTGCCGTGAGCACATGTCGCTGCTGCACGGGTCAGAAGCCATTCCCTACGGCACTCTCTCGCTGAACGCGCAGACACTCCAGGCGTTGGCGCGACTGCACGATTATCCGCCGATCACGGACATGCGGGCCGGCCGCACCTGGTACACGTCGTGGACCGACATCATCGCGCACAACAAAACAGTGCTGAAAACCGTACCCATGGCCTTCCGCGATGCCATCGATGCCGAGGAGAAGCGCCGCCTCGACCAGTGGACGGCCGTCCTTGACAGCGACCTCAAGGCCGCACCGGACGCCAGAGCGTGCCATGAAGTTTCAACCGCCCTCAAGGACTTCAAGCACCCCCGCCTGCGCCTGCGCAGAAATGCCTTTGAACGTCGTGCCCTGCACCTCGACGTCGAGACGGCCCTGTCGGAGAAGAAGTGGCCAAAAGCGCAGACGATGATAGGCAAGATCGCCGCGCTTGATGAGGAAACGAGAGTCGTCGACCGTCTGCGCCTCCTTCTCCTCCTGGACCAGGCCCGCGCGACGGGCGGCATGGAGCCGGCTCGCGTCCTGCTGCAGCATTGGCCGGAGGTGCGGCACCATCTTCCCGACCAGGCGCCCACGCGACTGCTGGAGACCATAGAGGCGGCCTGGGAGGCCCATGCCGCCGATCAACTGCAGAGATTGTCCTCCCTTGCAACGCCTGCCATCATCGAGGAGGCTGGCGAAGCGACGGGACAACGACTGACAACCTGGAAATGGTGGCTTGACCTCGAGCCACGCCTGTTCACCCCCGACCTGTCCGCCGTGCGGGAGTTGTCCAAGCTGTACTTTAGGTGCGGCAGTCGACCGAGCCTGCATCGGCAGATGGAGCGACTGATCCGGCATTGGCGTGATACCGGCAACCTGGTCATGCAGTCCTGGGCGAACATCGCTCTGGCGGCGGATCTCCCGTCCCTGGCCTCCACCTGCGCGGACGCCCAGGAAACGCTGACCAGGAACAGCGTCACCGTGGCCAAGGATGTGCACCGATCGTTGGCGGATAATCCAGCCGTCACCCGCAGCCACGTGCAGGCGGCCCGTGCCGCGATCTTCGCCCTGCGCCAACCGTGGGACGACCTGCGGGCTTATCTGCTGGCCATCCCGCCGCCGCCCCCCCTGCCCGAGCAGCCCGCGGTCATCGACCAGGAACTGGCGTGGGTCGATGCCATCGGCGCCATCGTCGATACCGTGGAAATGCTCGAGGACGCCGACCTGCGCCAGCTCAGCCTGCGGGCCAAATGGAGACAGGTCTGGGCCAGCTTCGATCAACGCGACCTGGAGCTGAAGCTGGTTATCGGTCTGCGTCAGCGTCTCGAGACGTTGAACCCCCTCTTCGAACTCCACAACCTGTACCCCGGTTTCGCCACCGTCCTGGATCGCCTTGGCACCCCCGATACCCTCGACGAACACGGACTTCACGACCGGGCGATCGCTCACGCCGAGAAAATGATCGGGTTGCTGGAAAAGGCCGACATGCGGGGGCGACGTTTCTGGCGCGCCGTGTCGGCGGACGTCCAGCGGCTGCTCGCCGATGCCGACTCCTCGATCGATCGCTCCGCCGAGTTCGACCTGGCCCTCACCCCCAACCTTCTGCGCCGGATGTCCGACGAGGATCGGCAGATGTACGAAACCATCCTCGCCCTGGAAGCGATGGTGGAGCCCGGATTCAGTCCCTCCAGCGGGCGCAGTTCCCAGGACGACTTCTTTCGCGCCCTGCCGATGACCGAGCCATCCACCCGGCGCGCCAGGCTTCGGTTCACCCGCTTCCGTGACCGCGACCGCATCGCCGCCGTTCTCAGGAGACCCGACGAACGACTGCCACGGTGGCTGCAGTCCCTCCACAATATCGCTTAGAGCGTGGCGAGCAATACCGTGGTAGATGTGATCATGCCGTCGAGGTAGCCGCCGGATGGCCGGTGTGCTATGAGTTCCGCGGACAACCACCAGAGAAGCGAGGCGGTCCGCGCCGATGTCCGACTCCCTTTATCACCGTCTGTTTTCGCATCCGGTCATGGTCGAGCAGCTTGTTCGGGAGTTCGTGCCCGAAGCCATGGCCGCCGGCCTCGATTTCAGCCGCATGGAGCGGGTCAACGCCAAATTTCACGCCAGCACCGGCAGCCGCCGCGAAGGCGACGTGGTCTGGCGCATCCCGACGATCGGTGGCGAGGATGTCTACCTGTATCTCCTTTGCGAATTCCAATCCACGGTGGACTGGTGGATGCCTGTGCGCACCCAGGTGTACGAAGGGCTCCTGTGGCAGCACGTCATCGTCGAGAAGACGCTGAAGGCCGGCGATCGCCTGCCACCCGTTCTGATGCTGCTGCTCTACAACGGTGAGCCCAGGTGGTCGGCGCCGACAAACATCGCCGACCTGATTGCGCTGCCGACGGACTCGCCGCTATGGCCTTGGCAGCCGCGGGTCCGTTACCATCTCCTCGATATGGGCGCCGTACCGGATGACGATCTGGCCTCCCGCGACAGCTTGGCCGCCCTGCTGTTTCGACTGGAGCAGCACCACGAGCCGGACGAATTGGCCAACCTGATCGATGACGTGGTGGGCTGGTTCAGGCGACACCCGGGCTACGAGGAATTGAAGAGCCTGTTTACCGAACTGGTGCGGCAGGCAATCGAGGGGTTCGGAACATCGGTCACGATTCCCGACGACTTGATGGAGATGAAGACGATGCTGGCGAGGCAGGGAGAAGTCTGGAAACAGCGGTGGTTGGCAGAGGGCGAGGCCAGGGGCGAGGCCAGGGGCGAGGCCAGGGGCGAGGCCAGGGGCGAGGCCAGGGGCGAGGCCAGGGGCAAGGCCAGGGGCAAGGCAGAGATGCTGCTTCGTCTGCTTCCAATGCGATGCGGACCGGTATCTCCTGAAATCGAAGAGCGCGTTCGCAAAGCCAGCAGCGAGCAGTTGGACGAATGGAGCGTTCGTCTGATGAGTGCCCGCACTTTGGAAGACGTGTTTGATGAACCCACGACGCACTGACTGATGGAGAGAGGTCTCCTCGACGCCGGGAGTGGAATCACTCCCCTCCCCGGTCGGTCAAATCACTGCCGTTTCGTTGAGCTTCCTGGCGTAGGCCACTAGAGCGTTTTCCGCCTGAGCGGAAACGCTCTAGAATTTGCCTCTGGCCGCTCAAGCGCCGCGCGGGCTTTTCGCAGTTTCCGCTTGAGCGGAAACTGCTCTAGCCCGCATTTCTCAC
>JAMOBE010000137.1:0-7358 GCA_039908285.1 Alphaproteobacteria bacterium
GTATGCACGCCCCGCCGCCCCGCCTGCGGCATCTGCCCCTGGATGACCGAGTGTGCCGGCCGCCGCCAGGGAGTCGCCGAGACCCTGCCGCGCCGCGGGGAGAAGGCGGAGCGGCCGCAGCGCCACGGCGTCGCCTTCTGGATCGTGCGGCGGGATGGCGCGGTGCTGCTGCGCCGTCGCGCCGAGTCCGGGCTATTGGGCGGCATGATGGAGGTCCCCTCGACCCCCTGGCGCGAGACGGCCTGGACCCTGTCGGAAGCGGTGCCCCTGGCTCCCCTGCCCATTGCCGACTGGCTGGAACTGCCGGGGGTGGTGCGGCACACCTTCACCCACTTCCACCTGTCCCTGACCCTCGCCGTCGGCCATGCCGGTCGGCGCAGCGACGTGCGGGGCGTCTGGCTGCCGCTGGACCGGCTGGAGGAGCAGGCCCTGCCGACGGTCATGCGCAAGATCGTCACCCATGCCCTTCGCACCGGCTACCGGGTTCCGGAGCCCGCATCCTCGACCTGAGGATCTCAGGTCAGCCGGGCAGCCAGGTCGCGGTTGTCACGGATCCAGGCGATGGTGCGCCCCAGCCCCTCGTCCAGGGACAGGCGAGGCTCCCAGTCGAGCAGGGTGCGGGCCTTGTCGGGGGTACCGCTCAGGGTCATGATCTCGTCGGCGCGGGTCGCCAGCGCGCCGGCCCGCATGCGCACCGGATCCCCCATGAGGGCCAGGATGCGCGCGACAAGGTCCCGTACGGCGATGCCCCGGCCGGAGCAGATGTTGAGCACGCAGGCGGGCGGCAGATCGGCGGTCATGGTTCGCACCAGCGCCTCCACCACGTCGTCGATGTGCAGAAAGTCACGCTCCTGGGCGCCGCCGGTCATGGCCACGTCGCGGCCGTCCAGGGCCGAGAGCACCGTGTGCGGTACCAGCCGTCCCGGCCGCTCCCACGGGCCATAGGGGGTGAACAGCCGGGCCTCGACGGTGGAGAAGCCATGGAGACGCCCATGGGCATGCAGCAGGACGGCGGCGCATGACTTGGTCGCTCCAAGCACCGTCGCCGGTCGCTCCGGGTCGCTCTCGGCCAGGGCCGCGCCGGCGCCGTACTGGGCGGCCGTCCCGGTGAACACCACCCGCCCGACCCCGCAGGCCGCCGCAGCCGCCAGCAGGGACTCGGTCCCCAGCACGTTCACCGCCAGGTGCCGGGCCGACGTGGGCGGCGGGTTGAAGGGCGTGCTGGCCAGATGGAACACCACCTCGGGACGGGACGCGGCCACCGCCGCCGCCGTTCCTTCCCGGTCCTCCAGGTCGGCCCGCAGCAGGGCGAGTGCCCCACGGAGGTCGGACAGCCGCACCGGCCACTCCGTCCCGCGGCTGATGACCGCGACCGCATGGCCATTCCGTACCAGGCGCCGCGCCAGGTGGGACCCCGTCATTCCGCTGCCGCCGGTCACCAGAACACGCATGAATCAGCCCCCGAACCAGACCTCCCTCTCCCCCTCGTGGGGACTACCGTATGCACACCTCTCGAACCACGCAACATGTAGATTTTTCTTCCAACACATGACTCCTGTGTGCCGCCAGACGACTTTCGGAGCTACCGCCCCGATCCCCGTTTGGGTGCGGGCGGAGGCCCGCCAATTTCCCTCCGGACGGCCAAAATTGGAACTGCTGCCTGTCTAGAGCGTTTTCCGCCTGAGCGGAAACGCTCTAGAATTTGCCTCTGGCCGCTCAAGCGCCGCGCGGGCTTTTCGCAGTTTCCGCTTGAGCGGAAACTGCTCTAGAATTTGCCTCTGGCCGCTCAAGCGCCGCGCGGGCTTTTCGCAGTTTCCGCTTGAGCGGAAACTGCTCTAGTTTTTCCCGGCCATCTCTGTCGGATTGACGACGGACACCATCGAGCGCGTCTACGGGCCTATCGCGGCCGTTGGCCGCAACCAAAAAAGGAGTCGCACTACTGACCCCGAGACTCTTCGCTGCGCGCGAAGAGTCTCGGGGTCAGTAGTACATGGCGCCCTACAAGTTCCGGAAGGTGATGGAAGCTCAGCGGTAGCGGGATGTGGAACGAGACATCCGCCGCGTCTTCCTTGATCCGGCTGGTCGGAGTGAGAGGATTCGAACCTCCGGCCCCCACGTCCCGAACGTGGTGCTCTACCAGGCTGAGCTACACTCCGGCCGATCGGAGCGGTGCTTATACCGCCATGTCGGCCATGGAATCAATAGGCGCGTTCGATGCAGAATTCGACGACGTCGAGGAGAGCCTGCCGGTGCGGTCCATCGGGGAACGGATCGAGGGCGGCGCGGGCCCGGTCGCCATAGACGCGGGCGCGGGCGATGGTGTCGTCGAGCGCCCGGTGGTGCTGCAGCAGGTCCTGGGCACGGGCGAGGTCGCCGTCGGTCTGGTCCAGGTCTTCGAGGGTCCGGCGCCAGAAGACCCGCTCGTCTTCGCTGCCCCGGGCGATGGCGAGGATCACCGGCAGGGTGATCTTGCCCTCGCGGAAATCGTCGCCGACGGCCTTGCCCAGCTTTTCCTGCTTCGCCGAGTAGTCCAGCAGGTCGTCGGTGAGCTGGAAGGCGATTCCCAGATTGAGTCCATAGGCCTCCAGCGCGTCCTGCTCCGCCGCCGGCCGGTCGGCGACCACCGGGCCCAGGCGGCAGGCGGCGGCGAAGAGCTGGGCCGTCTTCGAGCGAATCACCTCGAGGTAGGCGTCCTCGGTGGTCTCCGTATCGTTGGCGGTCATGAGCTGGAGGACCTCTCCCTCGGCGATCACCGCCGAGGCATGGGAGAGGATCGCCAGCACCGCCAGGGCTCCGTCCTCGACCATCAATTCGAAGGAGCGGCTGAACAGGAAATCGCCGACGAGGACGCTGGGCTTGTTGCCCCAGACCGCGTTGGCGCTGGGGGTGCCGCGGCGGAGGTCGCTCTCGTCCACCACGTCGTCGTGGAGGAGGGTCGCGGTGTGGATGAACTCGATGCAGGCGGCGAGCTTGATGTGGCGCAGGCCGCCATAGCCGCACAGCCGTGACGTCACCAGGGTCAGGACCGGCCGCAGGCGCTTGCCCCCGGCGGCGATGATGTGGCCGGCCAGTTGCGGGATCAGCGAGACGTTGCTGTGCATGCGGCTGACGATGGTCTCGTTGACCAGCCGCAGGTCATCGGCGACCAGCTCGATCAGGGTCTCCAGGGCGGATGTCTTCGTCCGCTCCCCACTCAGGTTGACGACAACGGACACCGCCGCTCCTTTCCAGAACAGGACTTGAGAATTCGCAATTGACGCCGACGACAAGGCCAGGGAGCATAGTCGGCGCCTTCTTTCACGGTCAAGACGCAATGGAGCGGAGGTGACGGAAACGCCGGACCAGGACTATAGCGAGGACACGCTGCTGGGCGGGCGGGTGCGCCTGCGGCAGCCCCGGCGGGGCTATCGCGCCGCCGTCGACCCGGTCCTGCTGGCGGCGTCGGTGCCGACGAGAGCTGGTGAGCGTGTCCTCGACGTCGGAGTCGGGACCGGTGCCGCCACCCTGTGCCTGGCGGCGCGGGTAAAGGGCCTCGCCATCGTCGGCCTCGAGGTGCAGCCGGACCTGGCGGACCTGGCGCGGGGCAACGTGGAGCTGAACGGGTGCGCGGCCAGCGTCTCCATCCTGGACGGCGACGTGATGGCCTCTCCCCCCGGCCTGACGGAGGGCTCGTTCCACCAGGTGATGACCAACCCGCCCTATGGCGCGGAGGGCACCAGGAGCCCGGAGTCGTCGCGGGATCTCGCCCATGGTGCCGCCGACCTGGAGCGGTGGCTCACCTTCTGTGTCCGCATGCTGCGCCACAAGGGGTGGCTGACCGTGATCCACCGCGCCGATCACCTGGACCGGGTCGTGTCCCTCCTGCAGGGCCATCTTGGAGGAATCGAGCTGCTGCCGGTGTGGCCGCGAGAGGGGGAGCCGGCGCGGCGGGTGATCATCCGCGGCCGCAGGGGAGTCGCCACTCCGGCAACGCTTTTCCCCGGCCTCGTGCTCCACGACGACCACGGATACACGGATCGGGCCCATGCCGTGCTGTGGGACGGGCGCGCTTTCGATGCCAAAGCCGAAAGCGTGCAGATTCCTCCGGAGCGCCCTTGACCGGGCATCGACCCGTCCGTTAGCTTCCCTGCGTTTGGAATGAATCGAAACAGGTGCCCCCCATGGCCGCCCCGCCGCCGTCCCGGCCAAGCTTTCAGTCCCTGATCCTCGCCCTGCACTCCTTCTGGGCCGAGCAGGGCTGCGTGATCCTCCAGCCCTATGACATGGAGGTGGGCGCCGGCACCTTTCATCCGGCGACCACGCTGCGCGCCCTTGGGCCGGAGCCCTGGAACACCGCCTACGTCCAGCCGTCGCGCCGGCCGACCGATGGCCGCTACGGCGAGAACCCGAATCGGCTCCAGCACTATTACCAGTACCAGGTGCTGCTGAAGCCCTCGCCGGCCGATCCGCAGGGGCTCTATCTGCGCAGCCTCGAGCACCTGGGCATCGACCCCATGGCCCACGACATCCGCTTCGTCGAGGACGACTGGGAAAGCCCGACTCTGGGCGCCTGGGGCCTGGGCTGGGAGGTGTGGTGCGACGGCATGGAGGTGACCCAGTTCACCTATTTCCAGCAGGTGGGCGGCATCGAGTGTGATCCGGTATCGGTGGAACTGACCTATGGCCTGGAGCGCCTGGCGATGTACATTCAGGGCGTGGAGAACGTCTACGACCTGGACTTCAACGGCGCCGGCGTGCGCTATGGCGACGTGTTCCACCAGGCGGAGGTGGAGTACTCCCGCCACAATTTCGAGGTCGCCGACACCGGCATCCTTTTGCGCCATTTCGAGGACGCGGAGACGGAGTGCCGGTCCCTGCTGGCGGCCGGACTGGCTCTGCCCGCCTATGATCAGTGCATCAAGGCCTCGCACCGGTTCAATCTGCTGGATGCCCGCGGGGTGATCTCGGTGACCGAGCGTGCCGCCTACATCGGCCGGGTGCGGGCGCTGGCCAAGGCCTGCTGCGAGGGCTGGCTGGCGAGTCGCCAGGCGCCGGGGTGGGGTTCCACGACGACGGCGACGACGAAGGCGGGAGACTGACCCCATGGCCCAGCTTCTGCTCGAGATCCTCTCCGAGGAAATTCCCGCCCGCATGCAGGCCCGCGCCGCCGAGGACCTGAAGCGCATGGTTACCGAGGGCCTGGTCAAGAACGGCCTGGAGCCGAAGGACCCCCGCGCCTTCGTCACCCCGCGCCGGCTGACGATGACCGTCCATGAACTGCCGACCGCCCAGCCCGATGTCTCCGAGGAGCGGCGCGGCCCCCGGGTCGATGCGCCGGAGCCGGCGATCCAGGGCTTTCTCAAGGCCAATGGCATCACCCTCGATCAGGCGGAGAAGCGGACCACCCCCAAGGGGGACTTCTACTTCGCCGTGATCCACAAGAAGGGCCGCGCCACCGCCGACGTCATCCGCGACGTGATCGAAGAGGTGATGGCCGGCTTCCCCTGGCCCAAGTCCATGCGCTGGGGCGCCGCTGGCGCCACGCGTTTGGGCGCCGCTGGCGCCACCCGCTGGGTGCGGCCGATCCAAAGCATCCTCTGCGCCTTCAACAAGGAGGTGGTGCCGGTCCGCTTCGCCGGCGTCGAGGCCGGCGACATGACCGAGGGGCACCGCTTCCTCGGGCCGATCACCTTCCCGGTGCGGGGGTTCACCTGCTATGAGCGGGGCCTGCGCGAGGCCTTCGTGCTGCTCGACCCCGAGGAGCGGAGCCGCGTCATCGCCAGTGGCGCCGCGGACCTGGCCGCCGCCGAGGGGCTGACGGTGAAGCCCGACGGGGGATTGCTGGCCGAGGTCATCGGCCTCGTCGAGTGGCCGGTGGTTCTCATGGGCCGCATCGACGACGCCTTCATGGACGTGCCGGCGGAGGTGCTGACCACCGCCATGCGCACTCACCAGAAGTACTTCTCCCTGCTGAGGGCCGATGGCTCGCTGGCGCCGCGCTTCATCGTCGTCTCCAACATGGTGACGAAGGACGATGGGCGCGCCATCGTCGCCGGCAACGAGCGGGTGCTGCGGGCGCGTCTGTCGGACGCCAAGTTCTTCTGGGATCAGGACCGTCGGCACACCCTGGAAAGCCGGCTGCCGACCCTGGGCGGGCGCATCTTCCACGCCAGGCTCGGCACCATGGCCGACAAGGTGGAGCGGGTGCGAAAGCTGGGCGTGGCGCTGACCGAGTTCCTGCCGGACACGCCGTCGGGACTGGTGGAGCGGGCGGCGCTCCTGTGCAAGGCCGATCTCTCCTCGGGCATGGTGGGCGAGTTCCCCGAGCTGCAGGGCATCATGGGGCGCTACTACGCCCGTCACGATGGCGAGCCGGAGGCGGTGGCCGACGCCATCGCCGAGCACTATTCGCCCCTCGGCCCCAACGACGCCTGTCCCACCAGGCCGGTGAGCGTCATCGTCGCCCTCGCCGACAAGATCGACACCCTGGTGGGCTTCTGGGCCATCGACGAGAAGCCCACCGGCTCGAAGGATCCCTTCGCCCTGCGCCGCGCGGCGCTCGGCGTGATCCGGCTGATCATCGAGAACGGGCTGCGCCTCAACCTCCTCAAGGTGTTCCGGAGCGCCATGATGGGGCTTCGGGTGCAGAACCACGCCGGCGTGGTGGCCGGCATGCGGACGCGCGCAGAGGCCATGGGGATCGTCGGCACGCCGCCCGCCAGTTTCTACGAGTTCCCGGACCTGCTCGACTTCTTCGCCGACCGGCTCAAGGTGCACCTGCGCGAACAGGGTGTGCGCCATGACCTGGTTTCGGCGGTGTTCGCCCTCGGGGGGGAGGACGACCTGGTGCGCCTCCTGGCGCGGGTCGAGGCGCTCGGCCGCTTCCTTGGCACCGACGACGGCGCCAACCTGCTGGTGGCCTATCGCCGTGCCGCCAACATCGTGCGCATCGAGGAGAAGAAGGACGGGACCAGTCATGGCGGCGCCGTTGACGCCGGACTTCTCCGGCAGGACGAGGAGCGCACCCTGCTGACGGCCCTCGAGACCGTGGAGCGGGACTGCACCGCCGCCGTGACGAATGAGCGCTTTGACGGGGCCATGGGGGCGCTGGCGCGGCTGCGCCCACCGGTGGACGCCTTCTTCGACCGCGTCACGGTCAACTGCGGCGAGCCGGAACTGCGATCGAATCGCCTGCGCCTGCTGTCCCGGATCGGGGCGGCCATGGGGGGCATTGCCGACTTTTCCAGAATCGAAGGCTAACATGAAGGACGATGGTGTGATGAACAAGTGGGTATACACGTTCGGTGACGGGAAGGCCGAGGGCCGGTCGGCGATGAAGAACCTGCTGGGTGGCAAGGGGGCCAACCTGGCGGAGATGG
>JAMOBE010000138.1:0-7352 GCA_039908285.1 Alphaproteobacteria bacterium
CCCTCACCCAACCCTCTCCCCCCTGAAGGGGGGGGAGAGGGCTATTATGGTCATGCCGCCGATACATTTTCAGCCTCTCAGACCTCGACGCGGGCGAAGAACTTCTCCCAGGTGTCATCCACAGAATCAACCTCGATCAGGCCATTGATCTTGCGGCGAGACTCTCGGGGAACGCCGATCATGTTGACGGTAAAGACAGGCTCACCAAAGATGTTCTCCAGCAGGCCAAAGTAGTTGTCATCGTGTACCATCGGCGCCGTGTGCCAGTACAGGCGATAGTCCATGGAAAACAGCCGTTCGATCAAACGAGGGCTGTCCCGGTCGTTCTCGACGAACAGGACCGGCCGGTAACGGGCGATGGTTGCGGCGGCTCCCTCGACCACGTCCAGTTCCATGCCCTCGACGTCGATCTTGATCAGATGACAGACGGGAAGATTGAAACTGTCGATGGTCATGACCGGCACCAGGTCTCCCGTGGCAAAGCCCCCCAGCTCCATTCCGCCGAAGTTCTGTTCGGCAGTGGGATCGGCGATTGGCGCAATGATGGTTCCGGGCTCCCGCCCCGCCGCCGCCCAGTAGGCGCGGACGTTGGTCAATGCATTGAGGGCGATGTTGGCCGCCAGCATCTGAAAGACGAGACGCTGCGGCTCGAAGGAGAAGACGGCTCCCTGCGGCCCGACGGCCTTGGCCAGGAAGACGGTATGAGTGCCGATATTGGCCCCGGCATCGACGACCACGCTTCCCGGCCGGACGAGCTGGCCGATCAGGGCCAGTTCGGCCTCGACGTACTCGCCATACCGATCCAGCGAGCGGCCGATGTAGGTGTCGTTGACGTTATAAAGCATCGGCCCGTGCCGGGTCCGCCGGAGGCGGATGTGCGCCTCGTCGAGCAGGGGCGCGTCCGGCATGTCCGCTTCTCCTTCCGTCCGATGAACCAGCCCCTTGATACCCGAGGGGCCGGCTCATTGCCAGAAGGGAACGCGAGCGGCCCCGGCGTCAGGGTTTCTGACAGACCTGGCGCACGAACAGGTCCACGTCGTCGCTCAGGCCATTGGCCCGTTTGGCCAGTTGGCCGGCGGCGTTGTGGACCTCGACCGAGCCTTCGCTCGCCGTTCTCACGTCATCGGCAACCTCGGAGATGGTCCGTGCCACCACATCGACGCCAGTCGCCGCCTCGTGGACGTTGCGGCTGATTTCCCGGACAGCCAACCCCTGCTGCGCCGCCGAGTCGGCGACGTTGGCGGCGATGTCGTTGATGTCGCCGATCATGCGGGCGATTTCGCGCAGGGCGGCCACCGCCTCCCTGGTGACCGTCTGCATGGCTTCGATCTGCTGGCTGATCTCGCCCGTGGCGCGGGCGGTCTGGTTGGCGAGGGACTTGACCTCGTTGGCGACCACCGCGAATCCCTTGCCGGCCTCGCCGGCGCGGGCCGCCTCGATGGTGGCGTTGAGGGCCAGAAGGTTGGTCTGGCTCGCGATGTCGGTGATGAGGTTGACCACTTCGCCGATCCTGTTGGCGGCGTCGGACAGGCCCTGGATCGTCGAGTCGGTGGCGGCGGCCTTGTCCACCGCCGCCTGGGCCATCTTGGCCGAGCGCGAGACCTGCTCCGCCACGTCGTTGATCTGGGCCGAGACCTCCTCGGTGGCGGCGGCGACCCCCTCGACGTTGTGGGAGGCCTGCTCGGCGGCGCTGGCGACAGAGACCGCCTGCTGACTCGAGTGCCCGGCCGCGGTGCTCATGGCCGTGGACTGGGACTCGAGATTGGCGGCCGTGGCCTGAACCGCCTTGACCACGTCCATGATGGTGTTGCCCATGGCGGTCACTCCCTTGACGTAGGCCTCGGTGGTGCTCACCATGGTGTTGAGGGAGTGGTTGACGGTGTCGGAATAGCGGGCGAACTCGCCAGCCATGCCCTTGGTCATCACGCGCCGGAAGTACTTGCCCCGGCTGACGTAGGTCATGGCCGTGCTGGACTCCTTGGCGAAGGCTTCCGTCAGGTCGAGCAGGCGGTTGACGTTGCGCAGCATGCGGGCGAGGCCGTCGTTCCCCCGGAGTCTCAGGATGCGGCCGTCCATCTCGCCCCTGGCGGCCTTCTCCATGATTTCGATGGCCTGGGAGATGTTCTTCCCGGCATCGTGCAGGAAGCGGATCGCGAGTCCGACGAAGACCAGCGCCAATCCCGCCAGTCCCGCCACCAGCCACTGCTGGCCGAAAAAGGCGACGGCCGCCAGGGCCAGCAGCGCCACCAGGGCCAGCCAGAGCGCCCGCTGACTATCAGAGACTCTGGACGAACTGGTCATACTCGATCCCCTTCTGTTGCAGCAGGTCCACGACGACCTTGAGCGATGCCGCCATGCCCGCCTTCGGGTCGGCGTGGCGAGCCTCTTCCGCCAGCAGTGCCTGGTAGACGGGGGCGATGGCGTTGACCGCCCGGCGCTCGGGCGAGCGGCGGTTGGAGTGATAGCTGATGATCTTGCCGCTGGTGTCGAAGGTGGGAGTCACATGGGCGAACACCCAGTAATGATCACCGTTCTTCGCCCGGTTCAGCACATAGGCGAAGATCTCCTGGCCGGCCTCGAGCGTATCCCACAGCAGCTTGAACACGCACCGCGGCATGGCGGGATGACGGACGATGCTGTGGGGTTGATCGAGAAGTTCGGCCTCGGAGTATCCCGATACCCGCTGAAAGACCTCGTTGGCATAGGTGATCCAGCCTCGGGTGTCGGTCTTGCTGACAATGATTTCGTGGTCGCCGAACGTGCGCTCCACGCCGGTCAGCGGAAGATCGGTTCGTGCCATGCCCCTCTCGCGATGCTGAGTGAAAATCGGAAACGAACAGATAACGAAATGCGACTCCCGTGGATTTGACGGGTATCAATCCGTTTCGAAATTGTCGATTTCCTGTGTCTGGTATCCTATCCGGTCGAACGGGGACAGGGCCATAGTCCGAAGGAAGTGCCCCCCCCCTGTCGATTGGACAGGCCGGTGAGATCGGTTGCACTCACTTCAGCTGGCCAGGGGTATATATCGGCGATTGCCATTTTGAATAGTACCACATTAAAGTACGCATTCCATTGATCATAACACACGGAACGACCATGACTCAGGCAGAACAGATACAGCGATTGATCGAAACGGCGGAGGCACTGGCCGGTGCGCTGGCGCAGGAGAGAGAGAACAATCGACGGGAGAGGCGCCGCGCGCGGCGGCTGGCCCTGGGGCTGGTGGCGGGGATGGCCGTCGCCGGCGTTGCCGGCTGGGAGATGAACACCCCGGCCGAGGCGCAGACCAACCCCATCGGTACCGCGCTGGCCGGGCACTTTTCCACTTGGCAGGAGACGAAGCAGCTGATCGTCGCCATGAGCCACATCGCCGTGTTCATGGACCAGATGATGCAGGGCATGGCGGCCAAGGCCCAGAAGGAGCCGGCGTTTGCCGAGGCGCTCGCCTCCTTCGCCCCCGATACGGTGACCCTCGTCCATCGGATCACCCAGGACTCGACGGTATGGCGCAAGGAACTGGCGCGGCGCGCCAACGTCACCGACATCGAGTCCGAGCTGGCGTCTCCGGGTCTCGAGGCCTATCGGGCCTATATCTCCATTCCTCAGGAACTCAACTTCATCAACAAGAGCATGTGGGTCATGACCAACACCGCCGGCCGCATGGGGAGCTGGATTCCCTACTGATCGGCGGTGATTTGGCCGGCCGGCAAGAGGAGCAAGTCCATTCCCGGCGTCGAGGAGCCGGGTGAATGGCGAACTGCCGCCCGCGCTCGCTCGGGGCGTCGTGCAACAGACACGACGCCCCAGGCGGGTTTGGGGCGGCAGACCGACAGCCACAAGAGCGGCGTCGCCCGGCCGTGGTTGGTGACCAGGCTCAAGACCAGGGTCGCCTGATCATCGGCATCGAAATCGGTCCAGTCCATGGCCACGACGATGGGAGGCGTGTCCATGGCCACGACGATGGGAGGCGTGTCCATGGCCACGACGATGGGAGGCGTGTCCATGGCCACGACGATGGGAGGCGTGCAGGCGCAAAAATTGCTTCTCTCAGGGCGGATTTCATGCAACTCTTATAAGATTGTAACCTGTCGGCGAAAGAAACTGGAATGCTGAATGCATCTGATTGCCTGCCGTTTTTTCAGATTCTCTAGTCGTACAGTGTACATGTTGAAATTCATGCTGCGGAATTAGATGATGAGAGTAATAACCATCCCCTCTGTCCGTGTTTCGTATCGCAGTGAGGAAGACGTACGGGCCACTCGGGTCAGTCGTGGCTTTGCCTGCGCTTCCGCCATGAGCCGACCGCCCCGTTCTCCGACAATATCGCCAAGCTGGCCGGGCGCATGATGAAGGTCAAAATGAAGATCTCAGGCTGCTTTCGCACCATGGTGGGCGCCCAGGTCTTTGCCATCAGGGATGGAACGTCCTCGACGCCTTCAGGACGCCATCGGCTATCCTCATCGCCAGGCTGAAGACCGCCTGACCGGACACCAATCTGGACAGTCACATGAAAAGCAAAAATATTGCAAATGAAAATGACGGAGAGGATGCGGGCAAGGCCGTTGTTTCCGTTCTCTGGGCCTCTGGCTGTATTGGGGCACTATATGGACTCGGCTCCATAAATATATATGTTCTGATGCCACAGTTGAGATTCCTTGCAGGAATGGTCGCAGTCCCAATGAAGGCACCAGGATCTGCGATCCTGCTTGATACGACAACACCTTTTTCTCTATTTTTGGCGGGAATGCTTCGGGCTGGACTGCCAGAACTATTTATTTATGCTTTTCTCTCGTGCCTAATCTGCGCCATTTACGCCCAAGCGTTGTCGCTGATTGCCTTCGCATATTCACGCCATGTATATTTCGCCGTAGTTGTAGGTGTAGCAGCAGTCATTACGGGGGCTTTTCTTCAGGGTGCCGACTACCCGATTGAACTCACTCTCGCAATCCCAGGAAACTTTGGTCTTGGCTTCGCTATCCTCGCTATATCCTTCCTACACAATCGAATGTGGGGGGGGATCTCGCTGCTTGTGCCGTTGACGGCAACGGTTCATCCAACCCTGGCCGCAGTGTTGATGGTCCTGACGGCTCTGGTTATGTATTCCGAGCGACAAGCGTCCGCCATACGCCTACGTCTCGACCTTCTGGGGACAGGTCTTCTCGTCGCGGTGCTTGGTTGGATATCAGTCTGGATGTGGGTGCCACAAATTCCGATGCAGACAGGAGATCCAACACTGTTTATGGATTATATGGATCTTTGGGATTATCACCGCAACAGACCATTTGATTTGCGTGCCGCGATGATTGTTCTTCAGGTCATGGCAGTGGTAACCGCGGCTGCCGTCAATCGGCGCGGAATGCGTACCGCGTCTCTGACCACCACGTACTGCGGGCTCATCGGCATCGCGAGTTACATAGGGTTCCATGTTCTTCGTCCCTACCTCCACCTTACACCGACGATACTTATCGCCATGCCGAACAGGCTGCTCAATCTGCCGGAAGTCATGACTTTGCCTGTCGTGGGGGGTATACTGTTCAATTCTCGAGGGCTGTTGGCACGCGTGTCCCTCCTTGCCCTTGCCATCGGAGTTGCGGCTTGGGTTGCATTGACGTGGACGCAGTTCCATTCAATGCCTACGATGAACACGGGGATCCTTGGAAGTCTATTTGTCAGCACCTTGGCCGTCGTATCGTGTCGTGGTGCAACAATCCCGATGAATTCAGGTATGCGACGTCTCCGAACAGTCGTGGTGAACGTCGGCTTGGAGGCATCTCGCCTCCTTCCATGGCGGAGGGGCGTCTCGGAGCAGGTCAATAAGAATCCAGATCCAGATCCAGATCCAGATTCCAAACAACGTCCCTGGCGCATCGCGATGGGAAACATCATGACGGTGCTTCGTATGTTGTGGCAGCGTAATGAGAAACCCGCAGGGGAGTACGGTCGACGTAACCTGCTTCATTTTTGGTTCGTAGTAGGGGTGGTTTCCATCGTCGTGGGCATCCGAAGCGTAGCCAAGGTTGGCTACTTCATCGACCTGAAGCGGAGTCAAGAGAGTATTCTAGAGCGGGTCAACGACGGCTCCCCGATCCTTAGCCTTGACAGATGGATTCCTGAAAAGATGTTTGTCTCAAATCCTTCTGTTATTGATATAACATCTCTGGATGGCGCCGCGTATGTTACTCGTGTATTGCCGACAGTCGCCAAATTGCTTGGTGATGTTTATGACATTGATTTTCGCAATCCTCCCCCTGCATTGCGGCAAACAGCATCGCTGATTGGACCAGATGGACTGGGTCCAGCCATAGATTCCAAATCAACCAAGGATTGGCAGAGACTGGCTGATATATACGGTTTTAAATATATCATCGCAGATTCCACGCGTCAATTGCCATTGCCCGTTGAAGTGAAGGTCAGAAGTTTGACGATCTATAAGATCCAACCAAATCATTTGCCGATTGGAGGCCTCCTATTGTGGCAAAAATAAATACATAATATTTGTCACTACGGAAACGCAACCGGATATAGTCCATTGCATCATGGGTCCCCTCATTTTTCTTGTTCGAGTTTTATTGTGAATTCCGATGGCAGATAGGTTCTTCCGTTTCCATCGAATCGCCTTCGAGCCCAGTTTCGACGGTATCGCCGAAAGAATCCAACCCCATCAATATAGCGCAAACTTGTGTCCGGATAACCGGGTGCGGTACAGGAGTTCATGAGCTGCAGATCGCTCCTTCACCCGATTGCCCTGAAGTCGGATGCCGCCGATCTTCGGGATCGTCTGCTGGCCTGGTACGATCGCCAGCGCCGGGTGCTGCCCTGGCGCGCAGCAGCTGGGGAGACGCCGGATCCCTACCGGGTGTGGCTCAGCGAGATCATGCTGCAGCAGACCACGGTCGCTGCCGTGATCCCCTATTTCGAGAGCTTCGTTCAGCGCTGGCCCAGCCTGGGCGACCTGGCGCGGGCGGATCTGGATGAGGTGCTCGCCGCCTGGGCCGGGCTTGGCTATTACGCCCGCGCCCGCAACCTCCACAAGTGCGCCCGCCTGCTGGTGGAGGGCCGGGGCGGCCATCTGCCCGAGGACGAGGCCGAGCTGCGGTCGCTTCCCGGCGTCGGGGCCTACACGGCGGCGGCCATCGCCGCCATCGCCTTTGGCCACCCCGCCACCGCCGTCGATGGCAACGTCGAGCGGGTGATGGCCCGCCTGTTCGCCGTGACCGAGCCCCTGCCCGCCGTCCGCAGCCACCTCGCCGCCCTGGCCGCCGGCCTCACATCGGACGACAGGGCCGGAGACCATGTGCAGGCGTTGATGGATCTGGGGGCCACCGTATGCACGCCCCGCCGCCCCGCCT
>JAMOBE010000139.1:0-7191 GCA_039908285.1 Alphaproteobacteria bacterium
CCTCTCCCCCCTCTTCCGGGGGGAGAGGGTTGGGTGAGGGGGGGGAGAAGCCCCAAGGACCTTGCCGGTTGCCCCACCCCCTCACCCCGGCCCTCTCCCCCTCAAGGGGGAGAGGGAGTCCAGGTTCCCAATACATTTTCAGGCTCTGAGCGATGGACATCAAGATCGGCGAGCGGCTGCTGCCGGTGGTGATGAGACGCAGCGCCGCTGCCACCCGCATGAGCCTGCGCCTCGCACCGGCGGGTGAGTCGCTGCTGCTGGTGCTGCCGAGCGACGTGCCGGCCGCCGCCGGTCTCGCCTTCGTGCGGACCAGGGAGGACTGGATCAGTACCCGCCTGTCGGCGCTGCCGCCACGCCGGCCCTTCGCCGACGGCGCGACGGTGCCGCTGCTCGGGGTCGACCACGTGATCCGCCATCGTCCCGAGGCCCGCCGCGGCGTGTGGGCGGAGGACGGCGTCATCGGCGTCTCCGGCCCCGGCGAGCACCTGCCGCGGCGGGTGGGCGACTGGCTGCTGCGCGAGGCCCGCGCCGCCATCGCCCCCCGCGCCCAGGCCTATGCCGGCCGTATCGGCCGCTCCGTCCACCGCATCACCCTGCGGGATCCGCGCTCGCGCTGGGGAAGCTGCTCGAGTCGCGGAGACCTGTCGTTCTCGTGGCGGCTGGTGTTCGCGCCGTTGCCGGTGCTGGAGTACGTGGTGGCCCACGAGGTGGCTCATCTTGAGGAGCTGAACCACTCCGCCGCCTTCTGGCGGGTGGTGGATGGTCTGGTGGACGGCGTGGCCGAGGCCCGCGGCTGGCTCCGCCGCCATGGGGCGGGACTGCATCGCCTGGGGTGAAAAAAATCATCACAGGTGTGATGGCCGTCCCTGCACGACGCCCCACGATGCGTCACCATCACCGTCGATCGGGGGTACCACGCCCACGATGCTCGGGAGAGGACCATGCGCAAGCCAGCCATCATCAGCACTCAGACACCAAAGCTGCGGCGCCTGACGTCGGACCGCACCGGATCCGTGGCGGCCCTGTGGGGGCTCGCCCTTCCGGTCATGGTGGGGTTCCTTGGTCTCGGCACGGAGGTGGGAGGCTGGTACATCACCCAGTCGCAGCTACAGCAGGCGGCGGACGCCGGCGCCGTGGCCGGGGCGCTCGAGCTGGCGCTGGGCGAGACGGCCTCCCTGCAGACGGAGGCCATGATCGCCGCCGCCAGCAATGGCTTCGCCGACACCGATGGCTCTCACGAGGTCAACCATCCGCCCGCCCGGAGCCCCACCTTCTCCGGCAACAGGGACACGGTCGAGGTCTATCTCGACACCAGGCGCAGCCCGAGCTTCTCGGCGCTGTTCATTTCCCAGGACATCACCATCGCCGCCCGCGCCGTGGCCAAGGTTGTCGAGGCCGGAGACGCCTGCGTGCTGGCCCTGGAGAGCACGGCGGCCGACGCGACGGGCATTTCCGGAACGCCCAACGTCAACCTGAACGGCTGCATGCTGGCGGTCAACTCGTCGAGTCCGGAAGCCCTGACCATCACCGGCAATGCCAAGTTGACCGCCGAGGCGGTCTCCGTGGTGGGTGACGTGGTGGGACGCGACCATATCGTCACCACCAACGGCATCCTGAAGGGCCGTCGGGTCGCCGACCCCTACGCCGACAAGGCGCCGCCGCCGGTTCCCGCCGGGGGCTGCGACAGTACCCACACCAACGTCAGAGTCGGGCCGTCGGAGACGGTCACCCTGACCCCGGGCCGGTACTGCGGCGAGATGTCGCTCAAGGGGAACGTCACCCTGGCTCCCGGCGTCTACATCATCGACGACGGCGGCCTGACCATAGACGGCGGCGCGATTGTCACCGGCGAGGGCGTCACCATTTACCTGACGGGCTCGACTCCGGCGACGGTTTCCACCGTCACCGTCAACGGCGGCGCCACCGTGACCCTGAGCGCCCCGACCAGTGGGTCGTACAGCGGCATGCTGTTCTGGCAAGCCCCCGGAGCCACAAGCAGCGGCGTCAACCGCTTCAACGGCGGCGCCACCATGCAACTGAAGGGAGCGCTGTACTTTCCGACTC
This sequence comes from Alphaproteobacteria bacterium, assembly GCA_039908285.1. Lineage (GTDB taxonomy): Bacteria > Pseudomonadota > Alphaproteobacteria > Rhodospirillales > Rhodospirillaceae > JAMOBE01. Next base: position 2,065 of record JAMOBE010000139.1, read on the forward strand.
AGGAGATCCAGTTTACCGGCGGCGCCACCACCGGCCCCCAGTGCACCAAGGTCGTCTCCCGGGTCGTGACCTTCAAGGGAAATGCAAACATGAAGGCCGACGGCTGCAAGGACGCCGGAGTCGATGACATCAAGATAGCGGGACAGGTCACTCTCGTGGAATGATGTGCCCCACTGTTTTTTTCCGAGGGGTGTGATGGCCGTCGCAGCGGCACCCCGTCCCTCGTGTCATGATGAGGACTGTTCTGGACCTGATGACAGGTGAAGACCATGATCGGACGTAGCAATCTGGGCGGTATCCTCCGCGTGCGCGACCCGCGCACCCTGGCCGCCGACACGCGTGGCGCAACCGCCGCGATCTGGGGACTGGTGCTGCCGGTGCTCATCGGCTCCATCGGTATCGGCGTCGAAAGCGGCATGTGGTACGTCGCGCGAGCCGATCTGCAGGCTGCCGCCGATGCCGGGGCGCTGGGCGGGGCGCTCGAGCTTTCGCAATCGAGCACCGGCACGGTATCGAGCGAGGCCCTGGCCGAGGCGGTGCGGAACGGCTTCGTCGAGGCGAGCGGCAGCTACGAGGTCAACCGGCCGCCCGTCCACAGCACCACCCATGCCGGCGACAACAATGCCGTCGAGGTGCGCCTGACCAAGAATCTCGACCGCCTGTTCTCGGGGATCTTCTCCGACAGTACGATCACCGTCTCCGCCAACAGCGTCGCCAAGGTGACGCCGAGCGACGGCGACGCCTGCATCCTCGCCCTGGATACCAGTGCCAGCGGCGCCATCAGCCTGTCGGGCGGCGCCGAGGTGGAGATGGAGCACTGCGCCGTCGCGTCCAATTCCTCCAGTTCCTCGTCCATCAGCGCGGTGGGCGGGTCGGAGCTGGAAGCGGACCAGGTCTTTGTCTATGGCAACGTCTCCACCAGCGGCGGGTCGTCGGTCGAGCCCTCCCCGGCCACCACGGGCGTCACCATCTCCGATCCCTACGCCAGCCTGACGGCGCCGACGGTGCCATCGACCTGCGACCAGACCAACTACAGCACGCCGAGCAACGGCAGTACGACCCTGTCGCCGGGAAAATACTGCGGCAACACGAAGTTCAAGAACAACGTCACATTGAACTCCGGTGTCTACTATATCGACGGCGGCAGTCTGTCCATCAACTCCGGCGCCACCGTCACCGGCAGCGGCGTCACCATCTACCTCAGCGGCTCGTCCACGGTGTCGACCATCAGCATCAATGGCGGCGCCACCGTGACGCTGAGCGCCCCCACCAACGGTTCGTATAGCGGCATGCTGTTCTGGCAGTCGAGTTCCGCCTCCACCACGGGCACCAACACCTTCAATGGCGGCAGTAGTCTGAACCTGACCGGAGCATTGTACTTCCCGAATCAGCAGTTGACTTTCAACGGCGGCAACAATACGAGCGGATCCCAGTGCACCAAGATTGTCGCCCGGATCATCAAATTCTCAGGGGGCTCGGAATTCGAGAACGAGGGGTGCGAGGCGGCGGGCGTCGCCGACATCACCACCGCCAGTACGGTTGCCCTCGTCGAATAGGCAGCAACAGGACGAACGATCGTGAACGGGTTCCTCGGAGCAGCCATGACCGTCGCGCGACGGATCGCCGATCGGCGCTCGGACGAGGGCGTGTCGGCCGTCGAGTTCGCCCTGTTCACCCCCATCATCCTGCTGGCGGTGCTTGGAACGCTCGACTTCGGCCAGGCTATCTACAATACCGCCGAGATCAAGAACGCCGTGCGCGCCGGGGCGCAGTACGCCTATGGCAACAGTTCGGACACCGCCGGCATCGAGGCGGCCATCCGCGCCGCCGTCGTGCCCAACCTGGACCCCTCCACGGTGACCGTGACCACGTCCCAGTCGTGCAGTTGCAGCGACGGCACGGCGGTCAGCTGCTCCAGCACATGCACCGGCGGCAAGACGCCCCGTCTCTACGTGACGATCAATGCCACGACGACCTACACGACGATGATGAGCTACCCCGGGGTGGACAATCCCATGACCCTCGCCGGCGACTCCGTCGTCAGGGTGCGCTGACGGTCAGGAACCAGGACAGGAATGGACGCGTCGCCATGATCAGGATCCCGTCACGATGGAAACGCCTTCTGCAGCGGCTGAGGAGAAGCCGTGGGGCGTCGGTGGCGGTGGAGTTCGGCATCATCGCCCCCGTCACCATCATGACCATCTTCGGCATCATCGAGTTCGGACGCTACTACTGGACCCTGGTGACGGCGCAGGAGGCCGCGGCCGTGGGGGGGCGCTACGCCATGACCCACACCAGCGCCTCCGACAGCGAAATCACGGCCTACGCCGAGGCATCGGTCTACGGTGCCGATGGCGCCAGCTACTCCGTCTCCCGTGACTCCACCGGCGGCGTGAACTTCGTCACCGTCCAGGCCCAGTTCCCCTTCAGCCTGACGATCCCCCTGCTGCTGGAAGACGCCCTCACCGTCACCGGCACCTCGCGGGTGCCGCTGAACGAGTGAGAGATTGACTCTCCGACCCATGCCGCCAGATCCCACCGCGCTCAAGGATGCCATTCGCGCCCGGGCGCTTGACCTGGGCTTCGACGACGTCGGGTTCACCCGTGCCGAACTGCCGGACGGGATACGCCGCGACCTGGCCGGGTTTCTCGACCAGGGGCGGCATGGCGACATGGACTGGCTCGCCGCCAATGCCGACCGGCGGGGAGATCCGCGGACCCTGTGGCCCGAGGCGGTCAGCGTGGTGGTGCTGGGGGTCAGCTACGCTCCCCACGACGACCCGATGGCCCTGGCGACGCAGGCGGATCGGGGACGGGTCAGCGTCTATGCCCGCAACCGCGACTACCACGACCTGATCAAGGGGCGCCTGAAGCGGCTGGCCGGGTGGATGTGCGAGACCTGGGGCGGCGCGGTCAGGGTGTTCACCGACACCGCCCCGGTGATGGAAAAGCCCCTGGCGGAGCAGGGCGGGCTGGGCTGGCGCGGTCGCCACACCAATCTGGTGTCCCGCCGCTTCGGGTCGTGGCTGCTGCTGGGCGAGGTCTTCACCACCCTGGCCATCGCTCCCGATTCGCCCCACGCCGACCGCTGCGGCTCCTGCCGGCGGTGCCTCGACGCCTGCCCGACCGGCGCCCTGACCGGAGACCCAAACGGTGACCGGCGCATCGACGCCCGCCGCTGCCTCTCGTACCTGACCATCGAGCACAAGGACCACATCGCCGAAGACCTGCGTCCCCTCATGGGGAATCACATCCATGGCTGCGACGACTGCCTGGCCGTCTGTCCGTGGAACCGGTTCGCGGTCCCCACCGCCGACGCCGCCTTCCTGCCCCGCGCCGAGCTGAGCGCGCCGCGGCTTGCCGACCTGGCCGACCTGGATCGGGCCGCCTTCGCCGAGGTCTTTCGCGGCTCCCCCCTGAAGCGCACCGGGCGGGAACGGTTCGTGCGCAACGTCCTGATCGCCATCGGCAACAGCGGCCGTCCCGAACTGGCCGCCGCCGCCCGCGCCCGTCTCGACGATGCCTCCCCCCTGGTGCGGGAAACGGCGGCATGGGCGCTGGAGCGACTCGTTGCCTCCCGCCGCGACCCATAGTAGCCTTGGTCGCACCGCAGGGAGGAGAACTGCCCGCATGAGAGTCTGGATTGCCGCCGCTTTCGCGCTGTCGTGCGCGCATGTCCCGCTCTCGGCCCGGGCCCTGGAGACCGGGGAGGTGTTCCAGGACTGCCCCGACTGTCCGGAAATGGTGGTGGTGGGGGCCGGCAGCTTCATCATGGGCTCCGACGCCGCGCCGGAACAGAGGCCTCCCGTCGCGGTGACCATCGCCCGCCCCTTCGCCCTCGCCACCACCGAGACCACCTTCGATCTCTGGGAGGCCTGCGTCGCCGGCGGCGGCTGCGCCAAAATCCCCGACGATCACGGCTGGGGCCGCGGTCGCCAGCCGGTGATCAACATCAGCTGGGACGAGGCGAACGCCTTTACCCGCTGGCTGTCCAAGCTGACCGGAGCCACCTACCGCCTGCCCACCGAGGCCGAGTGGGAGTACGCCGCCAGGGCCGGCACCACGACGGCCTACTGGTGGGGCGACCACGTGGGTGATGGCAAAGCCAACTGCCGGAAGTGCAACGCCGAGTGGGGCGGCCGGCAATCGGCGCCGGTGGCCTCGTTCCCGGCCAATCCGTTCGGCCTCTACGACCTCAACGGCAACGTGTGGGAGTGGGTGGCCGACTGCTGGACTCCCAACCACAAGAACGCCCCCACCGACGGCTCGGCGGCCGTCGACCCGAAGGGCGAGTGCCGCGAGCGCACCGCCAAGGGTGGGGCCTGGTACTATTACGAGATGCAGGCGCGCCCATCCTCGCGCGCCCGCCACGTTGCCGGCCAGTGGAGCTACACCGTCGGCTTCCGGGTCCTGCGGGAGATGAAGTAGTGGCCTACCTCAGAGCAGTTTCCGCTCAAGCGGAAACTGCGAAAAGCCCGCGCGGCGCTTGAGCGGCCAGAGGCAAATTCTAGAGCGTTTCCGCTCAGGCGGAAAACGCTCTAGAACGAACCTAAATCCGACAGTCATACTTGGGGCTGCCGCCCCAAGCCCCGCCCGGGGCTATGCCCCGGACCCCCTTTTTTATTTATGAAATCAAAGCGGGTTTGGGCGGCAGCCCAAGACTTTCTTTTGTACAAATGAGTCGATCTTTACGCCCGCAGGTAACAGACCCCCGAGTGCCTCCGGAGGCGACCAGATCCACGACGCATTGGACTACCGCGCCGTCAGGGTATTGAGGCGGGGTCGCTACTGCAGCTTGCGCGGCAGGTCCCGGATGGCCTGGTCCACCAGCGCATCCGCCGCGGCCGGAGACAGCGAATCGGCGATCAGTTTCTGGCTGGCGGCGATGACGATATCCACGGCCAGGTTGCGCACCTCGGCCATGGCCTGCATCTCGGCCTGGGCGATACGAGCCATGGCCTGGGCCTCCCGCCGGCGGACCGCCTCTTCCAGTTCGGCGATCGCCTCCTTCTTGTGGCGCTGGGTGATTGTGAGATTTGAAACTTTTCTTTGATGAAAATTCACTTCGTTCAGCGGTTGACGATGAGCGAAGCCCAGAAAAACACACAGAAAAACAAATTTTTGAAA
>JAMOBE010000019.1:0-51562 GCA_039908285.1 Alphaproteobacteria bacterium
TCGATCCAGGCGATGGTGGCGGTCGGCTTTCTCGCGTTCATCATCTTCACCTCCAATCCCTTCCTCCGCCTTGCCGAGGCGCCGGTCAACGGCAACGGCCTCAACCCCCTGCTGCAGGATCCGGGGCTCGCCTTCCATCCGCCGTTCCTCTACCTGGGCTACGTCGGGTTCTCGATGGCCTTTTCCTTCGCCATCGCCGCGCTGATCGAGGGGCGGGTCGATGCGGCGTGGGCGCGCTGGGTGCGGCCGTGGACTCTCGTCGCCTGGTGCTTCCTCACCCTTGGCATCGCCCTTGGCTCGTGGTGGGCGTACTACACCCTGGGGTGGGGCGGCTGGTGGTACTGGGATCCGGTGGAGAACGCCTCGTTCATGCCGTGGCTGGCGGGAACGGCGCTGCTGCACAGCGTGATCGTCGTCGAGAAGCGCAACGCCCTGAAGAGCTGGACCATTCTTCTCGCGGTCCTGACCTTCGGTCTCAGCCTGCTCGGCACGTTCCTGGTGCGCTCGGGCGTGATCACCTCGGTGCACAGCTTTGCGAGCGATCCCGGGCGCGGCGTGTTCATCCTGGTGCTCCTGACCCTGGCCGTCGGCGGGTCGCTGACCCTTTATGCCGCGCGGGCCGGCTCGCTGCGGTCGGGCAGTCTGTTCGCGCCGGCCTCGCGGGAGGGGAGCCTGGTGCTCAACAATGCCCTGATGAGCGCCGGGGCCGGCACGGTGCTGCTCGGCACCCTCTATCCCCTGTTCGCCGAGGCCCTCGACCTTGGCAAGATTTCCGTCGGTCCCCCGTTCTACAACGGGGTGTTCCTGCCGCTGATGGTGCCGATGGTGGTGGTGATGGCGCTCGGGCCGTTCCTGGCCTGGAAGCGGGCCGACCTGCCGGGAGCCCTGCGCCGGGCCTGGCTTGGCCTGGCGGCGGCGGCGCTGGCGGTGGTCGCCACCCTGGTGTTCGCCCCGGCCGGCGGGCCGTGGTGGGCTCCGGGGGGCATGGCCCTGGCCGCCTGGCTGCTGGTGGCGACGGCCAGCGACTGGAGCCGCCGGCTCGGCGAGGGGCCGAAAGGCCAGATCCTGCGGCGCATCGGCCGCCTGCCCCGCGCGGCCCATGGCATGGCTCTTGCGCATTGCGGCCTGGCGGTGGTGATCGTCGGCATCGTCGGGTCGTCGGCGTGGAAGATCGAGAAGTTGCAGACGATGCGACCGGGGGAAAGCATGGAGTTGGCCGGCTATCAGGTTCGTTTCGACGGCGTCAGATCCTTCCGCGGCCCCAATTTCGACTCGACCCAGGCCTCCCTTTCCGTTTCGCGGGACGGGCGGGCGGTGACGGTTCTCACGCCCGAGAGACGGCAGTACCAGCGGCCCCCGCGGCCGACCACCGTGACCTCCATTCACATGGACCTGATCGGCGACGTCTATGCGGCGCTGGGCGAGGCGGGCGGCGGTGACGGACACGGACACGTCATCCGGCTCTATTACAACCCTCTGGTGCCCTGGCTGTGGGCCGGCTCGCTCGCCATCGTCCTCGGCGGGGCGGTCGCGCTGACCGACCGGCGGCGGCGCATCGGCGCGCCGACCCGCGGCCGGTCCGTGGCCGGTTGAGGAGAGCCCCATGCGCTGGATCGCCTATGTCCTTCCGCTGGCCCTGTTTCTGGTCCTGGTGGGGTTCTTCCTGCGTGGCCTTGGGATCGATCCGGCGCGGGTGCCCTCGCCGCTGATCGGCAAGCCGGCGCCGGAGTTCGCCCTGCCGGCCCTGGACAGCCGGACGGTCGGGGTCACCACCGAGGCCCTGAAGGGACGCCCTTCCCTGATCAATTTCTTCGCGTCCTGGTGCGTGCCGTGCCGGCTTGAGCATCCGCTGCTGATGGCGGTCGCGGCGCGGCGCGATATCGCCATCATCGGCATCGCCTACAAGGACAAGCCCGAGGACGCCCGCCGCTGGGTGGAGACCTATGGCGACCCCTATGAACGGATCGCCGCCGACGCCGACGGCCGGGCGGCCATCGACTGGGGGGTATACGGCGTGCCGGAAAGTTACGTGGTCGACCGGGGGGGCATCATCCGCTACAAGCAGATCGGCCCGCTGTCCCAGCGGGACATGGAAGAGACCGTGCTGCCCCTGCTGAAGGAGCTGTCGCGATGAAGAGACTGCTGCTGGCGCTCCTGGTGTGGACCTGCACCGCGGTCGGCGCCCTGGCCGTCAACCCGAACGAGGTGCTGCCCGATCCGGCGCTTGAACAGCGGGCCCGCGATATCGGCCGCGACCTGCGCTGTCTGGTCTGCCAGAACCAGTCCATCGACGACTCCGATGCCGACCTCGCCCGCGACCTGCGGGTCATCGTCCGTCAGCGCCTGACGGCCGGAGACAGCGACGAGAAGGTGATGCGCTATGTGGTGGACCGCTATGGCGAGTACGTGCTGCTGCGGCCGCCGGTGAACGTGCGCACCTATGTGCTGTGGTTTGGGCCGCCGCTGATCTTCGCGGGAGCCCTGGCCGTGGTCTTCGCCTTCTACCGGCGGGGGCCGTCGGCGGGTGAGGCGATCCTCCCCCTTACGGTGGAAGAAGCGAGACAGGTGGAACGGCTCAGCCGGGAGCATTCAGAGACATGACCGTGTGGATCGTCATCACCGTACTGACCATGGCCACCCTGGCCGCCCTGGTCCTTCCCGTGCTCTACCGGCCGGTCAGCCTGCGGCCGCGCGCCGATCATGACCTGCAGGTTTTTCGCGACCAGCTGGCCGAGGTGGACCGGGACATCGAGCTTGGCGTGCTGTCGGCGGAACAGGGGGAGGCGGTGCGGCTCGAGGTGCGGCGACGCATGCTGGCCGCCGCGGCGGTGCGGGATGATGCGTCCCCGGCCGGCCGGACCTATCACAAGGCCGTGGTGGTCGTGGTGGCGGTGTTCGTTCCGGTGGCCAGCCTTGGACTGTACGGCGCGCTGGGATCGCCCGAAATCCCCGACCAGCCGTATGCGGTGGCGCAGGCGGCGCGGATGGGAGGCGGGTACGACACCGCCGCCATCCAGTCGATGGTGGACAAGCTGGCGGAGCGGCTGAAGGCCAACCCGGGGGATGCGGGCGGCTGGCTGATGCTGGGGCGGTCCTACCGGACCCTCGGGCGCAACGACGACGCGGTCGCCGCCATGCGCAAGGCGGTGGCGCTGGAGGCGGGCTCGGCGGAGGCGTGGAGCATGCTGGGCGAGGCGATCACCGCTGCCAATGAGGGCATGGTGGTGCCGGAGGCGCGCGGGGCGCTGCTCAACGCCGTGCGGCTTGATCGGCAGGAGACGCGGGCGCGCTTCTACCTTGGCCTGGCGCGGGCGCAGATCGATGACGCCCGGGGAGCCATCGCCGTGTGGAAGGACCTGGAGGCGGGGTCGCCCGCCGACGCCCCATGGCTTCCCCAGTTGCGCAAGATGATGGCCGAGGTGGCAGCGGCCAGCGGCGTCGTCCCCTCGACCGTCGAGGCCAGGGGAGAACTGGAGCTGACGGGAACGGCGGCGAACAGTGCCACTCCCACTCCCGCTTCCGCTCCCAGTCCCGGTCCCAGTCCGGCTCCGCATTCTGCGGCCGCCGGCCCGACCGCCCATGGCTCGGGCGGCGCCAACGAGGAGGAGGCCGTCCGCCAGCGGGTCGAAAACTTGGCCGCCCGGCTGGAGAAGACCCCCGGCGACGCCGCGGGGTGGGCCATGCTGGGGCGGTCCTATGCGACGCTGGGTGAGAGGACGAAGTCGCAGCAGGCCTACCTCAAGGCCATGACGCTCAGCCCCCGCGACGTGGGGATGCGTCTTTCCTATGCCGAGACGTTGCTTTCCGGCGATGGCCCCGACGACATCCTGCCCGGGCCGTTCGTCGCCGTGATGCGCGAGGTGCTGACGATCGACCAGGATCAGGCCGACGCTCTGTATTACGTCGGACTGGCCGAGGTCCAGGCGGGCCGTGGCGCCGACGCCAGGGCCTACTGGCAGCGGCTGCTGGCCAGCCTGCCCAAGGGGAGCGCCGAATACCAGCAGTTGGAGCAGGAGATCCAGTCCCTGAAATAGGGGAGCGTCTTCAACGCCCGCCCGGCAGGATGCGACGTGACCGCCCGCCGGAGCGCAACGCAGGTGGTGCAACATGGTTGGGAACCGCTCTAGAGCGTTTTCCGCCTGAGCGGAAACGCTCTAGAATTTGCCTCTGGCCGCTCAAGCGCCGCGCGGGCTTTTCGCAGTTTCCGCTTGAGCGGAAACTGCTCTAAATCCGGCAGCCCCAAGTGTAATACCGGCGAGCGTAATGACTGACCCATGAAAGAATTGGGCTGCCGCCCAAACCCGCCGTCGTGCCAAGGGCATGCGTTGCGCATGATGGCCTGTAGGCCTTTGGAAACCCATTGATGGGGGTTTGGGGCCTTCAGGCCCCAAGCGGGTTTGGGCGGCAACCCAAGACTTTCTTTCGTACAAACGAGTCGATCTTTACGCTCGACGGTATAATTCGTTATACAGTTTCACGCCGATTGCGATGACCGCGCGGCGTATGGCATCCTGCGCCTCCCCCCATGGAGACGGATACGGTGAAATTCAGCATCTTTCTTGGCAATCACGATCGGCAGCAGTTCGATCTCCTGCGCGACATGGTCATGACCTTCCGCTATGGGCTGGAGGAGCTTGGACATTCGGTGGTCATTTCCGATTACACGCTGTTCCACGATCGCATGAACCTGATCTTCGAAGACTTCGGCGAGACGTTCAATGCCAAGTTCATCGGCCCCAACAGGGATGTCCCCTACGGCATCATCTGCACCGAACCCTTCGACGGGGAAAGGCTCATCACCTACGGCACCCACCCGTACCGCACCCAGGGGTTCCTGGCCGCGGCCCGGGATGCGCGGTTCCTGTGGTGCTTCCTGGATGGCTCCACCGAGATCTATCGGTCCGCGATCGCCAACGGCCAGTGCCACTACGTGCCCCTCGGCTACGTGGAGAAACTGGCCGAGACGCGCCATCTGCCGATGGCCGAGCGCGACATCGACATCCTGTTCTTCGGCCGCGTCACCCCCTACCGCGAGGCCGTCCTGGACGAACTGGCCGCGCGGGGGTGCGGGGTCATGGCCACCAACCGCTCGGCACAGGTCTTCGTCCGCAACGCCTTCATCGAGCGGAGCAAACTCAACCTGGCGATGAAGCTGGACGAAACCTGGGAGCACACCTCGCCCGGCCGGCTTTCCTATCTCGTGATCAACGGCCAGCCGACCCTGGCCGAGCGCTGCCGCTTCGCCGACCCGGTGGAGGGCTACGTCTTTCCCACCTCCCACGCCCTCATAGTCGAGCGCTGCCTGGAGATTCTCGGCAACATCGAGGAGAACGCCATTCTCGCCAGGAAGCTTGCCGAACGGTTCAAGGTGGAGCGGCGCATGGCCGCCTTCCTCGCGCCGGCCATCGACGCCATATCCTGACGGCCGCCCCAGGAATTACCGCACGCACCAGCGGCGCCACATCTCGCGGTAGGCGGCCTCCACGTCGCGGGTCAGCCCGTCGATGTCGAGGAAGGCGGCACAGGCAAGCGCCGCCTGGAGACGGGGACGCTCGGCCGCCAGACGCTCGCGGTCCCGGCCCAGCGTCACCGCCAGGGCGACGTAGGACTCGACCGTCGTGGTGACCAGGTCGTGCCGGCCGATCGCCTCGAGGACCGCCGCCGCCACCCGGCCCGCCCAGCGGTCACCGCGCAGGGCTACCGTCGGCACGCCCATCCACAGGGCCTCCAGCGCCGTCGCGCCGCCGTCGCAGGGGAAGGTCTCGAGCGCCACGTCGATGTGCCGGCAGTCGTCCGATGGTCCCTCCGGCGACGGCTTGGCCAGAACCAGCCGGCCATCGCCGATGCCATGGGCGGCGAACCCCCGGGTCAGCACCTCGCGTGTCCCGCGCTGCCCAAGCTGCCGCGACGAAAGGACGAGCCGCGAGTCAGGTACCCGGTGCAGGATCGTCGACCACGCTTCGACCACCCCCGGTCCGATCTTGATGGGATTGCCGCGAAAGCCGAAGGTCACCGGCCCGCCCCCCAGGCAGGGCGGCGGCGGGCACTGGGGCGCCGTCCCCTCCGGCCGGCCGCAGCAGGCAAGACGCGGCAGGTGATGAACCCGCTCGCTGTAGAAGCGCTCCTCTCCCGGCGCGATCAGGGCCGGGTGGGCCAGGATGGCGTCGATGCTCGACAGCCCCGTGGTGTTGGGATACCCGGGCCAGGTCACCTGCACCGGGGCCGGCCGGCGGGTGAATACCAGCAGCCGGTTGTCGACGGTGTGTCCGGCCAGGTCCACCAGGATGTCGATGCGGTCCTCGCGGATCAGCTGAGCGAGGGCGTCGTCGTCCAGGCCGCCGGTGGCGCGCCATGCGTCGGCGTTCCTCCGCAGACGCTCTGACGCGGCGTCGGGGCGGTCCAGTTCGGCATAGCAGAACACCTCGACGACCGCGCGATCATGGGCGGCCAGGACCTGCTCGATGAAGTGGGACGAGCCGTGACGATGGAAATCCGGCGACACGTATCCCACCCGCAGCCGCCGCCCGGGGTCGGGGTCGTCCTCCCGGAAGGAGAGGGGGGCCGGACCGGCCGGATCATGGCGGAGGCCGAATCCGCGATGGGCCTCGAACACCCTCTCGCGCGGGAGATCGTGGGCGTAGTTCAGCAGCACCAGGAGATCGTCGAGGGCCGGAGCATAGTCCGGATCCACGGCCAGCGCCGCCCGGCAGGCGGCGATCGCCTCGTCCAGCCGGCATTGCTCCTTGAGGACGATGCCGAGCGCCCGGTGGGCCTCGCGGAAGTCGGGACGGACGGCGATGGCCTGGCGATAGGCGGCGGCGGCCTCCTCCAGCCGGTTGTGACGGCGCAGCGCCAGGCCCAGATTGTAATGGGCGGGGGCATGGTCCGGGCACACGGCGATGGCGGCGCGGAATTCCTGCTCCGCCGCCGCCAGTCGCCCCATGTCCATCAGCGCGGTGCCGATGTTGATGTGGGCGTCGACGAAGCGGGGCTCGATGGCCATGGCCCGGCGATAGGCGGCGATGGCCTCCTCCGGCCGGCCCTGCTGGACCAGCGCATTGCCGAGGTTGTAGTGGAAATCGGCCACCCCGTCGTTGACGGCGATGGCCTGGCGGATCAGGTCCACGGCCAGGTCGTAGCGCCCGGCCCGCCGCGCCACCACCCCAAGGAGGTGCAGCGCGTCGGCGTGATCGGGCTGGACGTCCAGGATCTCACGATAGAGGGTTTCGGCCTCGGCCAGCCGGCCGGCCTGGTGGTGGTGGACGGCGTCGGCCAGGGTCTGCCGGATGGCAGCCTCGACCCCCGGCCGCGAGGGCGCGGCGCTGCGGCCGAACTTGGCCTGTAGACGATGATGCTTTCGGTTCATCCCGGCCGCTATGGCGAACGTTGGCGTCGGGCCGGATGATTGCCCGGAAACCATCCCCGGCGCAACCCCGAGACCGCCCCCCGGCCGTGATATTTTGCGGCATCATTTTTCAGGCGTCCGCACTGGATGGGCACGAAGTATTCCGCCATGGGTGGCCGTGGTCTGATGTGCCAATCCGAATTCCGTCCAGATCAGGAAATCTGACGTTGACGGACGTCCCTCTCCCCCGGATCAGGCCCTGCTCAAGGTGATATGGCCGAGTCGCCACATTTGTCTGAAAAAGGCGCGTCCGGTGGCGGCGCTGGCATCATCCGCCCCACACAGAGCCAGGATGGCGCCGACGGTCCGCCTGCCGTCGATGGCGAGGAACAGGCTGCGCTCCAGGCCCTGCAGCCCCATGGAGTGCCACTCGCGCTTCACGGTGACGAGGCCATCCCGATCGTCGGCCTGAAGCAGGGGCATGCGGGCCGCCACCAGGTCGGCGAGTCCAGGCCCATCGATGTCGATGGCGAACCCGGGCCTCCGTCGGGCAAGAAAGCGATGGGTGCCGCGCGCCTGGGTCAGAAGCTCGACGACGGCCCACTGCTCGGCGTCGGGCAGCGCCATGACCCGTTCGTAGAGCGGGGAAACACCGTCGAAGGGACCGTCGGGATAATACTCCAGATTATCAATCCATCCCTGAAACACCAGTCCGCAGTTCGACAGCAGAGCCAATATCTCGGGTACGGTATAGGCCCGGTCCTGCGGATGCAGGAAGGTATCGACGATGGCGCCGTCATGGCGCAACTCCGGGGTATTCCGAACATAGCGCTGCACCACGTGCGATTCCGGCAGAACCTCAACAAGTCCGCGCGCGAACGCCACCCCTGGAGGGTCCTGGCCGATACCGAGCCGGCGAAGCGCCTCCTGCACCATGTAGACGCCGAGGCGCAGATAGCGGCCATACAGCATCAGGTTGATCACGCCGTCGTCCTCCAGCACCTCGACCAGCGCCCGCAGCCCGGCCTCCGGGTCGGGGAGGTGGTGGAGGACGCCGGTGCAGGTGATCAGGTCGAACCGCCGGCCCAGCGAGGAGGCCTCGTGCAGGTCCAGGGCGTGGAGGTCAAGGTTGGCGAGGCCATGCTTTTCCTTCAGCGCGGCCGAGTTCCGCAGGCTGGTTTCGCTGAGATCGATACCGACCACGGTCGCCTGCGGATTGGTATAGGCGAGGTAGGCAGCCTGGGAGGTGCCGCAACCGGCGACCAGGATCGACATCCTGGGGTCATGGGCTCGCTCCGGCCAGAACTGCGCGCGATACAGCGACGGATCGCTCCTGAGATGGCCACCCTGCGCCACCAGGGCCGCGATGTCGGTGACCGGCTCGGGATAGACCCACGTCTCGTACTGCTTTCTGACCAGTTGAGTGATGTTGTCCACGGCGGTGCCTCAAGTGCCATTTCGACCTTTATGCACTAGAGCAGAGTCCACTGTCATCTCGATTCGAGGAAGATGAACATGGATGCATTTTACGGCGCGGAATGTCATTTTGGGGGCATGCGCCGGCGAAAATTGGGCACCATCGATGCATTTCAACATCATCCTCAGCAATCACCATCAGACCGCCTACTTCGCCATGTCCCAGACCGTCACGTATCTGCGGAATGCGTTGTCGACCTGCGGCCACGATGTGACCATATCGATGTCCGAGCTTCATCGCGGGGCGATGAATGTCTTCATCGAGAATTTCGAGGCCGGAGTCGAAGGTCTTGTTGCCGAAATTGAGGAGCATAGAAAAAGTATTCCCTTGCGGGTCGGAGTCGTGTCGACGGAATTGATGGTCGATGGCACCATTCCGTATGCACAGAGCGGTCTATACAGGAATGATCCCGATCAGGTCAGAAATCGAGTGGCTGGCTTCGAGTATTTCGCTCGCCATGCGGATTTTGTCTGGCATCTTGTCGAACGTACCGCGGTGAACTTCAATGGAATAAACAGGAACCAGGCTGTCTTCCCCTATGGACACGTCGAAGGACCATCGGCGCGACTGCGTCGATCGCCGAAGGACCTGGATGTCGTGTTTTTCGGCAGGATGACTCCCCATCGCAGGGCCGTGATCGACAGCCTCCGCGCCAGGAACATCGCCGTCGTCGACGTCGGCTATCTGGGGGCCGGCTGGGTTCCGGACTTCGTGCTGAGTTCCCTGCTTGACCGTGCGAAGATCGGGCTCAATCTGACCCTTCACTCCCTCGATGATACCCCGATCGCCGGCGTCGACCCTCGCTTCGCCTCGTGTGCGCGGATCGTCGAGATGCTCGAGCGCGACGTGTGCGTCGTCTCCGAAGAGATCCCGCTGGACAACCCGTATCGCAACCACATGGTTTCCGCCCCGGTGAGCCAGTTGGCCGATGTCTGCCGCAGCCTGCTGGACTCGGGAGAGTGGCAGACCCTCGGCCCGGCGGCTGCCGCCCGGTTCCGCAGGGAAATGGACGCCATCGTCGTCTGCGGACCGGTCATCGCCAGGACGTGTGGTGGTCTCGACCCCAATGGGTGACGCCGCGGGTCTCATACAAGCGAACGGAAAGAACGACTCATGCGCCCAATACCTTGCTGTGGTAGAGAGAAAAAAAAGACGCAACACGGATGAACACGGATATCCACGGATAAACACGGATGCAGCGAGTTTGACATAGGCTTTAGTGAGACACGTGAAAATATCGCACTGAAATATTTTGTATTAATATTATTGTCACGGGTAAAGACGGGGAAACTTCCTGGTATTCTGCATCCGTGTTTATCCGTGGATATCCGTGTTCATCCGTGTTGCGCCTTTTTTCTCAAAGCCAGCACGTTGTGACTCGGTTGGGACGCGGCTGAACCAGACGTGAGTCGATCTTTCCGCTCGCCGGTATCACATCTCGAGGAATCGGGTGGCGGCGGCGCGTTCTCCGGCCAGTCGGTGGGTGAGGGTCCGGAGACGGTCATCGCCTGTCGCCGTCGTTGCCGGGAGGGTGGCGCGGCGGCGCGACAGTTCGGCTCGCACGTCGGCGGCGAAGCGGCCATGCGCCTCGGCCAGGCGCCAAGCCCCGAGGCGAGCGGTGTGCGCACCATGACAGGCCGCCAGATGGACGGGCTCGGGGATCGGACCGTCATAGCGGGTGTACAGGGCGACGAGACGCGACAGTGGGTCTTCGGTCATTTCGGCGCTCCCTCTCCACCGTCCACCCTGGAACGCCGCAAAGTAGAACGTCTTGGCAACTGGTGTCAAGGAATGTTTTCCTGATCCCTGTTCAGGGAGAGTCGAATCGACTCGGAGGGCGGTGATGGTGATGGTGGTGATGGTGGCCGCGGTTTCGCGCACCCAGAATCAGGGCGATGCCGAGTGGTCCCATCACGGTCCATGCCGGCCAGTTCATGATCGCCGCGCCCATGCGTGCGAGGGTGTCCATTGCCGTCCAGGAGTCCGCCGGCGTCATTCCGTTCAGGCCGAACGTCGGCGGAGATCCGGCCAGCAGAGTCCAGATGTCGCGGTTGGCGATGCTGCTGTAGGCGTGTGGGCTGAGCGCCAGCACGATATCCGCCGACACCATCAGCACGGAGCCTGCCACAAGGAGCCATCCCAGCAGGCGAACAAGGACCATTCCAGCTTTCCCCAGAGAGACGATGGCATGAATATTATCTTACGACTCGCCATGACGGCAACTTAAAGCGGTCGTTCTCCCGGCGATGAGTGCGCTATTCCAGGCCGCCCCAGCGGGTTGCCGCGCCGAGGTCCACCGCCTGCTGGCCGCGAAGCTCGATCGGGCCGCTCTGGGCCCGGCGGATGATCTCGGGATGGAGGCCATAGGCATAGTACATCGACGCGATCAGGTCCCCGGCCTCGTTGCGGTCCATGTCGGGGAGGCCATAGGCGTTGATGTCGCCGTGACGGTCGAGCCGGTACACCAGCACGGCGTCCCGGCCCAGAAGGCGGGTGGTTCCCGCCTGGAACAGCAGGGCGCACCCTCCCCGGCACCTCCGCCGCACGATGGTGGTCATGTCGCGGCGATGGATGACGGTGGCGGCGGCGAGCGGCAGCGGCCCTCCGCCCTCGCTGTCCAGCACCAGCGTCGTCACGGTCCGGGGGAGGCGCTTGAGTTCCTCATCCAGGCTTCGAGGCAGGGGGGACACGCTGAGGGTCGCCATCTCGCCCTCCACCACCAGGTTGGTTCCCCGGTCGAACACCGGGGTGTAGCCGGCGCAGGCGGCAAGGATCAGCACCCCGAAAAGGCAGATGAAGGAAAGAACGTATCCCATCACTCGATGCACTGCGCCCGCCCCTTGAAGCGAGGCTCACTGGCGGTCGTGTAGCAGAAGCTCCGGGCCGCCAGCAGGTCCACCCCGTCCACCCACTGCCGCATGTCCTGGAACGAGACATAGGGACGGTCGGCGCGCCGGTTGTCGCGCAGTCCCTGATAGGTCGGCGTCATGTCGGTCGAGCAGGTGGCGGAGGTCTGGATCCAGGTCGGATGCAGCCGCGCCATCGTCGCCTTCATCTCGCCCACCGCGGCGACACAGGCCTGACGGGACGGATAGTCGAAGTCGACGATGGTCAGGATGCCCCGTCCCGCCATGTTGTAGGTCTGGTGCAGGTAGTCGTCGCCGGCCACCGCCGATGCCGGCTGCAGAACCGTCGCCGCCGCCATGACCGCCACGGCCAGCCGCCCCCGGTGGGACGACCGGCGGCGGTTGAACAGATAGCGTGGCCTCCGGCTCATCACGAACACCCGCTGGTGGCGCCGCAGGTGTCGCACTTGAGACACGTGCCGTTGCGCACCAGGGTGAAGTTGCCGCACTCGCCGCAGGAGTCGCCCTCGTAGCCCTTCATCCGCGCCTCGCGGCTGCGGGAGGAGGCCTCGCGCACCACCGCCGGAGCCGCCGGAGCCGCCGGAGCCGACGCCCGGGGCCGTACTGCCGCCGCGGCCGCGGCCGGCGCTCCATGCCGCCCCACCGCTCCCATCGCCGCCTGGGCGACGTGCTCATGAGCATGCTCATGGGCATGGTCGTGATGACCGGCATGGGCCGTCAGGACATAGAGGTTGCTCGAGCGCACATAGCCCCGGCTGGCGATGCGTTCCAGCATGGAGCCGATGCCGTCGTCGTCGGGCAGGTTGCCCTCGTCGCGGCCGCGGCCGATGCTGTCGGGCATCAGGTCGGCGGGTTCGACGTGGGCCAGGTCGTTGCGGCCGAGGTAGGAAATGGCCAGTTCCCGGAACATGTAGTCCAGGATGGAGGTGGCCATCTTGATGGTGTCGTTGCCCTCCACCACGCCCGAAGGCTCGAAGCGGGTGAAGGTGAAGGCCTCGACGTACTCCTCGAGCGGCACGCCGTACTGGAGGCCGATGGAAATGGCGATGGCGAAGTTGTTCATCAGGCTGCGGAAGGCGGCACCTTCCTTGTGCATGTCGATGAAGATCTCGCCCACCCGGCCGTCCTCGTACTCGCCGGTGCGCAGGTAGACCTTGTGGCCACCGACGATGGCCTTCTGGGTGTAGCCCTTGCGGCGGTGGGGGAGCTTGCGCCGCTGCGGCGGGATCATGCGCTCGACGATGCGCTCGGCGACGATGGCGGCGCGGGCCGCCGCCGGCTGGTCCATCAGCTCGTCCAGCATCTCGGCGTCGTCCTCGCCGAGAACCGAGGCGCTCAGCGGCTGGCTCAGCTTCGAGCCGTCGCGGTAGAGGGCGATGGCCTTGGTCCCGAGCCGCCACGACAGCATGTAGGCATCCCGGCAGTCGGCCACCGTCGCCGCGTTGGGCATGTTGATGGTCTTCGAAATGGCGCCGGTGATAAACGGCTGGGAGGCGGCCATCATCCGGATGTGGCTCTCGGCCGACAGGAACCGGCGGCCGATGCGGCCGCAGGCGCTGGCGCAGTCGAACACCGGCAGGTGCTCGGGCTTCAGGCCGGGCGCCCCCTCGACGGTCATGGCGCCGCAGCAGTAGGTGTTGGCGGCCTCCACCTGCTCGGCCGTGAAGCCGAGGCCCGTCAGCATGTCGAAGCCGACGTCGTCGAGCTGCTCCGGCGTGAAGCCCAGGTTGTGGATGCAGAAGTCGACCCCGAGGGTCCACTTGTTGAAGACGTAGCGGATGTCGAAGGCGCTGGCCAGGCCGGCCTCCAGCGCCGCCAGCGCCTCGTCGTCGAAGCCCCGGGCCCGCAGCGAGCGGTGGTTGATCGCCGGCGCCCCCTGCAGGGTGCCGGCGCCGACGGCGTAGAGGGAAATCGCCTCCACCTGCGCCTCGCCATAGCCCAGCGTCCGCAGGGCCAGCGGCACCACGCGGTTGATGATCTTGAAGTAGCCGCCACCGGCCAGCTTCTTGAACTTGACGATGGCGAAGTCGGGCTCGATGCCGGTGGTGTCGCAGTCCATCACCATGCCGATGGTGCCGGTGGGCGCCACCACCGAAACCTGGGCGTTGCGGAAGCCGTGCCTGTCGCCAAGCTCCAGCGCCTCGTCCCAGCACTGGCGAGCGGCGGCGGCGAGGGCCGGGTCCGGGCACTCCTCGGCGCGGAAGGGCACCGGCAGGATGGACAGGCCGTCATAGCCGTCGGTCAGGCCACGGGCGGCGCGGCGGTGGTTGCGGATCACCCGCAGCATGGCCTCGCGGTTCTCGGCAAAGCCGGCGAAGGCCCCCAGTTCCTCGGCCATCTCGGCCGAGGTGGCGTAGGCGACTCCGGTCATCAGCGAGGAAATGGCCGCCGCCATGGCTCGGCCGCCGTCGCTGTCATAGGGCAGGCCGTCGGCCATCAGCAATCCGCCCAGGTTGGCGAAGCCAAGACCCAGGGTGCGGAAGCGATAGGACAGCTCGGCGATCTTCTTCGCCGGGAACTGCGCCATCAGCACCGAAATCTCCAGCGTCACCGTCCACAGCCGCACCGCGTGGGAAAACGCGGCCACGTCGAAGCCTCCCCCCTCCGGCCGGAACGCCATCAGGTTGAGGGACGCGAGGTTGCAGGCCGTGTCGTCGAGGAACATGTACTCCGAGCACGGATTGGACGCCTTGATGCGCCCCGACGCCGGGCAGGTGTGCCATTCATTGATGGTGGTGTCGAACTGCAGTCCGGGGTCGGCGCACGACCACGCGGCCTCGCCGATGCGCTCCCACAGGTGAGCGGCGCGGAGGGTCTTCGACACCTTGCCGTCGGTCCGCCGATAGAGGTTCCATTCCCCGTCGGCGTTGACCGCGTCCAGGAACGCGTTGGTCAGCCGCACCGTGTTGTTGGAGTTCTGGCCCGAGACGGTGAGGTAGGCCTCCGAGTCCCAGTCGGTGTCCAGCACCGGAAACTCGATGGCCGTATAGCCCTGACGGGCGAACTGGATCACCCGCTGGATATAGTTCTCGGGGATCATGGCGGCGCGGGCGCCACGGATGGCCTTGCGCAGGGCCTTGTTGACGCGGGGGTCGAAGCGGTCCTGGCCGTCGCGGGCGTCGCCCTCGGTGCAGGCGGTCATGATCTCGCCAAGGCGCAGATTGCACAGGCGCGAGCCGGCCACCATCGCCGCCACCTTGCGCTCCTCGGCCACCTTCCAGTCGATGTAGGTCTCGATGTCCGGGTGGTCCACGTCGACGATCACCATCTTGGCGGCCCGCCGGGTGGTGCCCCCCGATTTTATGGCCCCGGCGGCGCGGTCGCCGATGCGCAGGAAGCTCATCAGCCCCGACGAGCGGCCGCCGCCGCTCAGGGGCTCGCCCTCGCCGCGCAGGTTCGAATAGTTGGTGCCGGTGCCCGACCCGTACTTGAACAGGCGCGCCTCGCGCACCCACAGGTCCATGATGCCGCCCTCGTTGACCAGGTCGTCGTTGATGCTCTGGATGAAGCAGGCGTGCGGCTGGGGGTGCTCATAGGCGCCGCGGGAGCGGGCGACCTTGCCGGTCCGGTGGTCGACGTGGAAGTGGCCCTGGGACGGGCCGTCGATGCCATAGGCCCAGTGCAGGCCGGTGTTGAACCACTGCGGCGAGTTGGGGGCGCCCATCTGCCGGCACAGCATGGTGCGCATTTCATCGAAATAGGCGCGGGCGTCGGCCTCGCCGTCGAAATAGCCGCCCTTCCAGCCCCAGTAGGTCCAGGTGCCGGCCAGGCGGTCGAACACCTGGCGGGCATCGCGCTCGGCGTCGAAGCGGGCCTCGGGCGCCATGTCGGCCATGGCCTCCTCGTCGGCCTCCCGCCGCCACAGCCAGGAGGGCACGTCGGACTCCTCCACCGGCTTCAGGACGACGGGCACCCCCGCCTTGCGGAAGTACTTCTGGGCCAGCACGTCGCTCGCCACCTGGGACCAGTCGGCGGGAACCTCGATGCGATCGAGGCTGAACACCACCGAGCCGTCGGGATTGCGAATCTCGCTCGACGTGGTCTTGAAGGCGATGCCCTCATAGGCCGACCGGCCGTCGATCGTGAAGAATCGCGTAATGCGCATCGTCTACCCCTGCTGAAAGAATCGGAAACCGGCCTGGACGATGGTGCCCCCGCCCTTGGCGTCTCGCCCTGGCCCCCCGACCAGATATTGTGGCGAGCCAGCGAAGCGGCACAATATGACAGGTCGTCTCTGGCCGCAACCATAGTTCCGCCTGCGAAACGCACGGCGGTTCCGGCGGGGGTTCCGGCGGGGTCACCCGATCGAGCAGGCGCCGCCGCCGAGGACGCAGAACTGCGCGCAGTAGGGGTGGACGAGGGGAACCGGCCGGTTGGCCTCGGCCAGGGTGGCGCCCAGTTCAAAGCGCGGGTCGTGGGGCAGCAGGGTGCAGGCCACCACCACCGGCGCCTCGGCTCCGGTCCGCCGCAGCACCATGCGCGAGGAGGCGCACATCACCGTCTCCGGCGCCTTGCCGAGGATGCCCCAGCAGGCGGTGGTGATCTCCGGCACGTCGCGGCCGGGGGTCATCTCGGGAAACAGCACGAGACTCGCCGGGTCAGCGGCGTCGACCGGCACGGCGAGGCGGCCGAGCAGGCGGGCGAACCCCTGGCGCAGGGATTGGTCCGACTCATCCCAGCGGGCGCGGCCGGCGACGGAGACGCGAAAGCCGCCCTCCACCAGCCATTGGAGCCCCTCCAGCGCCTGCGCAAAGGTGCCCGGCCCCCGCAGTGACTCGTGGCGCTCGGCCGTGTAGTGGTCGAGGGAGACCCGCACCGCCAGCCGCCTGCCGAAGCGATGGCCAATCTCGGCCAGGGCGGTCCGGTGACGACGCAGGGGCGCCATGGCGTTGGTCAGCACCAGGACCCCGAAGCCGCGCTCAAGACAGAGGGACAGCAGGGGAAGGATGTGCGGAGTCATGAACGGCTCGCCGCCGGTGAAGCCGATCTCGGCCACCACCCCATCCCGCTCCTCCACCTCGTCAAGGTAGGGCAGCACGTCGGCGACGGACAGATAGGCCAGGCGGTCATCCCGCGGGCCAGAGTCGACATAGCACTCACGGCAGGAAATGTTGCACCGAGACCCGGTGTTGAACCACAGCGTCCGCAACGCCCCGAGCCCGACCGCGGCGCGGGCCTCGCCGCGGGCGGTCAGACTGGGGTCGCTGAACTTGGCCGGATCAAGGGTGAGAGCAGGGCTGGCCATGTCCGTACCACGAAGAAGAGGGGGCGCCGGGGAACTCCGGCCGCGGCACCATAGTACGGATCACCGGAAATGTTGAGGTTTCCAATTTTGATTCACCGGAGGAGGAATCGGGGCGGCAGCCCAACTGGACTTGCCGCCACGCCCGTTGACTCCCGGCGTCAAGGGTCTCATGTTGGAGCCAGGGAGGACAGCCATGGCGGCCGTAACGTTCGACACCCTGAAGTTTGCTGAAAAGCTGGAAGCCGGCGGCTTCACGCATTCCCAGGCCAAGGCGGCGGCGGAAGCCTTCGCCGAGGCTACCGGCCAGGAACTGGCCACCAAGGCCGACCTGCGCGAACTGGAACTCCGCCTCAAGCACGACCTGACGCTTCGGCTTGGCGGCATGATCGCGGCCGCCGTGGCAATCATCGCGGCGCTGATGAAGCTGGACTGACGCGCCCACCACGCAAGACGGCGGGCCGCCGCCCCAGCCCTCACCCGGGACGGCAGTCCCGCATCACTCCCGAATCGATCCACCCTCACCCGCTCAGCCGACACGCGGCTCCGCGCCACCCGCCGCCCTGTCGGGGCGCTTGACCGCGGTGAAGAACTCGGGATCGCCGGTCTCGACCGAATAGGGGAGAATCCCCTCGTGACGCAACGCGTCGATGCAGGCGATGAAGTCGTCCGACGTGTGCTTGATCTTGAGGAAGGCCTCCTCCTCCGAGCCGGCCTCGACAAGGACGTGCTCAAGCCGCTGCTCAAGGCCGTAACCAAAGGGGACGTGGTGGGTGTGGCGAATCAGGGCATCATAAGTCATGGCTTCCTCCGGAGGCTCGGTTGACGCGAGTACTTCTCACTTGCATATTGGCGACATGCCCGGGAATGCAAGAGGATGGGGTACCGACGTCCGGGGCGGCCTATATCCGTCGTGAGTTGAAGACGACGTCATGTTGCATCATTCAGACGCGAAAATATCCGACTCTTGACACCACAGGCTCATTGGTATAAACACGAGTATGGACTTGGTCGCTATGTAGGTCTGGCGGCCAGGGTCCCAAAAAAATTAACGCGACAGAGTGAGGATTGTGAACAGGGCGACGGGCGGTGCGGCGTTGAAGCCCGCATGCGAGTCTCGTTGACTTTTTCACACACAACGACGGCAGACAGCAGCAGACGACGGCAAAAGAGTTGGCGCGAGCCGCCCGTTGCCGACTGCGGTGTTACGTCACATGATCTGGGAGAAACCGGCCATGAACATGAAGACTATTCCCGCCCTTCTTCTTACCGTTATTCTGGTTTCCTGGACCGCGCAGCCGGTCAGGGCGGAAGAGGCACCGGAGACGGTCCCCGGCGCGGTCACCGTCGACGCCGCCAAGGCCAAGGAGCTGTTCGACAAGGGCGCCGCCTTCATCGATCCCCGCAAGGACGCCGACTGGGATGCCGGCCGCATCCCGGGAGCCCACCATCTTGAACTCGACAAGGTCCTGACGAAGGACAGCCTGGCCAAGGCGGCCAAGCCCGACGATCCGGTCGTCTTCTACTGCAATGGCGCGAAGTGCATGGTCAGTCCCAAGGCGATCGCCCAGGCGGTCGAGTGGGGCTGGAAGAAGATCTACTTCTTCCGCACCGGCTTCCCGGCCTGGAAGGCGGCGGGCTACCCGACGGAGTGAGGTCTTAGGCTTTGCCCAGAGATACCCGTTCCATCGGGAGACGGAGGGATTCATGCTGTTGAGAACGCGTATCACGCTGGGTGCGGTGGGGGCGGTGATTCTGGTCGCCGGCGCCCTGACCCTGTCGGGCCGGATGCTCCAGGAGGGCATGACGGAACGGCTGAAGGAAACGGCGGTCATGGGGATGACGGCCCTGTGGACCAAGGCGGTGGCCAACGCCCTGGATCAGATGGAGGTCAGCACGCCGAGCGTTACCCGCAACAGCGAGGCCCTCCAGGCGGTGAAGGATGGCGATCGGGCGAAGGTCGATGCGGCGATGGTGGGGACCTTCAACCGCCTCAGCACCAACAACGTGATTTCCGTGTTGCAGGTGGTTTCGCCCGACCGTACCGTCCTCTACTCGTCGTCGGCGGGGGAGCCGGGCCGGGTCACCGCCAGGCTGCTGGTCCAGCAGGCCCTGGCGGAGGGTCGGGTGAAGCGGGGCGTGGAGCGGGACGACAACGGCGAACTGGTGGCCGAAGTGGCGTTCCCGGTCCTGTTCCGCGGCAAGCCGATCGGCGTCGCCCTGTTCGAGAAGGGACTGGCCGACACCATCGTCTCCATCAAGGCGGTGAGCGGCGCCGACGTCTACATCGTCGGTACCAATGGAGTGCCTGAACTCGGCACCGACCCGGACCTCTTCGCCCGGCTCAAGCCGAAGCTACCGGCTCTCGGGACAGAGTCGCTCGATACCCAGATGGCCGAGGACCTGGCCTATGCGGTGACCGTGCTGCCGATCCGCAACGCGGCAGGCGCGGCGGCGGCCCACCTGGTCCTGGTCAAGGACCGCACCGACAGCTATCGCTGGGAACAGCGCACCGCGATGATGACCTATGGCGTGGCGGCCCTGGGTCTGCTTTTGTCGGTGGCCGGCATCTACTTCTACCTGGCCTACTCGTTCCGGCCGCTGCACTCGGCGGTGGCAGCGCTGCAGGCGCTGTCGCGGGGCGACACCTCGGTCGAGGTGGACAGCAGCCACAAGGACGAAATCGGCGAGATGGCCGCCGCGGTGAAGGTGTTCAAGGACAACGCCATCGAGATGAAGCGCATGGAGGCCGAACAGAGGGAGAGCCTCGAGTGCGTGCAGGCGGAGCAGCGGGCGACCATGCGCCGCATGGCCGACGACCTGGAGGGTAACGTCAAGGGTGCCGTGCGACTCGTCGGCGCCACCGCCGAGGCCATCGTCGACTCGGCCAAGAGCATGGGAACCCGCATCGACACCAGCACCAGCCGGTCGATGGACATGGCCGGCGCCTCGCAACGCACCACCGGCAGCATGGAACTGCTGGCGTCCGCCGTGGAGGGATTGTCGCGGAACATCGCCCAGATCGGCGAGCACGTCTCCCGATCCTCCACCATCGTCTCCAACGCCGTGACCGAGGCGGTAGCCACCAACGAAAAGGTGCAGAGCCTGGTCGACTCGGCCGGCAAGATCGGCGAGGTGGTGGACCTGATCGCCAATATCGCCGGGCAGACCAACCTCCTGGCCCTCAACGCCGCCATCGAGGCGGCGCGCGCCGGCGAGGCGGGCAAGGGCTTCGCGGTGGTGGCCAACGAGGTCAAGAGCCTCGCCAATCAGACGGCCCGGGCCAACGAGGAAATCGGCAACCAGATCGCCGGAATCCGCACCTCCATCGAAGAGGCGGTCACGGCCATCCAGGGCGTCAGCCGGACCATCGGCGAGATCGACACGATCTCGACGGCCATCGCCACGGCGGTCGAGGAGCAGGACGTCGCCACCCGCGAGATCGCCCGCAACGTCGACGACGTGCGGGCCGACGCCGCGACGGTGGCCGCCAGCGTCGTCGATGTGACCCAGGCGTCGGTGGCCTCGTGCAGCTCGGCGATCAAGGTGATCTGGGCGACCACCGACCTCGTCGGCCCCGTCCGCACCGTGGACGGCAAGCTCGACGACTTCCTGCGCACCGTCCGGTCGCAATGATATCGAAAACATGCCCCGGCGCCGCGGGATCTGGTATCCTGCGTCGTCTGACAGGCCGTTAGGCCCCCGGGGGGAAAGGGACGGAATCATGGAGTACAAGACGCGGGATATCCAGGACGGCAGGGAAATCGCCATCAATGGCCGCATGACCTTCGCCGATCACAATGCGATGCGGGACATCATCGCCACCTTCGAGGCGGCGGGGCTGAAGAAGATCGTCTTCGATCTGTCCGGCGTCGAGTTCATCGATTCGGCGGCGCTCGGCATGCTGCTGCTGGCCCGCGAGACGGCAATCTCCCGCCAGGCCCACGTGGTGCTGCGGGGAGCCCGCGACCAGGCCAGGCGCATCATGGCCGTCGCCAAGTTCGACAAGCTGTTCACCGTGGAGGCTTGACCGGGGGGG
The DNA here is from genome assembly GCA_039908285.1 of Alphaproteobacteria bacterium. Classification (GTDB taxonomy): domain Bacteria; phylum Pseudomonadota; class Alphaproteobacteria; order Rhodospirillales; family Rhodospirillaceae; genus JAMOBE01. Next base: position 20,971 of record JAMOBE010000019.1, read on the forward strand.
GACGGAAATCGGTCCACCGGGTGCCATGTCACTGGAATCCGGAGGGAAAGCGCGGTACAAACGACGAGTCCTGGCACTGGTCCGTGCCGGAACGGCCAACGAGGGTGTTTGTTCTCCATGCACCGTTTCGCCAATCCCGCCCGCTTTCTCCGCCTCGCCAACGCCATCCTGCCGTGGAGCGCCGGTCTCACCGTCGTGCTTCTGACGGTCGGGACGGTGTGGGCGCTCGGGCTGTCCCCCGCCGACTACCAGCAGGGGCAGTCGGTCCGCATCATGTACGTCCACGTCCCGTCGGCGTGGATGGGGATGTTCACCTATACCGCCATGGCGGTGGCCAGCGCCGTGGCGCTGATCTGGAAGCATCCCCTCGCCGATCTGGCGGCCAAGGCCTCGGCGCCCGTCGGGGCCGGGTTCACCTTCATCTGCCTGGTGACCGGCTCGCTGTGGGGCAAGCCCATGTGGGGCACCTACTGGGTGTGGGACGCGCGGCTGACGTCGATGCTGATCCTGCTGTTTCTCTATCTCGGGCACATGGCGCTGGTGGAGGCCTTCGACGACCCGGGGCGCGGCGCCCGGGCCGGAGCCATCCTGGCCCTGGTCGGGGCCGTCAACGTGCCGATCATCAAGTTCTCGGTGGACTGGTGGAACACCCTGCACCAGCCGGCCAGCGTCTCCAAGATGGGCATGCCGTCCATCGCCGCCGAGATGCTGATCCCGCTGCTGATCATGGGGCTGGCCTTCAAGGCGTACTACGTGACGGTGGTGCTGCTGCGAATGCGCACCGAAATCGCCGCCGCCAAGGTCCGCGCCATCCGCCTGGCCCAGGTACACGGCTGAGCATGTGTTTGGAGGAGTGACGCGCGTGGACGCACTCGGCGACTTTTTCGGGATGGGGGGCTATGCCGGCTTCATCTGGCCGTCCTATGCGGTGACGGCGGTGGTGCTGGGCGGTCTGGTGGTGGCCAGCGTCCGGTCCCTGCGGGCGCGGGAGGCCGAACTGCAATCGCTCCAGGCGGCCGTCGGCAGCCGCCGGGCCGCCGCCCGAAGCCGCGACCTGGTCGGGGAGCCCGCCAATGACCCGTAAGCAGCGGCGTCTGGCCTTCGTCGCCGTCGGCATGCTGACGCTGTCCCTCGCCGTCGGCCTGGTGCTGAACGCCTTCAACGACAGCATGGTGTTCTTCTACAGCCCCTCGGACCTGCAGACGAAACAGGTCTCTCCCGATCGCCGCGTGCGCATCGGCGGCCTGGTGGACGAGGGCAGCATCCGCCGCGAGGGCGAGGTGGTGCGCTTCGTGGTCACCGACAGGGCCCATACGGTGCCGGTGACCTTCACCGGCATCCTGCCCGACCTGTTCCGCGAGGGGCAGGGCGTGGTGGCCGAGGGAAAGCTCGGCCCCGACGGCCTGTTCCAGGCCTCCAACGTCCTGGCCAAGCATGACGAGAATTACATGCCGCCCGAGGTGGCCGACGCCTTGAAAAGATCCGGCCAGTGGCAGGGAGACAAGCCCGCCGCGGAGGCGGCGGGCGGGGGGAAATAACCCAGGATCCAGCGACTCGTCATGAGCCGAAAAAATGAATTGCTCCGCCGCCTCCGAGCATCCGGCTTTCCCATCCGTATTGGACTCGGGAGGCGATCCCGCGCTTTCGATCGTGGTCCCACTGTTCGACGAAGAGGAAAATGTTGCCAGGCTTTGCCAGCAGACCATTTCCGTGCTGGAAAAGCTTGGTCGAACGTTTGAATTCATTCTGGTCAACGATGGCAGCAAAGACGGCACGGCCCGCGTCCTGGCCGCCCTCGCCGCCGCCGACGTGCGCATCAAGGTCGTCAACCTGCGGCGGAATTACGGGCAGACGGCGGCCATGATGGCGGGCTTTGACGTTGCGCGGGGCCAGGTCATCGTCGCCATGGACGGCGATCTTCAGAACGACCCCGGCGATATCCCGGTCCTGCTCGCCAAACTGGATGAGGGCTTCGACCTGGTTTCCGGCTGGCGCAAGGATCGGCAGGATGACAGACTGCGCCGGATTCTGCCGAGCCGCCTGGCCAATCGCTTGATTTCGTTCATTTCCGGGGTGCGGCTGCACGACCATGGATGCAGCCTGAAGGCCTATCGGCGCGACGTGCTGGAAGGGCTCCGCCTCTACGGCGAGATGCATCGGTTCATGCCAATCTACGCGTCGTGGCAGGGCGCGCGGGTGGCCGAGATCGTCGTCCACCATCGTCGGCGGGAATTCGGTCGCTCCAAATACGGTCTCGAACGGATAGTGAAAGTAATTCTCGACCTGATCGTGGTCAAGTTCCTTGGTGACTATAGCACGAAGCCCATCTATCTATTCGGTATGACCGGGGTGCTTGGGATTTCATTCTCATTCGCTGTTTTCTTTTATGCGACATACCTGAAGGTCGTGAACAACGTCTCCTACATTCTGACGCCTCTGCCGCTGATCAGCATCTTCAGTTTCATGATGGGGGTCATGTTCATCCTTCTCGGCCTGCTCGCCGAGTTGCTGGTGCGGATTTACTATGAGTCCCAGAACAAGCCGACGTACCGGACGGGCAGCACCATCAATATCGACCAGGACGGCGTCCGCCTCGGGTCTGGTCCTCGAAATCGACCCGGCATGGCTGACCCGTCGCCGGGAGGAGCATCGCCTGCGCCAGATCGATGAGCGTCACTTTGGATGGCACCGATGAACCCGGAGACATACGCCGCCGAACACGCCGTGGTCGAGACCCACTGGTGGTTCGTTGGCCGGCGGCGGCTGTTCGCCCGCCTGATCGGGGGGCTTGGCCTTGGTCCCCACGTCCCGATTCTGGATGTGGGCACCTCGGCGGGCACGAACCTGTTGCTGTGCCGCTCCCTGGGCTTTACCAGCGTGCGCGGCCTCGACATCTCTCCCGAGGCGATCGGCTATTGCGCGGCCCGTGGATTGCCGCCGGTGGACCTGGGCTCGATCGAGGCGATGCCCTATGGCGATGCCAGTTTCTCCCTGGTGCTTGCCACCGATGTCCTCGAGCATGTGGACGACGCTCGCGCACTGGCGGAGATCCGCCGCGTCCTCGTTCCCGGCGGACGAGTGCTGATGACCGTGCCGGCGTTTCCAGCGCTGTGGGGCACCCAGGACGACGTCTCCCACCATCGGCGCCGCTACCGCCTGCGGCCGCTGCTCGACCTGGTTCGAGCGGCGGGTCTGGTGCCCGAGACGGCGTTTTACTTCAATTACCTTCTCTTTGCGCCGATCTGGGCGGCTCGTCGGCTGATACGGGTCACCCGACAATCCATCCGCAGCGAGAACGACCTCAACACCGCGTGGCTCAACCGGGTTCTGACGTGGATTTTCGGCGTGGACATCCGCACGGCGCCGATCCTGCGCCCGCCGTTCGGCGTCTCGGTGGCGGTGGTTGCCAGAAGCGACCGACTCAACGACAGCAGGGGTCCCACACCATGATTCCGCAGCAGATAACCGCTCCGGTCCGCCTGTATCTCCGCCGTGTTCCCGACCCGGAGCAGTTCCGGGACTTTTCCTGCTTCCGCAAAAGCACCCTTTCCATCGCCGTCGATGTCACGCCGTGTCCGGATGGCACGCTCATGGTCACGTCGCCGGATATCCCGGACCTCAGCCTGACGTATCCCGATTTCGACCGGCTCCGCGACGAGCTGCCCTATGAAATCGACCCGGGGCAGTCGATTTACCGATTTGGAGTGTCGTGATCTTATTCTTATACGGCTTCTCGAAAATCTTCAGATTTTCGAGAAGTCGAGCCCCCGTCATGCCGAAGAGATGCCTTCGACATGACGCGGGCCGGCGCCCCTGCGCCGAAAGCGGATGGGTGACCGCTGAATCGACGGCGCGGAAACCCGCGTCAGCTCCTGACCAGCGGCTTGTAGTGGATCCGGTGGGGCTGGTCGGCTTCGGTGCCGAGGCGGCGGTGGCGGTCGGCCTCGTAGTCGGCGTAGTTGCCCTCGAACCACACCACCTGGCTGTCGCCCTCGAAGGCCAGGATGTGGGTGGCGATGCGGTCCAGGAACCAGCGATCGTGGGAGATCACCACGGCGCAGCCGGGGAACTCCAGCAGCGCCAGTTCAAGTGCCCGCAGGGTGTCCACGTCCAGGTCGTTGGTGGGTTCGTCCAGCAGGATGACGTTGGCGCCGGTCTTCAGCATCTTGGCCAGATGGACCCGGTTGCGTTCACCGCCGGAAAGCTGCCCCACCTTCTTCTGCTGGTCGGGGCCGCGGAAGTTGAACTGGCCGACATAGGCCCGGCTCGGCACCTTGCGGCCGCCGAGGTCGATCTCGTCGGCGCCGCCGGAGATCTCCTCCCACACGGTCTTGTCGGCCTTGAGGGCGTCGCGGGACTGATCGACGTAGCCAAGCCGCACCGTCTCGCCAACCCTCAGGGTGCCGCCATCCGGCGTGTCGGCGCCGGTGATCATGCGGAACAGGGTGGTCTTGCCGGCGCCGTTGGCCCCGATCACGCCGACGATGCCGCCCGGCGGCAGTTTGAAGCTCAAGGATTCGATCAGCAGGCGGTCGCCGTACCCCTTGCTCAGGTTCTCGGCGATGATGACCACGCCACCCAGCCGCTCGCCCGGGGGGATGACGATCTGGGCGCTGTCCAGCGAGCGGTTCTTCGCCTCGGCCACCAGGGTGTCGAAGGCGGTGATGCGGGCCTTGTTCTTGGTCTGGCGGGCGCGGGGGCTCTGGCGGATCCACTCCAGTTCCTGGGAGATGGTGGTCTGGCGGGCCTTGTCCTCGCGGGCCTCCTGCTCCAGGCGCTTCTGCTTCTGCTCGAGCCACGACGAGTAGTTGCCCTGATAGGGAATTCCGCGGCCGCGATCGACTTCCAGGATCCAGCCGGTGACGTTGTCGAGGAAATAGCGGTCGTGGGTGACGGCCACCACCGTGCCCTCGTACTTCTCGAGGAACAGCTCGAGCCAGGCCACCGACTCGGCGTCCAGGTGGTTGGTGGGCTCGTCCAGCAGCAGCATGTCGGGATGGGACAGCAGCAGCCGGCACAGGGCGACGCGCCGCCGCTCACCCCCCGACAGGGTGGTCACGTCGGCCTCGCCCGGTGGGCAGCGCAGGGCGTCCATGGCGATCTCGACCTGGCGCTGCAGGTCCCAGCCATTGGCGGCGTCGATCTTTTCCTGGAGGTCGCCCTGCTCGGCGATGAGGGCGTTCATGGCGTCGTCGTCCATCTCCTCGCCGAACTTGGCGCTGACGGCGTCGAAGCGTTCCAGCAGGTCCTTCAGCGGCCCGACGCCATCCATGATGTTGCCCATCACGTCCTTGGTGGCGTCCAGCTCCGGCTCCTGAGACAGGAAGCCTACCTTGACCCCCTCGGCCGCCCAGGCCTCGCCGCCGAAATCGTGGTCGAGGCCGGCCATGATCTTCAGCAGGGTCGACTTGCCCGACCCGTTGGCGCCGAGAACGCCGATCTTGGCCCCCGGCAGGAACGACAGCGACAGACCTTTGAGGATCTCCCGGCCGCCGGGAAACACCTTGTTCAGATTTTTCATTACGTAGATGTACTGGTAGGCGGCCATGACGTGTCCTTCCTCTGCGACGACGGCGTCACCTTGTAGCCCAGGGGGACCGGTCGGTGCAACGCGGGCGGCGATGAATCCTTCGAAATCCTTCATGGACGGACTGGCGCGGAGCTTTCGGGAGAGGCATAGTCATAGACAATAGAGCAGGCGAAAAGGCCGGCCGGCGTCAGCGAAGGGGAGGCGCAGCAGATGAAGTCCGTTCTGGTGGTGGATGACGAACCCAACATCGTCCTTTCCCTCGAGTTCCTGATACGTCAGGCGGGCTTCGCGGTGCGGGTGGCCCGCGACGGCGAGGAGGCGCTGGCCGCGGTGGCGGCGGAGGTTCCCGATCTCATCCTCCTCGACGTCATGATCCCGAAGCGGGACGGCTACGACGTCTGCCAGACCATCCGCCGCAATCCCGACTGGAAGGACATCCCCATCATCATGCTGACCGCCAAGGGGCGGGAGGTGGAGCGGGAGAAGGGTCTGGCCCTCGGCGCCAACGACTACGTCACCAAGCCGTTCTCGACGCGCGAGCTGGCGGAACGCATCCGAAAAATCCTCGAATAATTCAGGTCAGGCCCCCCGATCATGAGCATGCGCCTCGTCTTTCTGCTGGGATTCGCGGGCCTTGGCCTGGCGGCGATGCTGGTGACGGGGGGAGCGCTGTACCTGGTCCTCGACGACCTGGCCCGCGGCCCCCTGGCCGAGGTGGTGCCCTCCGGCCACTTCGATCCCTGGACCTACATCGCGATCTACGGGGGAACCGCCACCTTCGGCCTGTTCGTGCTGACCCTGATCGCCTGGTCGTTCTTCGACCTGCGGGTGGCGGCGCCGCTGTCCAGCCTGACCCGGGGACTGCAGACCGTCCTCCACGCCAACTCCGAGCACCCCGTCCAGCATACCGGACCGCAGGCCATGGAGCCGCTGTTCGCCGTCGTCAATGATCTGTGCCATCGCCTGGCGGTCCAGCGCCGCGAGACCGTCCAGGCCATGGCCTCCGCCACCGCCGGGGTCGAGGAGCAGAAGGGCCGGCTCGAGGCCATCCTGATGAACCTTCAGGACGGCGTCGTCGTATGCAATCTCAACAATCAGGTGCTTCTGTACAATAAATTCGCCCTCGATGTGCTGAACGTGGCTGGCGACCTTGGCCTCGCCCGGCCGCTGTTCACCCTGGTCACCCGCGAGCCGGTGATCAGCGCCTTCCGCCGCCTGCGGCTGCGGCTGGCGGAGGGCCGCCATGTCGGCCACCCCATGGGCATCACCACCCGCTTCATCTGCGCCACCATCGACGGGCGCATCACCCTGCATGCGCAGATGACCCTGATCCTCGGCGGACCCGACGACACGCCGGCGGGCTATGTGGTGGCCTTCAACGACGTGACCGACGACCTGGCGGCGCTCGGCAAACGTGACCGCCTGCTGCGGGCGGCGACGGAGGGGCTGCGCGCTCCCATCGCCAATCTGCGGGCGGCGGCCGAGACCGCCTCCGGCATTCCCCTGGACGACGCCCCGGTTCGCCGGGCCTTCGAGGAGGTGATCCTGAAGGAAGCCGCCAACCTGGCCGATACCGTCGAGCGCCTGTCCGCCGAGTACCGCACCGTCATCACCGGCTACTGGCCGATGAGCGACGGCTTTTCCGCCACCCTGTTCGATCTGGTGGTGATCCGGCTGAAAGAGACGTCCGACATCGCGCTGACGGTGGTGGACCTGCCGCAGTGGGTCCACGGCGACATGCACTGCATCATCCTGCTGCACGAGTACCTGATCCGCCGCGTCGCCGCCCACACCGGCATTCTGGAGTTCGACATCTCCGCCGAGGCCCGCGAGCGCCAGATCTACGGCAACGTGATCTGGCGCGGCGAGCCGTTGCCGTCGGCGGTGGTGGATGGCTGGCTGGACAGTCCCCTGCCCGAGGCTCCGGGTGGCCTCAGCGTTCGCGACGTGCTGGACCACCACCAGAGCGAACTATGGTGCGAGGAGCACGCCCCGGGCTTTGCCCGCCTGCGGGTGCCGCTGCTGGCGGCCCGCGGCGTCCGCACGCCGAGTGCGCTGCCCTCGCGGCCGGAGTTCTATGACTTCAGCCTGCTGCACGCCACCACCTACGACGGCAACCTGGCGGAGTTGCCGCTGCGCTCGCTGTCCTACGTGGTCTTCGACACCGAGACCACCGGCCTCGAGCCGTCCCACGGCGACGAGATCATCTCCATCGCCGGCGTGCGCATCGTCCAGGGCCGCATTCTCACCGGTGAGACCTTCGACCGCCAGGTCAATCCCGGTCGGCGGATTCCCCGCAGCTCCACCCGCTTCCATGGTATCACCGACGACATGGTACGCGACAAGCCGCCGATCAATCTGGTGCTGCCCCAGTTCCGCGCCTTCGCCGGCGACGCCGTGCTGGTGGCCCACAATGCCGCCTTCGACATGAAGTTCCTGCACATGAAGGAGGCGGAAAGCGGCATGGTCTTCACCAACGCCGTGCTCGATACGCTGCTCCTGTCGGTGTTCCTGCACGACCATGAGTCCGATCACTCCCTCGACGCCATCGCCGAGCGGCTCGGCGTCCTGGTTTCGGCCCGCCACACGGCGCTCGGCGATTCCCTGGTCACCGCCGGGGTGTTCGTCAAGATGGTCGCCCTGCTGGAGGCGCGGGGGGTGACCACCCTGGGCCAGGCCATCGCCGCGTCCAACCGCATCGTCGACGTGCGCGCCATGCAGGCGCAGTTCTAACGCGTGAAGGACCCCATGGACACCAGAGAAACGGGAACGGTCGGAGTCATCATCGCCGGAGGGCTGGCGCGGCGAATGGGTGGGGGAGACAAGGGGCTGCGGCGGCTTGCCGGGCGGCCGCTGATCGCCTGCGTGGCGGCGGCGGTGCGGCCGCAGGTAGACCGGCTTGGCGTCAACATGTCCTTCCCCCCCGACGATGACGAGCATCGGGCCGAGGTGGTGGCCGCCGTCGGTGCCGACGCCGTGTTCATCGACGACGCGGTGCCGGGGAGGGCAGGGCCTCTCGCCGGGATTCTGGCCGGTCTGCGCTGGGCGGCGGAGGCCAGATGGCTTCTGACCGTTCCGGTGGACACGCCTTTTCTGCCGAGGGATCTGGCTGCCCGCCTGGTGGCGGCCGGCGAGGCCGCGGGCGCCGAGGTGGCCTGCGCCGTGTCGTGGGGGCGGCTGCAGCCGCTGGTCGCCGTCTGGCGCCCGGACCTGGCGCCGGCCGTCGCCGCCTATCTGGCGGCCAACGACCGCAAGCTTGAGTTGTTTCTCGACCGGCGGCGCGTCACACGGGTGGAGTTCACGGCCGAACCGGTGGACCCCTTCTTCAACGTCAACAGTCCCCCCGACCTGGAGCAGGCGGAGCGGCTGCGGGACGCCGGGCTGGTGCCCGGGCTGGTGCCGTGAACCCGTTGCGGGTCCGCATCCTGATCGGCGAGGCCACCACCCTCGGACCCGGCAAGGCGGCGCTGCTGGAGGCGATCGACCGGACCGGGTCCATATCGGCGGCGGCGCGGGGACTCGGCATGTCCTACCGCCGGGCCTGGCTGCTGGTCGACTCGATGAACAAAGGGTTCCGCGAGGATCTGGTGATCGCCGCGACCGGGGGGGCCGGCGGCGGCGGCGCCCGCGTCACCCCGGCCGGCCACGACGTGCTGCGCCGCTTCCGCGACATGGAGGCCAAGGCAACCCGGAGCATCGAAGCCGAATTGGCCGAGTTCGCGAGTCTCCTCAAGGAGCCTGATGTCGGCGATCCTGCGGAGTGAGGACACTTTGAAAGTTCGTCGGCTGGCGGCAACGAGGCCGCCGTGGCAGGGATAACGATTTCTTTACCGCCCGTGCGACCTAATCCACAATTCCTTAGGGGAATCGGGACATGGGGATGGAGAGGGTGCGCACGGTGCGATCGATCGGCGGGCGTCAGGCGGAGACCGGCGGTTCATGAGCGCGGGCACGTTCACGGGCCTGCGGTCGAAGCGTCTCAGCGAATTCTCGACACTGCCGAGCAACATGCTCGACCTGGTGCTGGCGTCGCTGTTCCTGAACGTCCTGTCGCTGGCCATGCCGCTGTCGCTGTTGCAGGTCTACGACCGGATCGTGCCCAACAATTCCGACGGCACGCTGGTGCTGCTGGTGGTCGGGATCGCCGCGGCGCTGCTGCTCGAGGGGATATTGCGGATGGCGCGCTCCACCGTCACCGGCTGGGTCGGTGCCCGCTTCGAGCACATCGCCGGATGCAGCGCCCTGGAGCGGCTCCTCGCCTCCGACATCAAGGACTATGCGCGAGACGGCGCCGGCGTGCATCTCGAACGCATCAATGCCCTCGGCACGGTCAAGGAGTTCTATGCCGGACAGGCGGTGCTCGCCATCTTCGACCTGCCGTTCGTGCTGGTCTACCTGGCGCTGGTGGGCTTTCTCGGCGGGTCCCTGGTGATCGTTCCGATCTTCCTGCTGGCGGCGTTCGCGGTCAGCGCCGTGCTGCTGGGCCGTCGGCTGCGGGGGTCTCTGAAAGAGCGCATGGTGGCCGACGAGCGCCGCTTCGGCTTCATCATCGAGGTGCTGGGCGGCATCCACACCGTCAAGTCGATGGCCATGGAGGCGCAGATGCTGCGGCGCTATGAGCGTCTGCAGGAGACCTGCGCCAGCAACAACTACTCGGTGGCGCTGCACAACGCCTCGGCCCTCGGGCTCGGTGCGTTCTTCGCCCAGGTCACGGTGATCGCGGTGGTGGCCTTCGGCGCCATGATCGTCATCGACCAGCGCCTGACCGTCGGTGGCCTCGCGGCCTGCACCATGCTGGCGGGCCGGGCCATGCAGCCCTTGATGCGGGCGATCGGCATCTGGACCCGGTTGCAGACCATCCGCCTGGCCAGCGAGCGCCTGCGCCAGATCTTCGCCATGCGGCCGGAGGCGCCGCCGGGACTGCCGCCGCTTCCCGACATCCAGGGCGCCGTCGAGGTGGAGAACGTCAGTCTCCGCTATTCCGACAAGGGTCCGGACGTCCTGCGGAACATCACCCTCCATCTGGAACCGGGGGAGTGCGTCGGCATCGCCGGCGGCAACAGCAGCGGCAAGTCCTCGCTGCTTGGCGTCCTCGTCGGGGTGCTGGCGCCCACCGAGGGGCGGGTGCTGGTGGATGGCAACGACATCCGCTCCTTCGACCGCTCCACCTTCAAGCACAGCGTCGCCTACATGCCCCAGAACGGGGAACTGTTCCAGGGCACCCTGCTCGACAACATCACCATGTTCGACCCGTCCCTGCACGACGAGGCGGTTCGCGCCGCCCGTTCCCTTGGCCTGGATGACGTGGTGGCGTCCATGCCCTTCGGCTATGAGACCCGCATCGGCGACAGCGCCATGGACACCCTGCCGCGGGGCATCAAGCAACGTATCGCCATCGCCCGCGCCCTGATCTACCATCCGAGGATCGTGCTGTTCGACGAGGCCAACACGGCCATCGACCGGGCCGGCGACGACTACCTCCGGGTCGCTCTGGAAAGATTGAAAGGCGTGTCCACCATGGTGCTGGTGACCCACAGGCCGTCGCTGCTGCGGCTCGCCGACAAGGTTTATGACCTGCAGGATGGCCATCTGACCGAGCGCGTTCGCGCGCCGGCGCTCGCGGCTGGGCCGCGGATGGTGACGCCATGAGCGGTATTCTCGCCAAGGTCCGTCAGGACATCGCCTGGGGCCAGCAGCCCGCGAGCGCCGTCCAGGACGGCACCGGCTCGCTGACCACCGGCATGCTGGGGGGGTTCTCGGCGGCGTCGGACATCGCGGCCTGCCTTCTGCCGCTGCTGACCGCCCTCGGCTGGCGCGGCAATCCCCGCGACGTGGCCGAGGCCCTGCCGCACTTCGCCGATACCCTGGACCTGACGGCGCTACGCAACGTCATGGTCACCCTCAACTACAGCAGCCGGCCGTTCCGGGGCGTCGTCGCCGAGCTGGAGCCCCGCCTGCTGCCCTGCCTGTTCGTGCCCGATCATGGGGCGGCGATGGTGGTATTGACCATGGGACCCAACGGCCTCACGGTCTTCAACGGCGAGACCGCGGCCATCCTCGCCATCGGCTGGCCGCAGACCCGGGGCACGGCCTATTTCTTCACGCTCATGGAGCGGGAGGCGAAGGGAGCCGCGGCGGCGCCCCCCCGCGAGGGGTGGTTCGGCAGCGTCATCGGGCGCTTCCGGATCCTGGGCTGGCAGATCTTCGGCATCACCTTCCTGTTGAACGTGCTGGCGCTGGCGGTGCCCATCTTCACCATGGCCGTCTATGACAACGTGGTCGTCACCGGTTCAGGGATAACGCTGGTCCAGTTCGTCATCGGGGTGGTCCTGGCCCTCGGCGCCGACATGCTCCTGCGGGGCATCCGGGCCCGCATCCTGGCCCATGTCGGCGCCCGGCTCGAAATCGTCGTCGGCACCGCCATCTTCCAGCGGCTGATGTACCTGGCCCCGGTCTACACCGAGCGGGCCACCATCGGCGCCCAGGTGGCCCGCATCCGGGATTTCGAGTCGGTGCGCGAGTTCTTCACCGGCCCGCTGGCCATGGTGTTCGTCGAGGTTCCCTTCGCCCTGTTCTATGTGATCGTGATCGGCCTGATGGGCGGCATGCTGGCCGTGGTGCCGCTGGTGGCGCTGGTGGTGTTCGTCATCGCCGGAGTCATCGTCCTGCCGATCATCCGCTCGTCGGTGTCGGAGGCGTCGAAGGCCGGCTCCCGGCGCCAGGAATTCCTGGTGGAGACCCTGTCCAAGATGCAGGCCCTGAAGTACTGCGGCGTCGAGGCGATGTGGCTGCAACGCTATCGCGAGTTGTCGGCCAAGGCGGCCATGGCCAATTTCCACACCGCCGAGGTGTCGTCCCTGGTCGCCACCATCGGTCACGTGCTGACGGTCGCCGCGGGGATCGCCACCCTGACCCTCGGGGTGTTCCTGATCTTCGGCGGCACCCTGACGGTGGGGGCGCTGATCTCGGTGATGATGCTGGTGTGGCGGGTCCTGGCGCCACTGCAGACCGGGTTCGTGAGCTGGACCCGCTTCGAGGCCGTGCGCTCCTCCATCCGCCAGATCGACAGCCTGATGGTCATCCGGCCCGAGCGGGACACCAACTCGGCCGTCCAGCCGGTGAAGCGCTTCCGGGGACGGGTCAGCTTTTCGCGGGTGTCGCTGCGCTATGGCGCCGAGGCGGATCCGGCGCTGGTGGGCGTCACCTTCCAGGCGGAGCCGGGGGAGGTGGTGGCGGTGGTGGGACCGAACGGGTCGGGCAAATCGACGGTGGTCAAGCTCATCGCCGGCCTCTACCCGCCCCAGGCCGGCAGCGTGCGCATCGACAACCTGGACATCCGGCAGATCGATCCCATCCAGCTTCGCCTGGCGGTGGGGTATGTGCCGCAGACCACCAACCTGTTCTTCGGCACCATCGCCCAGAATCTGCGCCTCGCCAATCCCATCGCCACCGACGAGGAGTTGCACTGGGCCATGGAGCAGACGGGGGCGCTGAACGAGGTTCTGGCGCTGCCCAGGGGCTTTGACACCCGCATCGGCGACGGTCGCTCCGAGCAGCTCTCCACCAGCCTGATCCAGTGTCTGGGCCTGGCACGGGCCTACATCAAGCGGGCGCCGGTCATGCTGTTCGACGAGCCGGTCAACGGCCTCGACTTCGAGGGCGACCGCACCTTCATGCGCGCCGTCGAGGCCATGCGCGGCCACGCCACCGTGTTCATCGTCACCCATCGGCCCAGTCATCTCAAGATCGCCGACCGCATCCTCGTGTTCGAAAGCGGCTACCTGCGCATGGGCGGGCCCGCGGCCGAGGTCATCGCCAACCTGCCACCGGACCTGTTCTGACATGAGTGGATCAAGCCTCATCACCAAGCCGACGGAAGCCGCGGTGCCGGCCCCGGTCCGCGTTCACCGCGCCGGACGCCAGACCCGCTATCTGGCGCAGTCCATCGTGCTGGAGGAGACGGGGACCTCGCTGCTGGTGCGCCTGACCATCCTGGTGGTGTCGGTGACGGTGGTGATCTTCATCATCTGGGCCGCCCTGACCTCGGTGCAGGAGGTGGCCGTCGCCTTCGGCCAGGTGGTGCCCCGGGGATCGGTGCAGACGGTGCAGCACCTGGAGGGCGGCATCGTCCGGGAGGTCCTGGTGGAGGAGGGGCAGCTCGTCGACGCCGGTCAGCCGCTCGTCCGCTTCGACCGCGCCCAGGTCATGGCCGACCTGGACCAGAACCGGGCGCGCCTGGCGGGGCTCGAGCTGCGCATCGAGCGGCTGCGGGCCTTCGCCGAGGGCCGGGCGCCCGACTTCTCGTTCATGACCGAGCCGGCCTTCGCCTCGCTGCTGGAAGACCAGAAGACGATCCATGGCACCCAGGTGGCGGCCCTGGCCTCCAGCCGCTCGGTGCTGGAGAGGACCGTGGACCAGCGGCGCTCCGAGCTGCGGGTGGTGGAGGAGCAGCAGCGGACGGCCCGTCAGCAGGTGGAGCTGGTGGCCGCCGAGGTGGCCATGCGCGAGGAGCTGGTGGCCAAGGGGCTGGCGTCCAAGATCACCTACTACGAAAACAAGAAGGAACTGGCCAGGCTCACGGGCGAGCACACCAAGCTGGTCAACCAGGCCGTGGCGCTGCGGGACTCCCTGGCCGAGGCGACCGCCAGGCTGTCCGACATCGGGTCCGCCAAGCGCAACGAGGCCCTGATCGAAATGGGCACGGCCGCCGCCGAACTGGCCCAGGTCCGGGAGTCCATGGGCCGGATGGAGGATCGCGCCCAGCGGCTCGAGGTGGTGGCACCGGTCCAGGGCCTGATCCAGAACATCCGCGTGAAGACCATCGGCGCCGTGATCCCGGCCGGCGGCACGGTGGTCGAGGTGGTGCCCACCGGCGCCGCCCTGACCGTCGAGGCCCGCATCAACGCCCGCGACGTCGGCCATATCAAGGTCGGTCAGCCGGTCAAGGTCAAGGTCACGGCCTTCGACTTTTCCCGCTTCGGGGCGGCGATGGGCATACTTGAGTCCATGTCGGCCACGACCTATATGGACGAGCAGAACAAGCCTTACTACAAGGGAATCGTCGCCCTGTCCTCCGATCGTGTCGGTCAGGGCGATGCCGCGGCCGGACGCCGGATTCTCCCCGGCATGACGGTGCAGGCGGATATCGTCACTGGCGACAAGACCATTCTTGAATATCTGCTGAAGCCGATCTACGTGTCCGTCCAGAACGCCTTCCACGAGCGGTGAGACCCGGCCCCGGGGCTGTCCCCGGTTGGTGCACCTGTCCGCGGGGCGGACCGGCGCGGGAAGTGTGACCATTGCGAGGATGAGGACCATGTCGAAGGCGACCAAAGTCTACGACGAGATCATCGAGCAGTTGACGGTCCGTGGCTCCGTAGCGAAGCCACGGAAGGTGACGACGATATACGAGGAAATGACCACGCGGCTGAAATCCAGCGATCCGGTCAGTCGCAAACGGGGATACGAGACCCTGTATTCGATCGTGCAGACCATCGCCATGGATGCCGCCGGCACCCACAAGGCCGACGAGATCGCCGACGCCGCCATCGAGGCGGGCCTGGTCCGCGACGCCCTGAAGTCGGTGATCGAACACTGGGCGAGGTAAATATCCAGAGCCCTCTCCCCCCCTTCAGGGGGGAGAGGGCGTGAAGATGGCGGCTCTCACTTCACCCGATTCCCCTGTCGCGACAATCCGCGGTTCCGGATCAGAAAAGTTGAAGGTCCCCGTAGGCCTTGAGTCTTCAAGGAGTCGGGTCCTGTTTGCGAGACACGAACCTGCACCAGCGGGGTGACGGCGCTTGGTGGGCTTCCGGCATGCCTTGACCTGATAAAGGCCAGCGGTCCGTGCGACGCGATCAAGAAGTACATGGTGGTAAACCGATTCAGAGCCAGACACTGAGGTGCGGCGGCGCGGAGGACGGTTGAGGCCTATTTCCCGGAGTCCGAGGCGCTGCCGTTTCCGGGGGAGCACTTTTCCTTGTTTTCAAGGCAAACAAGAAGAGCGTGGCACTTGGTGAATATGGTCACATCGACGCGGCGAGATTGTATAAGTTTTTCGTCATCTGGTAGTGTCGGCGAGATGTAGGGGGATATCTTTTTACCGTGGCCATTATAGTCAATTTGAACTGAACTTTTGTCTCTCAGCCACGTCGAGAAGGAGTTGTCTTCGCTCATGCTTGTTACTTGAAGGTATTTATTCAGATCTTCGCTTTCAATAAATGACTTGACGGTTTTGGCACGGAGAGTTGACAGTTTGTCGTCATAACCTTTCTTTGATTTTCCTTCTTTCGAATTAATGCTACATCTTTTTGTGGACTCGTAGCCCTCAAGATACAGCCTCACCGGCATGTTACTGCCGCATTTGCTCTTGGCGACGCTGTGCATGATGTACAGGCTGCTTGCAAGATCTTTCTTGTTATTATCTTGACTTTGCTTCAAATTGTGTTCGTTGCACTCGAATAGCAGGTGGCCAATGGGGTGCTTGTTCTCTTCATTGAGCATTCTGTCGGATTTGTTCTGAGTATTGACCATGCCCGGCTGCTTTTGAGTGGGCACGGAGGATTCGCTGGGTGCAGGTGAAGGGGGCGCGCTCGGCGCTGCCATGACGATCACCATAAGAAGCAGAAGTATGACGATCACGACTCCTGGCACGTCTCGATCCTTC
The DNA here is from genome assembly GCA_039908285.1 of Alphaproteobacteria bacterium. Classification (GTDB taxonomy): domain Bacteria; phylum Pseudomonadota; class Alphaproteobacteria; order Rhodospirillales; family Rhodospirillaceae; genus JAMOBE01. Next base: position 37,167 of record JAMOBE010000019.1, read on the forward strand.
GTAGTTGGTGCGCCCTATTCTCACTGTCCGAGGAAGAGCGGCGGCGCAAATCAGGCGTATTGCCATGCTACTCTGACGGCAGTTCCCCCTGCCTGCTTGAGCGTCGCATGGCATGGACCACAAAGACTTGGCGCCAACTATAGGCGTTAGTTTACCAGTGTATCGACCGAGCCGGTAACGTTAATAGTTCTTTCTGCTGGTATTCCTATGCCCCCAGCTTCCTTCTTCATTTTGCTCTCCGGACCATACCGGAAATCACCTGCGGTCAATCCAAGAAACCACAGCCGAATTGACCAAATGTGCGAAAAAGCAAAGTATAGCGACAGAAATACAATGTATGTAATAATATTTCCATTGACTACAAGGGGCTTGTTTTGCTGGCCAATGTCTGCATTAGTTCCAAGTATTGCTGCAAAAACAATGTATATTGTAACAACTGTCACATGTACCATATAAGTAAGGTAGAATCGTTTTCTTGTACGAATAAACCTATGCTTAATGGTTTCAATCTTTGTTTCTGCAAAGGCGGCTTCGTCCGAGGATGGGTGTTCTCCGTCTGTGCTTCGCTTGTTATTATCAACCAAATATTTATGTTCGGCATATACAATATTAATAATTATGCACGAAATAATGCCAAAGGCTAGAACAATAACACTTGCAACCACTGATGGATCAAGAAAAAATTCTCTCATAGCGGCCACTCCAGCAAAAAAAACTACCGATACACCCATCGACCATCTCTCAGATTGAGCCATGGCACACTAGGCGACCTACGCGCGCGAGTCAATGGCATAATGCACCGCATGATGCTGAATTTACAGGACACGGCCTGCCGTGTATGAGTTGAAGACCAATAATAGTCAAAGATAGCCTGTATGCATACGCATCCCCTTTCGGTTGCGCATTCCAGGGTTGTGCGGATGCTGGACGCTCTGGGGTTCGGCGAACGGGAAGACCGGCTCTCGTGTGTTGACGTCGCGTGCCGGTGTGCACGACAACGTTACCGATCAGGCAAGGACCAGAAGCAGATGGAGCCGCTCCCCCTCGAGGGGGCTACCGTATGCACACACGTTTGGGCATACTTGGCTGTAGGAATTTCGCTGTAGAAACTATCCGTTTCCCGCAAGTAAAGCCCTCCCCCTTGATGGGGGAGGGTTGGGTGGGGGTGATGGTTCAGCACGTATACGCATCTTGATGTGTTAAAATAATTCAGCTTTTGTGCGAACATACTTCTGTCCGTGCGCGCTTCGCTGCCACCCCCACCCAAACCCTCCCCCATCGAGGGGGAGGGCTTAAGTTTGCGGGAAACTTGTGTGCATACGGTAGGAAGAGGGGGGGGGAGAGGGAGTGAAGATGGCGGCTTTCACTCTTCCACCCGATCACCCTGGCGAAAATGCGGTTGCCGATTGGCTGAACAGAGAGGATACAGGAGGGATGGCTTCCGAAAATCTCCAACATTGTGGAGGACTGGATCGTGTCTGATGTTCTTGACCGCACCGATGTCCCGGCCCGCCTTCGTCATCTCACCGGAATGCGCGAGCGCCATCCCGACCGCCCCAGAGTCAAGGTGAACCTCTATCGCGGCGCCGAGGTGGCGGCGGTGGCCGAGGCGGCGCGGGAGGTGGCGCGGGAACGGGGGCACGAGTCGATCGACTGCCTGATGGTGGCGGACTCCTATCTGATGACTCATCTGGGCCGCTCCTCGACCCGGCTCGACCCGGCGGAGCGGGACTGGTTCATGGACGTCATGTGCGACCTGACCGCCGAGGTGGCCCGGGCGACGGCCCAGTCCTTCGCCGCCGACACCCGTCCGTTCATCATCGGCGACATGCCGGACGGCGCGGCGGAGACGCCTGTGGCGGCGCTGGCCAATGCCCGCCGTCTGTGTGCCGCCGGGGCCGATGTGGTCAAACTCGAGGTGCACGGCGAGGCCACCTTCGCCGCCCTGGCCGAAGTGGCGGCGGCCGGGGTGCCGGCCATCGCCCATCTTGGCTACGTGCCGCAGTCCAGCGCCAACCGCCGCTATGGGACCACCGTCCAGGAGGCCCTGGAGCTGTTCGCCCTGGCCCGGCGCGCCCGCGCCGCCGGGGCCGTCGGCCTGGTGCTGGAGCGGGTGACGGTGGCCGTCAACTCACGGCTGTCGGCTCCCGCCGCCACCGGCCTTCCGGTCTGGTCGGTGTTCAGTGGACGCTGCCGTCATGCGGGGCAGAGCCTCAACGTCTGGGACTCGGTGTTCCGTCCCGGCTTCGCCGCCATCGGCTTTCCCCCCACCGCCGAGCTGACCCGGGAGTCCTATCCCGCCGCCTATACCCATGACACCATCCGCAGCCGGTTCGCCGCGCTGCTGCGGCTCACCCTTGACGGCCACTTTCCGATCCTCCCCGCGGCCACCGGCGAGCCCCCGCTCGGCGACGTCGCCCCCTGGGAGGAATAGGGCCCACCATGCTGCTGCGCACCCGCCTTGCCATCATCGTCGGCATCGCCATCACGCTGTTGGCGCTGGGGCTGGGCGCCGCCGCCGTGGCCCATTCGCGCCTGGGGTCCGAGCGCCACACCGAGGCCGTGCTGAGTGGAGACCGGGCGCTGTGGCGGGCCACCGTGGCCAATACGGTGGCGGAGCTTGACGCCATCGTCCGGCCGGTTGCCCACGGCGCCGATCTGGCCCGAACCGTGCGGAGCGACGCCCCCGCCGCCGCCGCCCGGCTCGGACCGACCTTCGACGCGGCCAGGGCGGCAAGGCGGCTCAGCCGGCTCGAGATGATCGGGGCGGACGGACTGCTCCTGTATACCTCGCAGAGATCCCTGTTCCCGACGCCGATCCTGGGGCGGGAACAGGTTCGCGCCGTGATGGCCGAAAACGGCCGCTTCGCCGGCCTGGCCGCCGACGCCTCGCACAATCTGGTGATCGCCGTCGCCGAACCGGTGGACGATGCGGAAGGGGTGGTCGCGGCCCTGGTGCCAGCCCGGGACGCTTCCGAGGTGCTGGCGGCCTTCGCGGCGGACACCGGAGCCCAGGCCTTCATCGTCAACCGGCGGGGCCGGATGCTGGCGGGCACCGACCACGACCTGTGGAAGCGACTGGGAGACGGCGGCACCTCGTCCGTCGACACGCGGGAAATCGTCCACGATGGCGAACGGGTGCTCGCCCTCTACCGCCTGGCGCTGAACCGCGAGGGTGGCCACCTGGCGGTGGACCTGATCGTCGTCCGCGACATTACCGAGGAAGATCGGGCTTTCCAGCACATCATGCTGGTCTCGACGGGAGGAGCGGGGAGCGCCATCGTCCTGACCATCCTGACCCTGGTGTGGTACATGCGCGCGTCCTTCGCGCCGATGACGGCGGCGATCGGCGTGCTGGGCGCTCTGTCGCGCGGCGATACCCACCGGACCATCGACGGGGTTCGCCCCGACGACGAGATCGGTCACATGGCCGGCGCGGTCGAGGCCCTGCGGCGCGAGATGATCGCCCTCGGGCGCCTGCGCCGCTCGCAGGACAGGCATCGGCTGCGTCAGGAGCACTTCATCCACACCCAGATGGTCCGGCTCGCCGGCACGCTTGATGACGACTCCCGCGCCGAGGTGCTGAACGACCTGACCGAAATCGAGGCCGTGGCCGCCGGCCCGACCGGCAGCGGTCTCGGCATCATCGCCCCCGCCATGCAGAAGATGTCGGCGCGGGTGGCCGAGCAGCACGCCCGCCTGCGCCAGGCCATCGACGACCTACGGGAAGCCCTGGCGGTCAAGACCGCGTTCGCCTCGCTCCAGCGGGAACTGGGCATCGCCAGCAGCATGCAGATCGCCATCCTGCCCAAGGCACTGCCGGGGCGGGAGACGTTCGAGATCTACGGCACCATGACCCCGGCCAAGGACGTTGGCGGCGATTTCTATGACTTCTTCATGATCGACGAGACCCGGCTTGGAGTGGTGGTGGCCGATGTCTCGGGCAAGGGTGTGCCGGCCGCGTTCTTCATGGCCATCGCCCGCACGCTGCTGAAGGCCACGGCGCTGTTCGGCGGTCCGCCGGGGGAGTGCCTCGCCAAGCTCAACGACCTCCTGGCGGAGAACAATGACCAGGAGATGTTCGTCACCATCTTCTATGGCATCTACCACGAGGACAGCGGTCGTCTCGACTATGCCAACGGTGGCCACAACCCGCCGCTGTGGCTGCACGGAGGGGAGGTGTCACGGCTGGAGGGCACCGGGGGAATGGCCCTCGCCATGATCGACGGGCTGTCCTACGCCGAGACGTCGGTCACGCTGGCTCCGGGCGACTCCCTGTTCCTCTATACCGACGGGGTCACCGAGGCCTTCGACCCCGACGACGTGGCCTTCGGAGAAGAGCGCCTGACCGAGACCCTGACGCGCCTCGCCGACGCTCCGGCGCGCGAGATCCCCGCCGCCGTCACGGCGGAGGTTGACGCCTTCGTGCGCGGGGCCGCGCCATCCGACGACATCACCTGCGTCGCCCTGCGCCGCACCCGCCGATCCCTTCCAGGGGGCGGGGGAATCGGATGATGCGCATTTTTCGTATTTACGATAAATCTTGACTGAGCGCATTATCTGGTGTACCTGGTATATTCTGGTGTCGTCTCAGCCATGCGAGACACCGCTGGACTCCTCGGTGCGGGGCGCGACGCGCTGTTAACTTGAGGAAAGCTGTTAACTTGAGGAAAGACAATGGGAACTGACCTATTAGGTGTGGCCGTCGAGTTCGACCCAGCCAAGCGAGATGCCACTCTGAAGGATCGGGGCCTGGATTTTGCGGACGCGGCCGAGGTGTTCTCCGGACGGACCCTGGATCTCGTTGATGATCGGAACGACTACGGCGAACTTCGTTTCATCACTTTCGGCACGCTGGAGGGACGCATGGTGGTCGTGGCCTGGACCCCCCGCGGCGAGGCGCGTCGCATCATTTCCATGAGGAAGGCCAATGAGCGGGAGAAAGCGCGTTTTGGGAAGCGACTTGGCGAGGGTTGACGCCCACACCATCCAGCCCGCGGAATACGAGGAAATTCCGGAACTGACCGATGAATTCTTCGTGCGAGCCGATGAACATCGTGGTGGCAGGCTCGTGCGCCGGGGGCGCCCGCCGAAGGAATCGCCGAAGATCTCCACCACCATCAGACTTGATCGGGAGGTTCTGGAGTACTTTCGGTCAACTGGGCCGGGCTGGCAGTCGCGCATGAACGACGTTCTGCGCCGGGCGTCAGGGTTGTGAGTGATGGTCGGCGCGGAATGCTTGAAAACCGATGAGTCGTTTCGAAGATCAAAGCCTCGGTCACACCAACGGAGTCGTCATTTCAGACGCACTGCGCTAGTCTCCGGTTGGTCTTACAGGGAGCAGCACAGATGGCCGAACAGGACCCCGCCAGCGAAATCGCCAGACAAATGTCCGAGGCAATGAGGGACTGGCGCACCATCATGGACCAGGAGCACCAGTTGTCGGTGCGCATCGGCCGACGCACCACTCAGATCATCCGCTTCACGATGGTTCTGATGGTCCTGGTCTGCGTCGTCATGGGCGGTCTGGTCGTCGTCCTCACCCGGGACATGGGTCTGATGACCGTGCAGATCGTGGACATGGCCGGATACATGAACACCATGCAGGCCAACTTCGTCACCGTGGCGGCCCGCATGAGCGAGATGCAGGAGACCATGAGCCGCCTCGACGGCAATATCAGCCCGGTGCCGCAGATGGCCCAGTCCGTGGGTCACATGTCGGCCGACATGGGGCGCATGTCTGCCGACGTGGGACGCATGGCCACGGCCGTCGACCGGATGAGCGGCGACCTCTCCTCCATGATCAACGAGATGCGGGCGATCAACGGCAACATGTATGGAATGACCAGCAACATGCGGCATATGTCGCGCCCGCTCGACTTCTTCCCATTTTAGGGTGAGGACGATGCAGGGGCGCGATTCGGGGGAGGGGGTGGCCGGGCTCCTGCGGCAAAGGCCGGTGTCGGAGGCGGACTGGACCGCCCTGATCCGGCCGCTGCTTGACGACGGCCAGTATTTTCTCGCCTACGACGCCGTGCGCCAGTCCCTGGAACACCACCCCGACAGCCTGACCCTGACCCTGATCGGCGCCCTGGCCCTGGTGCGCAGTGGCGCGGTGGCCGAGGCGCGGCGGCTGCTCGCCCCCATCGACCGCCGCCTGGAGACCATGGAGACCCGCCTTGCCCGCGCCTTCGAGCCCCTTCAGGCGCTGGTGCGGCGGATCGCCGCCGCCTCATCACCAGCATCCGACGCCCCCGACGCGGCGTCCCTGACGGCGCTGACCGACCTAGCCATCGGCCTTGACGAAATTGCGACCCGGTCGACTCACCGCATCGACGATCCCGGAGATCTGCGGCTGATCGCCGAGATCTACCGCACGAGCTGGCAGCACCTGGGCGCCGGCGCCGATCTCCACCGCGCCCGTGACGCCGCGGCGGAGGCCTACCGTCTCACCGGCGCGCCCGGCGACGGTATCGTCCTTGCCACGGTGGCCTTCCTGGCCGGCAACATCGACCTGGCCGTCACCACCGCCCGCGCGGTGACCGCCGCCCTGGAGACCAGGGTTGAGGCGGGCAAGGGTGATTTCGCGGATCTGGCCGGTCTTGGCCTGGCCCGCCTCCTGTGCGGGGACGGGGACGGGGCCACGGCGGCCTTCGTCACCGCCGCCACCCTGGCCGGGGGCCGCTATCCGCTGATCATCGAGTCCCTGCACGATGTGCGTCTCCTGCAAGCCCACGGCGTCGCCGTGCCCCAGGGGATCTTCGACCAGTTGCCGCCGCCCTGCCTCGTGGTGTTCGCCGGCTCGCCCATCGACGCCCCAGGCCTCTTTGAGCCCGTGTTCCCCCCTCACCTGGAGCATGCGGTGCGCCGGGCCATCGACCAGCGGCTGGAGGCCATCGGCGCCGACATCGGGTTCTGCAGTGCCGCCTGCGGGTCGGACATCCTGTTCATCGAGGCGATGCTGGATCGGGGCGGCGAGGTCCACCTGTTCCTGCCCTTCGGCCTGGAGGACTTCATCGCCGCGCGCGTCGCCTACGCCGGACCGGGGTGGGTGCGTCGGTTCCGCAAGGCCCTGAAGCTCGCCTCGTCGGTGACCCACACGACGGACGAGGGCTATCTGGGTCATGACGCCCTGTTCCGCTTCAACAACCAGGTCATCATGGGCATGGCCCGCCTGCGCGCCGGGTTCCTGCTGACCGAGCCGCATCTGGTGGTGGCGTGGAGCTACCTGACACCGGCCGAGGCCGGCAGCACCAGCGACTTCATCGATCATTGGCCGGACATCTCCCGGCTGCAGATGATCGACCTCGACGAACTGGCGGAGGCGGGGGGACCGCTTCCCGTCTCTCCTTCTCCCGTCACACCGCCCACCGCCGTTCCGGGTGCCGAGGAAGAGCAGCGCACCATCCGGACGATGCTGTTTGCCGACATGGTGGGTTTCAGCAAGCTTCGCGAACAGGACCTGCCCAGACTGTGGCGCTTCATGAAGGTGGTGGCCGAGCGCATGGCCAGGGCCGGGCACGCCGACGCCTCGGACACCTTCATCGAGGCCTGGGGGGATGCCCTCTACGTCAACAAGGGCAGCGCCCTCGATCTCGCCGACTACGCCTTCGCTCTCCTGGATGCCATGGCGGGCGTCGACTGGGCCGCCTTCGCCCTGCCCCAGCAGCTTCAGTTCCGCACCGCGCTGCACGCCGGTCCCGCCTATTCGGGGCACCATCCCCTGACCGGCCGCCCCCTCATCTACGGCAGCCACGTCAGCCGCGCCGCGCGCCTCGAGCCGGTGACGGTGCCCGGACACGTCTATGCCTCGCAGCAGTTCGTCGCCCTGCTGGTCGCCGAGGAAAGCGCCGCCCGCCACGAGGCCCTGGCCCTGAAGCGTCCCTACGCCGACAGGTACCAGGCGGACTATCTCGGCATCCTGTCCCTGGCCAAGAACTATGGTCAGCAGCCGGTCTACCACCTGCGAAAGATCGTGTCCCTCCGGGAACCGTACCAGTCAAGCTCAAGCTTCACTCCCTCTCCCCCCTGAAGGGGGGAGAGGACTTTTGATCTGTTCACCCGATTGCCCTGGCTGGCTTACCGCTTGATCTGGACCAGTTCGTCGAGCATCTGGTCGGCGGTGGTGATGATCTTGGCCGAGGCGGAGTAGGCCCGCTGGGTAGTGATCATGGCGGTGAACTCCTCGCCGAGATCGACGGTGGAGGACTCGAGGGAGGCGGCGTTGAGCTGACCGGCCCCGGCGTCACCCGGCGTGCGCAGTGTCGGCAGGCCCGAACCATCGGTCGAAATCCAGCTATTGCCGGTCAGTGAGTCCATGGCGTTGGGGTTGACGAAGGTGGCGACCGGGATCTGGTACACCGGCCGGGTGACGCCGTTGTCGAACAGGGCGGTGACGATGCCGTTGCTGCCGATGCTGACGCCGGAGAAGTTGCCGAACTGGGCTCCGTTCTGGTTGATGTAGGCGATCTGATAGCTGCCGGCGAACTGGGTCATGCCGTCGGAGACGTTGAGGTTGCCGAGGAATTGGCCGATCTTGTCGCTGCCGGTCTGGTCCGAGGCGCCATTGGCCCAGGCGACGCTGACCGAGGCGACGTTGATGCTGGCCGGCGTGCCATCGCCATTGAAGTTGATGGCCTGGGTGGTGGCGGGCGTCAGCGACGAGTTGACGGCGCTGACCGAGAACGGCTGGGCCACCGACTGCTGCTTGAAGGCATCGGTGGTCTTGCCCAGGGCGGCGCCGCTGGTCAGGCCAAGCTCCGTCAGGGTGGCGGCGGTCGAGGTCGCGTCGATGGTGTAGCCACCATACTGGCTGGCCAGGATAAGGCCGGTGGTGCCGGTGGAACTGGAGGTGACGGTGCCGCCCATGGCCGAGTTGATGGCCGTGACGATCTGGCTCAGCGTCTCGGTGCCGGCGATGGCGATGGTGGTCAGGGTGCCGGCCGGGTCAGAGATCACCAGGTTGCCGGCGCCCGCCGCCAGTGGGTTGGTGGCGATCGTCGAGGTCAGGCTGTAGGCGCCGATGGCCGTTGACGGCGGCAGATTGATCTGCATGGCGTTCAGCGTGCTGTCCTGCCGCAGGACCAGGGAGTCGGTGCTGGCCAGCCGCTCGGCATAGACCTTGCCGGCGAACGGGGTGCTGGCCGTGAGCCCGAGGGCGGTCAGGGTCGCCGCGGTACTCGACGAGGAGATCTGGAACCCGGTGGTGCTGGTGGTGGACATGTTGAGGGTGGTGGTGCCGACGCTGGATCCGGTCACGTCCACGCCGGCGGCGATGGCCGCGGTGTTGATCTTGGTGGCGATGGTGGCGACGGTGTCGGCGGCGGCCACCGCCACCGTGAACAGGGCGGTGCCGCTGGTGTCGGCGATGATCAGGTTGCCGGCGTCGCCAGCCACCATGGGGGTGTGACCGAGGGTCGAGGACAGACTCGGGAACGCGACGTTGAGGGCGTGGTTGACGGCCAGCGCGGTCTTGTCGATGGTCTGGTCCTGGGTCCAGCTTGTCGGGTTGACGTTGTAGGTCTGGTCGGCGGCACCGGTCAGGGTGTCGCTGAAGTCGTCGGAGGCATTGTTGTAGGTGAACGTGTAAGTGACGGGCGAGCCGCTGGCGCCGCCGGCCTTGATAGTGAAGCTCTGGCCGGTTGCCGGCTCGGTCATGAAATCGAGCCGTCCCATGGCGGAATAGACATAGCCGTTGCTGTCCTGAAGCTCCAGCGTCGTCGACCCGAGCGGCGGGGTCACTTCCAGATCCCAGCCGTTCACCTTCTTGTTGGTCCAGTTGTACTGCAGATTGGCCGGATTGCCGAGGGAGTCATAGATCAGCACGTTGGTCTTGTGCTCCGTGCCGATGGCATCGCCCGACGGCAGGTTGGCCCCGAGCCGGATGTTGCGGGTCTGCTGCGCCGTGCCGCCCATCTCGTTCAGGTTGAGGGGCTTCAGGTGGGTGGCATCGACGATGTTGTCGTTGATGTAGGCGGTGGTGCCGCTGCCGGTCTTGTAGGCCTTCATGAAGACGTCGTTGCCCACCTGCACCTGGACCGACTGGGCCGAGTTGTCCCACGGCAGGAGCGGCCAGCCCTGCATGTACTGCCCGCCGACGTTCTGCAGGTAGCCCTCGCGGTCCACCTTGAACGAGCCGGCGCGGGTGTACGTGAACATGTCCTGCCCGGTCGGATCGGCCTTGGTGTTGACGATCATGAACCCCTTGCCGGAGATGCCGACGTCGGTCGACGACGATGTCGACTGCAGAAGGCCCTGAAGGTCCACGTTCTGGCGGGGCTTCGACTGCACGCCGCCCGCAGAATACTTGGTCAGGGACACCTGCTTCGTGATCAGGGTCTGGAAGTTGACCTTCGTGTTCTTGTAACCAACCGTGTTGACGTTGGTCACGTTGTCGGCGATTGCGCCCATGGCACTCGATTGCGAGCCAAGACCAGACACGCCGGCGAAGAGTGCACCGTAGAGGCTCATCGTAGTTCTCCCTGACTTCGATCTCCGGGGGCGGCCCGTCGTTGGGGGCCTGCCCAGGGAATTCCTTTGTTCAATTGGTCGTTGGCGCGGCGGCCGTCGCGGCCGAGGAGCGCACACCCATGATCTTGCCAAGCTCGACATTGACCCCAGCCATGGACAGCATGACCTTGCCCTCCTTGCTGGTTTCGACGCCGCTGACCTTGCCGACCACCGTGGTGGTCGCGGCCACTTCCTCGCCTTCCGCCGTCGTGCCGGTGACGCTGATTTCATAGACGCCGTCGTCCAGCGGGAAGCCGAAGTTGTCCTTGCCATCCCAGGTGCCGGTGTGCTTGCCGGCGCTCTGCTCCACCGATCCGCTGTGCACGACCATTCCGGTCGAGTCGCGGATGACCAGCGAGGCCGAACCGCACTCCTGCGGCAGGGTGTAGCTGAACTCGGCCTTGCCGCTCTGCAGCGGCAGCGAGTCGGTATCGGCCTCGATCGTGGCGCCGAGATAGTTGATGGCCGCCGCGGCCTGATTGCCGGTCTGCATGTTGATCAGCGACTCCAGATTGGTATTGGTCTGGATGTTCTGCTCGACGTTGGCAAACTGGACGAGCTGGTCCGTGAACTTGGACGAGTCCATCGGCGACAGCGGGTCCTGGTATTTGAGCTGGGTCGTGAGCAGGGTGAGGAAGGTGTTCATGTCCTTCGCGATCTTGCTCCGCGCGGCACCGGACTTGCTGGTGTCGGTCTGTGTCGTGTCGCTCACCTTTGGCGGCATTCCACCCAGAGCGGTCGTCGAATTGGTAGCCATGGTTCACCCTCCTTCCCTTGCCGGCCGGTCAGATCCGGACGTCCACGCCGCCCCGCTGGGAGGCGAAGCGCTGCGCGGCCAACTGTGCCGTAACCCGTGCATCCTCGACGTCGCCCACCTGCCGGTCGGAGTCGTCGCCGTTGCCCTTGCCGCGGCCGTTGCCGTTCTTCTCACGCTGCAGCGCCTGCTGCTCGTTGTCGCCCCGGAGGTTGAAGCTGAGCGAGCTTCCGTCGGCGCTCAGTCCGGCGTCCTGCAGGGCCTTTTCCAGTCCGCGGGCATCCTGCTTCAGCATTTCCAGCGTCTGCGGGTTGTCGGCGGTGACCACGGCATGCACCCGGCCGCCCTGGTTCATGTCCAGCTTGATCTCGATGCGGCCGAGTTCCTCGGGCTTGAGCTGGATGCTGATGTGATCGTTGCCGTCGGCGACCGCCTTCGAGATGTCGACCTTGATCTGGTCCGTCAGCGGCTGCGGCGGCAGCACCGGACGGGCCGGCTGCGGCTGGCTGGAGGCCTGAGCCTGGCTGGTCTGGCTGGTCTGCGTCGTCGCCTGGGCGCCACCGATCTGCGGCGTGCCTTCGCCACCGGCCTGCGGAGCTACCTGGACCTTCTGGGCGACGCCCGCATCGGCGGTGGCGGCCCCGGCCCCGGCCTTCACCAGGTCGGAGAAGGACTGGTTCTGGCCCTGCGCCGTCGTCTGGCCTTGAGTCTCCGGCCCGACGGCCGTGGTGCCCTGGGTCATTGCCTGGGACAGGGCATTCTGATTGGCGCCCTGGCCATTGCCGCCGGTCTGCGAACCGGTCTGCTGCCCGCCCGCCCCGAAGCCCTCGTCGAAGCCGTCGGAGATGAAGGCGGCATTCTGGACCAGCGTCGACATGGTCTGCGGCAAAGTCTGCCCATCGGTGGCGTTGGTGGCGACCTTGATCTGTACCCGGCTCTGATCGTCGAGGGTGCGGGCCAGCATATCCGCCTGGCTCTGGGCGAGGCTCTGCTGGTCGTCGTTCGCGCCGGTGTTCTGCTCGGCGGTATTCCTGGCGGCGTTCTGACGGCTCTGCTGGGCGGCGTTCTGCAACCGGAGCTGCAGCGAGAACAGGGACTCCTGGCCGTCGTCGGCGTCGGCATTCTGAGTGCCACCGGCCTGCGTCTCGGCAACCTGCCCCTTGTTCTGACCCGTCTTGACCATGTTCAGCAGGTCGTCGGCGGCCTGTCCGGCCAGGGCCTGCGCATCCTCGGCCGTGTCGGCCGTAACCTCGATCGTCGTCTGGATGGTGGTGCGGACAAAGACCTCCACCACCTGGAGCGATTCGGCGCCGGTGTCGACCGTGGCGCTGGAGGCGTTGTTCACGTCGGTTCCGGCCGTGTCGGTGGTCTGATCGGCGGCGGCCTCCGCCTGATCGTCGGTCTTCACCGGGCCGGCGTCGTCGGCAGACTTTGCCGTGTCGGCGGTGCTGGTGTCGGCGGTGCTGGCGGCCCGGGTCTGGTCCTGATCGTCGGCCACCGGCCGGCGGTCGTCCCGACGCACCGGAGCCTGCGCCTGGCGCGGCTGATCGGCGCGATCGACGGCCTGGGCCTTCGGGCGATCCTCGCTGCGCACCCGCGGCTCGCTCCGCGGCACCTGGCGCACGGGCTCGGGCCTCTGGGCCTGGACCGGCCGCTCGAAGTGGGCCGCGAGCGCCTTCGGCGCGAAGGACAGCGCGCCACCGGTATTGAATTCGACGTTGAACTTCTGGAGCGCGGCGGCAAACTGCCCCCGCGCATCCTGTGACGTCGCCAGGTCAGGCCTGCCGGCGGCCGGAGCTGCGATGTCGCGCTGCTGACGCTGCGCTTTGTTGACCGACATATCCATGGCTTGCTTCCCACTTGACTGCACCGAGTGGCACATCCTCAGCAAGCGGCGGGCCAACAGGACAGATCACGCTAATAGCTTGATATGAAAGGACAAATCATGGTGGTGCGAGACGGTGCGCGCGGGCGGTCGCAGCCGGAGGGCAATTGCTGCTCCCCGTCCCCGGCAGAAACTGCCGGGCCGGCGCTTTGTTCCGGTCGGCGGGGGTGATAGGATGGGCGGCGACAGCGGGCGGAGAAACGGGGTGAACGAGCACACGATTCTGGTTCACGTGCAGGATCTGCTGCGGGATGGCCGGGTGGACGAGGCGCGGGACTGCCTCCTTCGCGCCCTGGCCAGGGCGCCGCTGGACGGCGCCCTGTGCAACGCCATGGCTCTGGTAGTCAAACGGCGCACGGGGCCGGCTGCGGCGGTGCCGTGGCTGCGGCGGGCGCTGCTCGTCAATCCGGACGATGCGATGGCCCTCAACAACCTGGCCAACATTCTGCTGTTCGAGGAGAACGACCCGGCGACGGCGGCGGCGCTGCTGCAACGGGTGACCGAGCTTGCCCCCACCTATGCCACGGGTCACAACAACCTGGCCTTCGCGCTGTATGGTCTCGGGCGGCTCGAGGACTCGGTTGCCGCCTGCGATCGGGCGTTGGCCATTGAGCCCGATCACGTGGAGGCCCACATCAACCGCGCCCACGCCAATCTGGCCCTCGGACGATACGCCGAGGGCTGGACGGACTACGAGTGGCGCTGGCGCCGCCCTGGTGCCGAGACGCGTGCCTGGCCGGTGCCCGCCTGGGAGGGCGAGGATCCGGCGGGCCGCACCATCCTTCTCCACGCCGAGCAGGGCTATGGCGACGCCATCCAGTTCATCCGCTTCGCTCCCCTGGTGGCGGCGCGGGGAGCACGGGTGGTGGTCGAGGTGCCGGCGTCGCTGGTGGGGGTGCTCCGGACCGCCCCAGGCTGCGAGCGGGTGGTGGCATCCGGTGTGGACGAGCCCTTTGACCTGCACTGCCCCCTGCTGAGTCTGCCCCGCGTCCTTGGGATCGGGACGGGCGAGGGGAGGGTGGCCGTCCCCTATCTGCGCCCTGAGCCGGCCCTGGTCCGCGACTGGGCGGAGAAATTGGCCTGCGCCGAACCGGTTCGGATCGGCATCATCTGGGCCGGCAACGCGGAGTTCCCGTCGGACCGTCAACGCTCGCCACGACTTGAGCCGCTGGCGCCGCTGCTGACGTCGCCCCGGATGCGCTTCTTCGGCTTGCAGATGGGTGACGGGCGACGGGATCTGGACGGGCG
>JAMOBE010000140.1:0-7015 GCA_039908285.1 Alphaproteobacteria bacterium
CTTGCCGACATCGCCGGCGAGCCCATGATCGTCCACGTCTGGCGGCGGGCCGTGGCCGCGGACATCGGTCCGGTGGTGGTGGCCTGCGCCGAGGGCGCCATCGCCGAGGCCGTGCGGCGGGCCGGCGGCCTGGCGCGGCTGACCCGTCCCGACCATCCCACCGGACCGATGTCCGCGGCCACGGCCCGCCGCCAGACGTGGACGATCATGGGCTCGCCGGCGATGTCGGCAAGCGGCTTTCCGGGCAGGCGGGTGGAGGCCATGCGGGCGGGAACGACGACGATGGGAGTCACGGCGGCACCATGGCAATCGGGTGAACCTATCAATAGCCCTCTCCCCCCCCCTTCCGGGGGGAGCGGGTTGGGTGAGGGGGGCGCGAAGCTCCCGAAATGGTGCCGGTTGCCCCACCCCCTCACCCCGACCCTCTCCCCCTCGAGGGGGAGAGGGAGTGAATAGCCCAAGGCTCCCGATGATCAAAGCCGGACAAGCGCCGCGACGGTCGAGCGCAGGTGGTCGGGATCGCAGGGCTTGTGCATGATGGCGCAGTCCCGGCTGCGGATGACCTCGGCCAGGGCCGGATCGACGTCGCCGGTCTGGATGATGGCCGGGGCATGGCGGCCGATGGCGGCGCGCACCCGCTCCACCACGTCGAGGCCGCTGACGGCCCCGGGCAGCCGATAGTCGCTGAGGATGATGTCCGGCACCACCCCGGCACCGGCCAGTTGCTCCTCCACCGACACGCCGGTGGGCAGGGCGATGATCCGGGCCCCAGCGTCCTCGAACAGCATGCTCATGGCCTCGCGCTGCGCCCGGTCGTCCTCCACCAGCAGAATCGTCGCCCCGGTCAGGCCCCCGCCGGTCGAGACCGTGATCGGGTCCTCGGCGCACGGCACCACGGACGCCAGCGGCAGCTTCACCGAGAACACGGTCCCCCGGCCCGGACGGGAGGCGACGTCGATGCCATGGCCCAGCAGGCGGGTCATTCGCGCCACCACCGCCAGACCGAGGCCAAGCCCCTTGGTGCGGTCCCGCTCGGGGTTGCCGACCTGGTAGAAGTCCTCGAAGATCATCGAGATCCTGTCCGGAGGAATGCCAGTTCCCGTATCCCAGACCTGGATCAGCACGTTGCTGGCGCGCCGGCGGGTGGCCAGCAGCACGCCTCCCCGCTCCGTGTAGCGCAAGGCGTTGACCATCAGATTGCGCACGATGCGTTCAAGCAGCACCGGGTCGGTGTTGACGGGCCAATCGGTGATGCGGGTGGTGAGCTTCAGGCCCTTGGCCTCCGCCTCGGCCGCGCCGTCGGCGGCGATGCGGGAGAGGATGTCGCTGACCATCACCGTGGTGACCGCCGGGCGGACCGCCCCCGCCTCCAGCGCCGAAACGTCCATCAGCGTGGCGAGCAGGGTCTCGCTGGCCTCCAGGCTTCGCGCCATGCGGGCGGCGATGTCCTTCTGTTTCGGCGTGGTCAGGTGCTTTTCCAGCAGGCTCTGGAACACACGCTGGGCCTGGAGCGGCTGGCGCAGGTCGTGACTGGCGGCGGCCAGGAACTGGGTCTTGGACTGGGTGGCGCGCTCGGCTTCCAGCCTGGCGCGGCGGAGGGTCTCCTCGATCTGTCGTCGCCTGGTGACGTCGCGGCCAACACACAGCACCGCGGCCGGAGCGCCGTCGTCTCCCGGCATCGCCGTCAGCTTCCACTCGAAGGAACAGGCGAAACCAGTATCCATCGTGCGCGACTGCCCGTCGGCGAGCACGGCCCGAATCTCCGTCTCCAGGGGAGCGATCTCGATCGAGGAAAAGCCCTGGGCACCGCCGGAGACGCCCAATACCACCGCCGCCGCTGGATTGGCGAAGGCGAACTGCATGGCGTTGTCCACCAGGAATGTAATGTCCGGCGACGCAGCGAGGATAACGTCAAGGGTTCTGGCATGGTTATGCACCTGCCGGTTGGAGACCTCGAGATCGGCGGTGCGCTCCTCGACTCGTTGCTCCAGGGTATCCTTCGCCTGCTCTTCGTCACGGATGCGCCGTACCACCATCCAGGCCAGGATGCCCAGCACGCAGAAAATGCTCCCCACCAGGGTGGCGGAATAGATGACGCTGTTCCACCAGGCGCGTAGCGCCCCGGCACGGGTGACGCCGGCGATGACGATCAGCGGCAATCCCTCGACGCGGCGGAAGGAAATGATCCGCCGCTGCCCATCGAGCGGGCAGACGCCCTCGAAAGTCCCGGAGGGCGCGCCAGACAGACGAGCGAACAGATCCGACCCGGCCAGGGACGTTTCCACCTTGTCATCGGACACCTGGGAACTCATGACCAGGGCACCATCGTGCCTGACGATCGCCAGCATGGTCGCATCGCCGAAGCGGACGCCCTGATACGCGCGCTCGAAATACGGGGCGTATATGGCGGCCACCACGACTCCGCCGAAGCTGCCGTCGGGGTTGGAAATCCGCCGGCTGATGGTGAAAATTCTTTGGCCGGTGACCCGGCCCGCCAGCGCCCGACCAACGTGGAAGACCACTCCATCGCGGTGAAGAACGAAGTGCTCGCGATCGGCAATGTTGATCCTGGGAACCGGGCCGACCCTCGACGTCGTCACCAGGTCGCCCCGGACATCGAACACGCTGACGGTGCCCACATGGTCCAGCCGGCTGGACACGGCGACGAGTTTCTCCCGATTCTCGACCGACGCTCCGAACGTGTCGATGGTCTCGGCGGCGAAGAGGTCCAGCACCGCCAGCAGCACCACATCGGCGGTGTGAATGGTCCGTATGACATGCTGCTCCAGGAGCAGGGCAACGTCATGAGTACCCGCCTCGGACACACGAATTTCGTGAAGGTAGAGGCCTCTTTTCGCATAGGCCAAGGCAAGCGTGCCGATAATCATGAACGCGAGAACCAGCGCCGCGACCAAGGTCGCGGGACGAACCGACTTTCCACGAAGCGCCTTCAACGCCATTTCTTCCCCCGCATTCTGCGTAGAGAGACACCAGCCTATTTCCCGTTTCCGGTCTTTGCGGTCGCCTTCTTCCCCGTATTTTTCGCCGTCCCGCAAACGCCGATGCCGTGAGTCGCGGCGAAGGACTGCGCCGTCGCCACTTCGGTAAGCCTGACCGGCTCGATCTTGTCCAGCGCGTCGAACAGGACCAGGGTGTCACCGCAGAATCCCGGTGTGGTCCGGCTGCGGGCCGAGGCGTCGTTGGCCAGCCTGGTGACGAACTGGTTCATCTGGTTTTCGGCGGAGCGGCCATACTGGCGCTTGAATACCGCCTTCATGGTCTGTCCCGACTCGGCCAGTTGCGGCGAGAACTTTTGAACGAACGCGTTGTAGCGGTCCCTCTGTTCGCACGTCAGAGCCGCAACCATGAGCTGGGTCTGCACGACCCGAGCGTTCAACGCCGGCTGCTCGGCGGGCTGGGCACAGAGCGGTGCGGCCCTGGCGTTCGTTCCAATGGACATAAGAACCATAACCATGGAGGGAATAATTATGCCGAAACCCCTGAAAGTGTTGGATTCTGGTCGTTTCATTCCCATGTTGTTCACCCTCACGAATTACCTGCTAAACTATCCCGCAATAGTTTCCGCCACTAACTATGGCGCATCCAGATCCACCAGCGCAAGATAATTACCGGGGGTTATGACGGCGGTAGACCAGGTCCGAAAGACGCTTGACCGGCGGGGCGTTGCGATTGCACCCTTGCGGCCGGATGCGACAGAAGGGGGAGGTCGTCATGAAGAGTGGACACGTCATGGGATCGGCGCTGGTGGGGGCCCTGGCCCTGGCCCTGGCGGCTGGGGCGGCGGCGCAGAGCCCGCCCTACGACGGCTGGTACGGTGGCAGTCCCTATGGGGCCGGACCCTACGGAGTCGGTCCCTACGGTGGCGCTCCCGCCGAGTGGGACTACTACGACCGCAATTACGGACCCGGCTGGGGTCCCGGCCCGGAGGGGCCGGACGGTCCTCCGTATGGTCCGCCGCCGGGCTATTATCCCTTCTCCGACGGCGGCGCCTGGCGGCCTGGACCGCCCCAGGGAGCGTTGCCAATGCGCATGCGCGACCGACCGGAGGGTGGTCCCGGCCCGGGTCCCTGTCGCGACAGCGGCAACGGCAGTGGTTCATCCGACGCGTCCCAGGCCGGACAGCCCGCCCGCAAAGGCGCCGGCCCCGGGGGCGGAATGGTGCGTCACTTCCAGGTCGTGCGCTGGGGACTGCCGGAACAGTACCGCGCCATGGAGAACCCCTACGCGCCGACCACGGCGGCGATGACCGAGGCGACCCGACTCTACGCCGAGAACTGCGCCACCTGTCATGGCGAGTCGGGAGTCGGCGATGGCAGCGGCGCCGCCGCCCTGACGCCGCGACCGGCCAACCTGCGCATGGCCGCCCGCTCGCCCATCGCCAGCGACGGCTACCTGTTCTGGACCATCACCGAGGGCGGCGAGCAGCTCGGCACCGGCATGCGCGCCTTCAAGGGCAAGCTGACGGACGAGCAGATCTGGAAGGTTATCCTCTATCTGCGCGCCGGCCTTCCCCGGAACCGCCCCACCGGCGGATGAAATCCCACCCCCTCTCCCCCGTCATGGGGGGCTAC
Source organism: Alphaproteobacteria bacterium (assembly GCA_039908285.1). Lineage (GTDB taxonomy): Bacteria > Pseudomonadota > Alphaproteobacteria > Rhodospirillales > Rhodospirillaceae > JAMOBE01. The sequence continues at coordinate 4,593 of JAMOBE010000140.1, forward strand.
CGTATGCACGCAAGTCGGACAAACTGGGCTGTAGAATGTTCGCTGTAGAAACCATCCGTTTCCCGCAAAAAAAGCCCTCCCCCTTGATGGGGGAGGGTTGGGTGGGGGTGATGGTGCCGCACGTAGGTGCATCGGTATGCGCCAAAGTATTCAGCTTTTGTGCGAACATACTTCTGTCTGTGCGCGCTTCGCTGCCACCCCCACCCAAACCCTCCCCCATCGAGGGGGAGGGCTTAAGTTTGCTGGAGACTTGTGTGCATACGATAGGTCATGGGGGGGAGAGGGCACATTGCCATCAGCCCAGTTCGATCCCAGCCCGCCTGGCCTGATGGTGCTGTTTTTCGGTTCTTCGACGTATCAGGTGAAAACGGGGTTACCCAGGAGTCCCCATCATGAGTACGATCCAGAGTGAGGTTTTCGAAGCGTTCCGCGCCATCGACGTTCCCGAAGACAAGGCTCTCCGGGCCGCGACCGCACTCAGCAAGCGCGATGACGACGTGTCGTCCCTGAAGGCCGACATGCTTGTCATGAAGTGGATGATGGGGTTCATTCTGGCATTCCAGGTTGCCATTTTCGCCAAACTGTTCCTTCACTGAGATCAGTATTACAGGGACACTGTCACCGCTCGACAAGATAATTCCCTGGGCGCGCCCCAGAGCACGGTCTCGGCATCCTGGCCCCTCCCGAGGCGGCGGAGCGTCTCGACCAGCCGCAGACGGGCCTGGGCCGCTCGCGGCTGCAGGGTCACCGCCCGCTGCAGATGCTCCACGGCCTCCTCCGGCTGGTCCAGGTCCCCCAGCAGGGTCCCGAGGTGGGTCAGTCCGGGGACGTGATTGGGGGCCAGCATCACCGTCGTTCGATACTCGGCCAGGGCCTCCGCCGTGCGCCCGGCCGCTTCGAGGATCGTGCCCAGCACGCTGTGCGTGTCGGGAAGGTCGGGAGCAAGGGCGATGGACTGGCGGGCGTGGCGTTCGGCGTCGCCAAGGCGTCCGGCGTCGCGCAGGAGGACGGAGACGTTGTGGTGGGCCTCGCGGTAGTCGGCGCGCAGGTGAATCGCCTTCTCGAAGGTCTCGATCGCCTCGTCCCGCCGGCCGATCGCCCCGAGTGCCAGTCCCATGTTGGCGTACAGGGCGGAGTTGGTGGGGTCGCCGACGAGTGCCTTGGCGAAGTGGGTCATGGCCTGGAGCGGCTGCCCGTTCTGCACCTCGACCAGGCCGAGGACGTTGAGGGCGCCCACATGATCGGGATAGCGCTGGACGATATCATGGCAGATGGCCGCGGCCTCACCGAGTCGCCCGGCCCGCTGGTGCTCCATGGCCGTCTCGAGAGACCCCGCCACTCCATGGCGCCCCTTGTCAACTCCAGTCCCACTGGCAGTCCCACTGGATGGCGTCGATTTTTCCACCATGCCCGTCTCCTTCAGTGCCGGATGGTACACGACCCGGCGAAAATACGATACTGAAGAGGGGGCGATACCGAAGAGGGTGAATCATTGTAATGGGGGCATTTTCTGCCTAAACAGTGGGCGGATGAAACCAGGATCGGGGAGAAACCATGCAGTCCGTATCACGTTCGCCGGAGCAGAAGCAGGCGGGGCTGACCGTGGCCCGCGTGCTGCTTGAGATCGGAGCGGTCAACTTCCGCCCCGAGCAGCCGTATACCCTGACCTCGGGCTGGGCGAGTCCGGTCTACATCGACTGCCGGAAGGTGATCTCCTTCCCTCGCGCCCGCCGCACCGTGTCCGATCTTGCCGCCGCCGCCATCCTGCGGGAGGTGGGTCACGAGTCGGTGGATGCCGTGGCCGGTGGCGAGACCGCCGGCATTCCCTACGCCGCCTGGATCGCCGAGCGCCTGGCCCTGCCGATGCTGTACGTGCGCAAGAAGCCCAAGGGCTTCGGCCGCAACGCCCAGATCGAGGGATACATGACCGATGGCCAGCGGGTGCTGCTGGTGGAGGACCTGGCCACCGACGCCGCCAGCAAGGTCACCTTCGCGACGGCCCTGCGACAGGCCGGCGCGACGGTCACCGAAGCCCTGGTGGTGTTCTTCTATGGCGTGTTCCCGGGCGCCCTGAAGACGCTGGAGGAGAACGGCCTCAATATGCACTATCTGTGCAACTGGTGGGACGTTCTGGAGGTGGCGGAGTCCAAGCGCCTGTTCGACAAGGCGGCCCTGGAAGAGGTGCGCTCGTTCCTGCACGGCCCGATCGTCTGGTCCGCGGAACACGGCGGCCGGGGGCCGGCGGATTGAGAGGCTGAAGGATCGAGAGGCTGAATACGTATCGGCACCACGACCACCAAAAAAGCCCTCCCCCATCGAGGGCTACCGTATGCACACAAGTCGGACAAACTGGGCTGTAGGGGTTTCGCTGTAGAAACTATCCGTTTCCCGCAGAAAAAAGCCCTCCCCCATCAAGGGGGAGG
>JAMOBE010000141.1:0-6894 GCA_039908285.1 Alphaproteobacteria bacterium
GGTGTCGAGGCCAGTCCCGCCGTCGATGGCGTCCTGCCGGTCGAAGCCGTCGATGACCAGCCGGTCGTCGCCGGCTCCTCCCGCAAGCGTGTCGGACCCGTCGCCGCCCATCAGCACGTCGCTGCCGGCCCCGCCCGACAGCGTGTCGTCGCCGGCGCCGCCGTCCACCGACACCATAGTAACGGTCGTGGTGGAGAACCGATCCGCCCCGCCACCACCGAAGGCCATCTCGATGCTGGCCGCGCCCAGGTCCACCGTCACTCCGGCGTCCCCGTCGACGGTCAGGGTGTCGGCGCCGGTCCCGCCGTCGAGCCCGCCCTGCGCATCCTCGGAGTCCACCACCAGCACGTCGTCGCCGTCGCCACCGGACAGGGAGTCCGCTCCGGCCCCGCCCTTCAGCACGTCGTCGCCGAGCCCGCCGCTCAGCCGGTCCGCACCCGCGCCGCCGTCCAACTGGTCGGCACCGTCGCCGCCGTCCAGCACGTCCGCCCCGGCCCCGCCGCGCAGCACGTCCGCCCCGGAGAGTCCCGACAGCGTATCGTCGCCCTCGCCGCCCTGGAGCGTATCGCCGCCCGCTCCACCGGTGAGAACGTCATCGCCGGCGCCACCGTCCAGTCCCACCCCGGCCGCGCCGCTGGTCCATAGGGTGTCGGCCCCGGCGCCGCCCACCACGAACTCGACCTGGGCCGCCCCGGCATCGAACGTCACCGCCGCCGCGCCGTCCACCATCACCAGATCGGCGCCATCGCCGCCGCCGATGTCGGCCTGGCGATCCTCGGCGTCGATGTGGATCTCGTCGTCGCCGGCCCCACCCGAGAGCACGTCGGCCCCGGCGTCGCCATGGAGGATATCGTCCCCCGCTCCCCCCAGCAGGGTATCGTTCCCGACCCCGCCATGAGCGGCGAACGCCCACCCGGTCGAGGTGCGGAAGGTGTCGGCCCCGGCGTTGCCGTACCCGTACTCGACGGAGGCGGCGCCCATGTCGACGGCCACATCCTCGATGCTCGCCACCCGCAGGGTATCCAGACCATTGCCGCCGTTGACGCCCCGCGCCATGTCGGCGGCATCGACCCACAGGGTGTCGGCCCCGGCGCCGCCCGTCAGCGCGTCCGCGCCCAGCCCGCCCCGCAGAACGTCGTCGCCGTCGCCCCCCTTCAGCACGTCGTCGCCGGCCCCGCCCACCAGGGTCGCCGCCCCGGCGCCGCTGGCGTAGAGCACGTCGGCCCCGGCGCCGCCGAACGCCCGTCCGCCGGTGGTGGCGGCATTGAGCAGCCGCAGCCGGGCGTCGGCCGCCACCGCCCCGGCGGTGCCGCCGGCCTCGTCGGTCAGCACGCTCCTGGACGCCGAGCGCTGGATCTCGGCGAAGCCGTTGTCGTCCTGGGCGAGGTCCACGTCCGCCAGCAGCCCGCTGGAGCCATCGGCGCGGGTGAACGTTCCCCGGCCGAGGAGGACGTTGCCGTTCTCCACCACCGCCGGTCCGGTGGCACTCAGGCCGATGGCGGCAAGCCCAAGTTCCGTCAGCGAGCGGAACTCGCCGGCATCCGTCACCCCGTCCTGATCGGCGTCCCGCCATACCCCAAAGCCGGCGAACGCCGCATCATTCACGTCCAGCACGCCGTCGCCATTGCCGTCGAACGCCGCCCGCAAGCCCTCCAGGTCGCTGGCCCCCGCCGCCCCGTACAGGGCGAAGGCGAACTCCCGCGCATGGGTGATCCGCCCGTCGCCGTCGCGGTCAAAGGCCAGCAGGCCATCGTCCGGCCCGACCCAGGCGGTGTTCTCGGCGTACCCGTCCTCGTCCATGTCGAACAGCACCCCGGACTCCTCCAGGCCTACCAGCTCGATACGGTTATCGCCGTCCAGATCCACGACCACCGGCTTTTGATTGTGCACCCGGAGTCCGCCCGCGACATAGGTATGGAACTTGTCCACGGTAAGATTGTAGACCCGGGCGCGCGTCCGCCCGCCCGACACCCGCACTCCCCCCACCGGTCGGCCATCGGCGGCCACCAGCCGCGCGCCCGGAGCCATCCGGGCGAGCGACTGGTAGTCGCCGCCCTCGGTCAGAAAACGGTGTAGCGGCGTCACCGCCATGTCGCCCACCCCCTCGGCCGACAGGGTCACCACCGCCTCTTCGCCATAGGCATGCACATGCGTCACCGTCGCCGGGGCCAGCGCCCCGAGCCCGTCGAACGCCGCCACCTCGTCCCCGACCGCGATCGCGGCGATGGCCTTCTCCGTCCCATCCGCCATCCTGACCGGCGTCTCCCCAACGAAGCACCGCGGCCTACTGGTATCCGGCACATACGTCGCCTGTTGGATGTTCTCGAGGACGTTCAGCACGCTGGTCATGGTGGGAAGCGGGGCGTCGTAGGGAATCGGCTGATTCGGCGCCACCACCCAGTCGCCACCAAGACCCTGGAACGCGCTCCCCGAACCGGTGCTGGAGGGCGGCAAGTCCGCATCATAAAAGCTGTCGTCCCACTCGCCCTGGAAATTCCCCGGATCGGGAAGGTCGATCGGCTGCGGAGGGGTGAACAACGTCGTGAGCGGAGTGGTGAGTGGGGGAAGCGGAGTGGGCGGAGCGGGGGGCCGTGTGAACTCCTTCTCGGCGATAATGCTCATGACGTTGAGCTGCGCACTCAGCGATGCCATCGATGCCTGGATGGTCGCAGAAGACCAGTTGCTCAGATTTGTGTAATACTGTTCCAAATTCTCCGCCTGGCGCTGGGAATACTCCAACAGAACCTGGGGGTCGGTGCTGTTCGGCGGCGGTTCACTGACGGGTAGCGACGGCTCGGAGAGGACAGTCCGATTGTATTCGGCCTGCATGGCCGTGTATACGGTCGTCGCCTCCGCCAGTTTGTCCACGTAAACCGGCACGACCTGCTGGTCACCATCCAGTGGGTCGGTCCAATCCGATCCCATCGAATAATTCGAGACCATCTCCACATCGATCGTTTCGATGCCGTGCTCCCGGACGTAGGCTTCAGGGTCGAACCCGCCGGTGGGGAGATCCAGGGTGGCACCATCGGTCTTCGCGATGGTGCCCGTCCCAAATTCGTGGGAATAGGTGACCACATCGCCGTTGGCGAAGCTATAGCTTATCGTCCCGTCCCATCCGCTGGCCTCCGACCAGCTCGTCGTGTATGCCCCATTGCGGACCACCGTCTGCGACACCGAGGGATCGTATTCGACCGAGGTGCCATTGCCGTACTCGGTCCGCGTGCGCCCGGTCGCGGTCCATTCAAGATAGGCCGTTCCTCCGCTGAATTGGACCGTGCCTACCTGCGTGCCGTTCTCGAGGATGATACCACTGTCGTCCCAATACCGCACCACGCTGGTCCCATTGGCCGAGTTGCTCACCACCCGCGTGTCGGTGGGGGACCCGGTGCTGGGAAAGAACGACACATCGCTCCCGTTGTTATACAAAGTCCGGCTCCGACCGTCGGACCACTGCGTCATGGACGCAACGCCAGCGAAGCCCCAGTCGACTTGCAGCGACCAAGTCCCACCATCGTCGCGATCGAGGGTATATCCGTAGCCGCCGTCGTGTGCGGCCGACGCACCCCAACTGGCGCCGAACCCCGGAACATTCATATCCCAGTCGAAGCCGGATGCGGCCACGTCGGTGACGGTTCCCGCAACCGCGTTGGTCAAACGCACCGTGTCCGAACCGGAGAAATCCAACAGCGTCTCATGACCGTCCGCTGCCACGAACGCCAGGCGTCCATCGCTGTAGGATCGCAGTTCGGCCCCGTTGACGACGGTCGCCTGATACCGTGGTTGTCCTGTGGTGCCGTTGAAGATCCCGGTTTCCAGCACTTTCGCGCCGTCGGGAGTGAATTGGACGCTGATGCGGCCGGTATCGTTGACCACTGATGCGACGAAAAGGGGCTTTCCACCCTGCATCACGACGTGGCCCGCCGCATCGGTCACGGTCTTCACGACATTGCCCGCACCGTCGACAAAGGTGAACGGCTGCAACTGGTGCACGGGAACGGGCTCGGTGGGGTCGATCTGGAAATTGCCACTCTGCACCGCCGGATCGATGACGTTCTCCATGCTGTGCAGGGTGGCCCCGGACACGAGGCGGTTCAGGCCGTAGGCGCCTATGGCAGCGAGGGGGCCACTCAAGACCAGCCCGGCCCCAACCATGGCTATAGACCCGCGAGGCCGCTCGTCGTGCTGGCATCGGCCTGGATGACGGCGTGCCGAGTGTTCGGGATATCGAACCCCAGGGACCCGACCAGTCCACCGCCAAAGACCGACACGCCCGCCGTGTTGCAGGAGATGAACCCTGAGCTTCCGGCAACGGTGATGCCCAAATTCTGCGCATCCTGCACGAATTGGCTCGACGACACCACGCTCTTCGCGCCCACGCCATCAAAGCCCACACCACGATAACCGAAGGTGTAGGAGAGCGTCTGGGCCAGCAGTTCTCCCCAGGAATGGCCGCTGGTGTTGACGGTATAATCATTATAATCAGCATTTCTATTGACTAGGTCTTTGACTTTCTGCCCCAACGTCAACGCATCGAGGATTTGCGCCCGCGCCGGCGTCTCGCCCAAATAGGCGGCCGGATATGCGGCGACGTCCTTCAGGTCGTTGGTGCCGGCGACAGCGATCCAGATTTCTTTCGTCGGCGTGTCTTTGACGTAGACACGCGCCATAAGGCCGCTCGGCTGGTCGTACACCTTCAGGGCGGCATCCTCGATCGGGCGCCATCCCGAAGGCGGAGAATTTTTCGAGTCGCCATATGCCAGAGCAGCAAAGGTGCTTCCCGTCTTGACGAACAGAGTGTCATTGTCCGACATCGTTTCCCCCCAAATTTGGTACCGCTCCAGCGTTCCGGTTATTTTCTGCTCTTCAGGAAGTCATTGAGCATACGGTTCAACGTGTCGTCGATTGGCCCCTTGCCTGCGGCGTAGACCGGCTTCAGCCGTGCAAGAAGGGATCTCGGGAACTCGATCACGTGCACAACGTCGGTATCGGTCAGTTCGGTTTTTCCGTCGCCCGTTCTTTCAATGGATGACCTACTGTAATATTTTGTTGTTGATGATCCATCCAATTTCAAGTCAGGACAATATCCATCACCCCTGTATGTAAGTACTTGCATGCCACCGAAATCTCTATCGTAATAAACAAGGAAGGAATACCCGTGCGAATACTTGTTATATCGCATTGATCCACCTGAATTAATTATGCCCTTGGATCTCTCTCCACTCTGGTTCCCAGTGTAAATTAGGAGTCTGCTTTTCCAAGCCAGTCCCTTCAGGAATTGCTTCGACGACATGCTGCGCTCCTGATTGTCACGCATTACATGTGGATAATTCCACGGCAACGGCGCATTGCCATCGAGATAGATGTCCATCTGGCAGTCCACCTGCGACCAGCAACTCTCTTTTCGCCCGCTGTAGCCGCAGTTGAGATCGCCGATCGTGCTCATTCGCCAGGCGATGGCCAGGGCTCCCTTGAGGTCCGGCTCGATCCATTCGGCGGGCATGCGGTATTTCTCGGCGAATTCTGCGCTGTAAGCCCAGAGGAAGGGGTCGCGCACATAAGGCTTTCCGTGGAAGCGGTGGACATCTTCGTAGGACAGCCCGGTCCAATCGGAAACCTGACCGAGAAGTCGATCGGTGGTCTCCTTGCCGCCATGGTTGACGGTGGCGTAGATTTCCCTCAGTCGGCCGAGATAGCTCTCCGGGAATTCCATGACGTGCATTGTGGGGATATGCCCCTGCTGGGGGGCGCCTGCCTCTTCTGGGCGCACGAAAATCATGCTGGCCGGTCCGGCCGCATTGAGGTTGGGGCAGACTCCGGGTCCGACATACCCGATCAGCCCTACTCCCGGCTGATACTCGCGATCGAAATAGACGATGTCCGCCCGCTCTTTCGCCTGGTTGCCATAAACCAGCGCACCGCCGGAACTCATAACTCCTTTCGGTCGCGATGAATCACGAAGGTACCGACGGATACCCCTGGCGTTGGTGATATCGGGCAGGTGGGTCGTGGACGCGATGCCATCCCACATGTTGTCGCTCACCACCTCCGGGTAATTCCACGGCAGCGGCACCGAGGTGTCGTAGTAAACATCCATCTGGCAGGCGAGCGGCTTGCGACAATTATTCGCCTCGCCCTCGTTACCGCAGATGACGTTGCCGACGGTGGTCAGCCGCCAGGCTACACCCAGCACGCCCTTCAAGCCAGGTTCGATCCATCGCGCCGGCATGTCGAAGGTCTCGGCGAATTCCCTGGTGTAAGCCCAGGTGAACGGATCGACGATGAACGGCTTGCCGTTTTTGAAGGTGAAGCTGTCATCGTAGGCTGAAGGATTCTCGCCCCTCGCGGGCCAAGCCAAAACCAGCAGCAATGCGCAGACAAGCCATCCCCCTCCAACACGCCACTTCAAACGCCGCCCCCACATCTCTGCCCTCCCCCCGCTGGCGTTCACGGCCGAGCCTCCGAGTCCTCCGTCTGCCGCGACTCGGCTGCAACGATCTCCACGCCCTCGAATCCCTTGCCGTCCGCCCGGGGGCGCAGGGCCTTCAGGGGGCGCTCCCGGAAGGCCTGGGTCTTGATGGAGCGGGCCAGGCCGTCGGCGCCGCCGAAGGGGGCCACCAGGTCGATGAGCCAGGCGCGATCGCCCGAATTCCAGTCGCCCGGGCGCAGGCGCGGCTGGCCCGACAGCAGGCGCGACTCGGCCTCCTCGTCGAGGAAGGCCCAGCTCGCGTAGGCATAGGGGGTGGCGCCGTTGACGAACAGGCGGAACTGGCGGGCGGTCAGGGCCGGCAGCACCAGCCACTCCAGGTCGGCCAGGAACAGGTGCCGATGCGCCGGAGACCGCACCATCAGCCACGCCACATCGCCGAGCAGGCTCGCAAACGGCGAGTGCCC
>JAMOBE010000142.1:0-6794 GCA_039908285.1 Alphaproteobacteria bacterium
CCCGGCCCCGGCCCCGGCCCCGGCCCCGGCCCCGGCCCCTACCCTGGTGAGCGGCGGCTGCACCTGACCGCGCCGCGGCACATCGCCGAGCGCTACGGCCTGCGGGAGGGCACCCCGGTGGCGCTGCGGCTGCGCGGCGAGCACATTCACCTGATGCCGCCGGAAGACGCCGCTATTTCAGCGGCCCCTTGAACACGAAAAAAGCGCCGGCACCGATCAGCAGGAAGCCGACGATGTGGTTGAGGCTGATGCGCTCCCCGAGATAGGTGACGGAAAACACGGCGAACACCGAGAGCGTGATCACCTCCTGGATGGTCTTCAGCTCGGCAGCCGAATAGGCGCCATAGCCGATGCGATTGGCCGGGACCGCCAGGCAGTACTCGATGAAGGCGATGGACCAGCTCGCCGTCACCGCCATCCACAGCGGCCGGTCGGTGTACTTCAGGTGGCCATACCAGGCGAACGTCATAAAAACATTGGAGAGAAGCAGCAGCAGAATCGGCGCCACGTTGGGCGGAAACAGGGTCATCGGTTCGGATACTCCTGGGGGAAACCGCAACATCGGAGGGGGTCGTCGCTCCCCTTCGTCGTACCCTATCGCGGCGGAGCCGCAACCAAAAAGATTCATTTCACTGATCTCAAAAATCTTCGCCGCGCGCGAAGATTTATGAGATCAGTGAAACAGGCATCGGCGGTTGACGATACGCACCACGCCACGGGACAGCTCTTGTTGATTGCGGCTCCGCCACGATAGGCCCTTCGGTGTATACACCATTGCCATTTGTCTGCAAGAGACGCACACTGTCGTCATGGACTCGACGCATTTCCGTGCCGCAGAGCGCAGTCAGCATAAAAGGCTCATCGCCCTTCTGGCTGCCGTCGTCATTTTCGCGATGCTGCTTGTCGGCTACCTGATCTGGTCGGGTTACCAGGAGAAGGTCCGCAATGCACAGACCACCACGCGCAACTATGCCGCGATCATCGAAGCGCGGCTGGACGCGACCCTGCGCCGCATTGACAGCATCCTGCTGGAAATATCGTTTTCCCTGCCAGCCGACATCCTGAACCGGCAGGCCGTTCCGATCCATGCCGACAGGATCGATACCGACCTCGACGTCCACATGTCCAATTTCGACGAATTGGCTGGCCTGCGGGTTTTCGATGCCAATGGCGATCTGCTTTATACGTCGGAAAGCGCAATTACTCCGCGCACGAATGTTGCGGACCGCGACTTTTTCCACATGCTTCGCAACACCCCCGAGGCGGGCCTCACCTTTTCCGAAGTGCTCATGTCCCGCACCACCGGCCGGAAGAGCGTGATCACCATGCGTCCGCTGCGCGGCGAGCATGGCGCCTTTCTCGGGGTGGTCAGCGCCGTCATCGAGCTTGGGCACTTCGAGACGCTTTTTCAGTCACTGGACCTCGGGCGCCGGGGGCTTGTCGCCATCCACCGGACCGACACGTTCAACGCCGTCGTCGGCTGGCCGCCGTTCGACGTGGAGGCCGACGGCGCCCTGTCGCCGGGGACTCCCACGCACCAGGCGATGCAGGCCGGCGAGGCGCGCATATTCAGCATCAGAAAGCTGGATCTCTACCCCTTTTCCGTGGTGGCGGCGCTCGCCACCAGCGACGTGCTGGCCGGCTGGACGGAACAGACGGTTGCAATCTGCATCCTGTCCCTGTTCCTGATGACTCTGCTGATCGGTCTTTTGTCCCGCCTGTCCCACTCCGAAACGCAAAGGGCGGACGTGATCGACGAATTGAAGCAGACCGTGACGGACCTGAGGCAGGCGGAAGCCGAGAGGCAGGACGCGCTCGACCTGACCACGCTTCTGCTTGACGAGTCCCCCGCCCCCATTCTCGCCTACACCCCCGCCGGCCAATGCGTCCGGGCCAGTCTTGGCGTGGACCCGATCATCGGCGCAACCCACGAACAGGTTCTCGCGCAGAATTTCCATCAGATCCGGTCCTGGAAGGAGAGCGGAATCTATGCGGATGCCATGGCCACCCTGGAAACCGGGCAGTCGCGCCGCCGCACCACCTGGATTAGAACGACCTTTGGTCGCGAAGTCTGGCTTGACTGCCATTTTTGGCTGCGCCAGCACCGCTCCGAGCCGCTGCTCTTTCTCATGGTCATCGACGTGACCGAGCAGATGCGCGCCGTCGAGAAACTGAAGACCAGCGAGGTGCGTTTCCGCCAGTTGTTCAATGCCATGAACAGTGGCGCGGTTGTTTATGAGGCGGTGGATGACGGCGCGGACTTCGTATTCAGGGACTTCAATGCGACCGCGGAAAAGATCGACGGGGCGAAACGGGAAGACCTTCTGAACAGGCGCGTGACCGAAGCTTTCCCAGGGATTCGGGAGATGGGGCTCCTCGACGTCTTCACGCGCGTATGGAAAGGCGGGACCGCGGAGCTTTACCCTCAGAGCTATTACTCCGATGGACGCATCTCCGGCTGGCGCGAGAACTTCGTCACCCGCCTCGATACCGGCGAGTTGGTGGTCATCTATGACGACGTGACCCACCGCAAGCAGGCCGAGGCGGCGCTGACGGAGGCCAAGCAGGCCGCCGAGGCCGCCAACCGGGCCAAGTCGGGCTTTCTCGCCAACATGAGCCACGAGATCCGCACGCCGATGAACGCCATCCTCGGCCTCACCTGGCTGGTTCTGGAGACCGATCTCGCACCGAGACCGCGGGATTTCCTGAGGAAGGCGTACTCCTCCGGTCAGGCCCTGCTTGGGCTCCTCAACGACATCCTGGACTACTCGAAGATCGAGGCCGGGCACCTGGAACTCGAGCACGAGCCCATGCGGGTCAGGGAGAGCCTGAAGAACGTCGCCGATCTTTTCGGGGCCAAGGCCGAGGAAAAGGGGCTGAAGCTGCTCTTCGACATTGCCCCCTCGATTCCCGCCAATGTTCTCGGCGACCGGCTGCGACTCTCGCAGGTCCTCAACAACATCGTCGGCAACGCCATCAAGTTCACCGAGCAGGGCGAGATTCGCATCATTGCCGAGGCCGTCCCCCGTGATGACGACTCTCTTATTCTGCGCTTTCGGGTCCACGATTCGGGCATCGGTCTGTCGAAGACCCAATTGGAAACCCTGTTCAGGCCCTTCGTCCAGGCGGATGGCGCGACGACCCGCAAATACGGCGGCACCGGTCTCGGCCTGGCCATCAGCCGGCAACTGGTCAACCTGATGGACGGCGAAATCACCGCCACCAGTGTCGAGGGGGAGGGCTCCACCTTTGAATTCACCATTCAGGTTGGTTTGCCGACGACACCCGACGAAGAGTCCGACTCGAACCATCCAGCGGTGGGGGACTCGGCAGGCTGGGCGGCGGCGGCGAACTGCTTCGAGAGAGCCCGCGTGTTGCTGGTTGAGGACCATGCCGTCAATCAGGTGGTGGCGGTCGAGCTGCTGAAGCGACTTGGCGTAGAGGTGACCTTGGTCGGCAATGGCCGCGACGCCGTTACCGCGGTGCAACGGCAGCCGTTCGATGCCGTGCTGATGGACCTGCACATGCCGATCATGGACGGTCTTGAGGCAACCCGCCGCATTCGCGAGCTTCCAGAGGGGCAGTCCCTCCCCATCATCGCCATGACGGCCGCGGTGATGACGGAAGACCGCGACCGTTGCGCCGCCGTCGGCATGGTGAATTTCATCGCCAAGCCCATCGACACCGACGAGTTGCTTCGTGTTCTGCGGGAACGGTTGCCGACCAGGGACGTGCTGGCGCTCCGCCCCCCAACCGCCGCCCCTCCGGAGACTGCGGAGACCGTTGACACCGAACCGTTTTTCCTGCCGGAGAGTCTTCCCGGCGTCGACTACGGCAAGGCCCTGCGCCGTCTGAACGGCAGGCGCGACCTGCTGGCCCGCGTGCTGCTGTCGTTCGCCGACTCGGAGGCAGACACCCTGTCACGCCTCGACGCGGCACTTCAGAGGCGGGACACGGACCAGGCCATCGCCCTGCTGCACGCCCTCCGGGGGACGGCGGGCAATCTTGGCGCCACGAGCCTGGCCGAGACCGCCCTCCAACTGGAACAGGATATCAGGGCCGGCGGACCATTGACCTCCCACCTGACCTCCCACCGGGCCTTTGCGGAGATGCTGGGGGTAACCATTGCCGCCATCCGAACCGCCGGTCCCCAGATCCAACCTGGCCTCGCGGCCACGGACGAGACCATCGACCTCCAGGAGCTGGAGCAGACGCTCGCCGCCCTGACGCCGCTTCTGGAGGGGCGCGACCTGATCCCCCATGACCTGATGCAGTCCCTGCACCGACTGGCGCAGGCCGACCTGCCGGGAGCCCCCCTGGCAAAGCTGTTGCACCAGCTTGACCGGTTCGATCATAGTGGTGCCCTGGTCAGTGTCGCCCAGGTGGTGAGATCTTTGCGACAGGAAGACGTATCGACATGAGCCCCGCCACCACAGAGAAGCCCCTGATCCTTCTGGTTGATGACATGCCGTCCAATTTGCATGTCCTTGTCGAGTCGCTGCGGGATGACTACAGCCTCAAGATCACCACCAGCGGCGCCGAGGCCTTGAAACTGGCGGAGACCGAGAAACGGCCCCACCTCATCCTGCTGGACATGATGATGCCGGAGATGAGCGGCGTCGATGTGCTGCGGCATCTTCGTCGCAACCCCGGAACCCGCGACATTCCGGTGATTTTCGTCAGCGCCGACACCTCCGAGCAGAGCCAGATCGACAGCCTGGATCTGGGGGCGGATGACTACCTCACCAAGCCGGTGGTCCGGGCAGTGCTGTTGGCCCGGGTGCGCAATCTCCTCCTGCGCAAGCAGACGGAGGCGCAATTGCGCCTGGCGTCTCACGTTTTTCACCACAGCGGCGAAGCCATTCTGATTACCGACAGCAACAACCGGATCGTCGAGGTCAACCCTTCCTTCACGCGACTCACCGGCTACAGCGCCGAGGAGGTGCGCGGGCAGGATCCGCGCATCCTTCGCTCCAACCACCACGGTGCCGAATTCTATCAGGATATGTGGGCGCACCTGACGGACGGTGGAAACTGGCGGGGCGAGATCTTCAATCGACGCAAGGGCGGCGAGATCCATCTGGCCTGGCTATCCATCAGCGTGGTTCGCGACGCCGCGGATCGACTGTCCCACTATGTGGCCATCTACTCCGATATTTCCCAGTTGCACGACCAGCGGCAGCAACTGCGCCACCAGGCCCACCACGATGCCCTGACCGGCCTGCCCAACCGGACGCTGCTGCTGGACCGCATCGCCCAGGCCATTCGACTCGCGGAACGCGGCCGTCACGGGGTGGCGCTGCTGTTCCTCGACCTCGATCGCTTCAAGGTGGTCAACGACAGCCTGGGCCACGAGGCCGGCGACGAGCTGCTGCGGGAGGTAGCTCGGCGCATCTCCGAAACCGTGCGCGCCAGTGACACGGTCGCGCGGCTTGGCGGCGACGAGTTCGTCGTCCTGATGCCCGACTGCGGCGAGCCGGCGGACGTGGCTCAGGTCGCGGAAAAGGTGGTCGTCGCCTTGCAGACGCCGTTCGTCCTCGCCGGCACCGAGGCGCACATCGGCGCCAGCATCGGAATCAGCCTGTATCCCACCGATGGAAGCGACCCGCACATCCTGATGAAGCAGGCCGACACGGCGATGTACGCGGCCAAGGAAAACGGCCGCAACGGGTATCGGTTCTTTGCCCCGGTGATGGAGAACGTGGCGACCGAGCGGCTTCTTCTGGAAACCGGTCTGCACCACGCGATGGAGCGGAATGAACTGGTGGTTCACTACCAGCCCAAGGTCAGCCTGCTGGACAGCAGGATGACCGGGATGGAGGCGCTGGTACGCTGGAACCATCCCACCCTGGGACTGCTGCCCCCCGACCGCTTCATCCCGATGGCCGAGGAGACCGGCCTGATCATCCCCCTTGGCGAGTGGGTGCTGGCGGCCGTGTGCCGGCAGATCGTCGCCTGGCGGGAGGGTGGCCACCACTTCGGCCCCGTGGCCATCAACGTCTCGGCGCGCCAGTTGCTGAAGCCCGACTTCGTCGAGCGTCTGTCGA
The DNA here is from genome assembly GCA_039908285.1 of Alphaproteobacteria bacterium. Lineage (GTDB taxonomy): Bacteria > Pseudomonadota > Alphaproteobacteria > Rhodospirillales > Rhodospirillaceae > JAMOBE01. Next base: position 6,048 of record JAMOBE010000142.1, read on the forward strand.
CCATCATCGCCGGGGAAGGCATCGAGCCCACCGCCATCGAACTGGAACTCACCGAGACCACCATCATGAGCGACCCCGACCGGGCGGTGATCATCTTCAAGCGGCTGTCGGACATCGGCGTGAAACTGCACCTTGATGATTTCGGCACCGGCCACTCCAATCTGTCCTATCTCCGGCATCTTCCGGTGAGGACTCTGAAGATCGACGGCTCGTTCATCCAGAACATGCTGACCGCCGAGGGCAGCACCGAGCTGATCAGCAGCGTCATCCAGCTCGCAACCGCCTTTGGTATGGACGTGGTGGCGGAGTGCGTCGAGACCGAGGGCCAGGCCACGATTCTGAGAGCGATGGGCTGTTCATTGGCCCAGGGCTACCTCTACAGCACCGCCCTTCCCGCCGACGAGCTGGCGGCGCGATATTCCTCGATAAAGCCGTAGGCTATTGGCCCTGGTCGACGGTGCGACCTCGCCTGTCGATCGGCAAAGCGGTCGGCATCATCCCTCGGCGAAGCGGCCGGCGAAGGCGAACGGGTCGGGACGCGGCTTGCCGAAATCAGCAGTTCTAATACCGACGGCGCCAGCGGTAGAACGTACTCAACGACATCCCAAGAACATCCGCCGCCTCTTCGCACGACAGCCGGCCGTCGCCGTACCGACCCATAACCTCTTCAAACCGCATCTCGCGGACCTCCGATAGCACTCTGCCCCGACCCATCGCCCCCTCCCTGGAAGGATTCCGGGATCGCTC
>JAMOBE010000143.1:0-6610 GCA_039908285.1 Alphaproteobacteria bacterium
TGGCCGCCCCCGAGATCGCCCGGCACCTCGCGGACATGGAGGCCCAGGCCGATCTGCAGGAACGCATCCTGCGCGCCGCCCAGGCCAACGACCCGGCCGCCGCCCGCGACGCGACGATCAAAGGTCAGGTTGACCAGTTCCGCCGCGCCAATCCCTACGCCACGGACAATGACATGGCGAAGGCGCGCGAGGCCCTCGTCCGGACCAGCGTCAACGCCCAGCGGCAAGCGGCCCTGTCCGCCCAGACCGGAGGCGACATCGACGCGCGTCGTGCCGCCGCCCAGGCAGAACTTGACGACCTTGCCGCCGTGACCGACGCCGAGGGCCAATGGATCATCAGCCGCGAAAACGTAGCCCGCCGCCAGCAGCGGATTGATGAGGACTACCGTCGGGGCCAGATCGACAACCTCATGGCCACCCGGACCTTCACTGGCGGCGCCGACGCTGCGCTCATGGAGTACGTGGACTCCGCCGGCAACCAGGCCAGGCAGGCATCGGAGGTGATGGGCAATGCGCTGAAGGGGCTCGAGAATGGCTTGGTCGGCATCGCCGACGGAACCAAGACGGCGAAGGAAGCTTTCCGCGACATGGCCACCTCGATCATGAACGACCTCACGCGCATGACCGTCCGCCAGGCCATCACCAACCCGCTCGCCGGCATGCTCGGGCTGGACCAGGGCGGCGGCAGCGGAACCGGCCTGGTCGGCAGCCTCTTCGGCAACAACAGCGGCTCAGGCTGGCTCACCGACCTGATCGGTTCCTTCGGTCTGTTCCACGACGGCGGTGTGGTCGGGATGCCCACGACTGGTGCCGTAACGGCCCCCTACGCCCTGTTCGCCGCCGCACCCCGCTATCACGGTGGCGGAGTCGTCGGTCTCGGTCCAGACGAGGTGCCGATCATCGCCCGCAAAGGCGAACGCGTCCTGACGGAGGCCCAGCAGGCCAGGACCGGCTCCTCGCCCGACCGGCCGGTCAACGTGGTCATGAACATCACGACACCGGACGCTGCGTCCTTTCGGAAGTCGCAGGGCCAGCTCGCCGCCGAGATGGCGCGAGCAGTCACCAGGGGGAGGAGGAATTTGTGAACTGGTTCAGCCTGAATGGCCGCTGATGACCCGAAGTGGACGTTCGCCATGGGTGAGCCGAATGGCCAGTCTGCGCCCATGTCGGACCTTCGGCTCACAACCGAACGCGCCTGCAAGCGGACATCAGCAAGCTGGGTGTCCTGGGCTCGTGCTGTTCCAACCGTGGCGCATTGTGCCGCTTAGGCGTCGTCACGCTGCACCTGGAAGAAGATTGAGCCGCGGATCGGGTCTATGGGCTCATTGGCTGTAATGACGTACTCTGCATTAAATGACGAGATGTCGTTTGCCGTGGCGAATGCAATGATGAGTGTATCGAATGCTGAGGTGCAATTGTGCTTGAGCGTGTCAAGCGAGAAGCGGACCCGGCGCTCGGTCGGATGCAGATGCGTGGATCTAGGCAAGTGCGACGGGAAACTGTGCTGGCAAAGAATGTTGTCGAACACGGCGTGCCGGATGATTGCGGCACCCGGGGCCATCGGTTGCAGCGGCGGCGGTTCGGGTACGTTCGGCTTCTCTGCGGCGAACTTCTCCTCGTCGTCGTACAACAGCATAATTCCTGCGGGGAAGAAGACATCCACGTCGATGCCGGTCGCAAGTAGCGTTCCGTTGTTCTCAAGACTCAACTTGAGTTGACGGCTGCGCATGACCAACTTCACGTAGTCGGCCTGCTCGTCAAGGAATCTTTTGTAGGCCGAGTAATAGTGCGCGACCCACTGGTTGTAGCCTTCCGTCTCCTCGCGCGACCACAGCGCCACAGGCTTCATAGTGCCGAGGCTGGCTTGGCATCCCATCGCTGCCGCGCGGGAAATCGAAGTGAAGCGGGAGTCCTGTGGTGCGGGCAGCGGCAGTAGGGGCGTCTCAGCGCGGATATCGTCGAGGCTCTTAACGTCCAGTGATCGCACAGTCTGAGAGATCGTCCACGGTTTGCCGCCTTCATTCTCAACCGTAACGACCAGCTCGGGGGCCCGGTTCGCGCGACGACGATCCACTGTCTGGACGGCCTTGGCCAGCTTGAGTCCCGGCACAATGCGCTGGCGGAATGCCGCCCTCAATTCAGCCGCCACATCATTCCGTTGCTCGTCTGTCGCTTCCTTCCGGAGGTTATAGGCGACGGGCGCGCGCCAGTGGCGTAGATCGAATGGCAAATGCTTAAGGCTCGCACCCTCTGCCGAGTTCATAACCAGCACAATGCGTTCATGCTCGAGAACCTTCATTGCGTAGCCGAGCTCAATCATGACGTTTGGGTTCGGCACCCGCTTCCCCTTTGAAGTCATGCAGATGGGCGTCACGTCTGCAACGAACACCGCAGCCTCGCGGATCTTCCGGAGGATGGTCTCGGCGATCGGGGGTGACCCCCCCACGCCGTGAGTGTCGTGGTCGATCTCGATGCAACTGTCGTCCGCAAGCCGCTCCCCGTCTTTATCTTCCTCGTCGGCATCACCCTCCGGCCGCTCCGCCTCTTCGGTCTCATCGACACCGTTCAGGTCGCGCGCCAGATCGGCGAGCACGTCGCGCACGAAGTGCCGACCACTGGGTTGATGTGTGTCACTCTGCCAGGACCAAAAGATCTTCATCGGCTGGAATATAGAGCAAGCGGACGGGTTCCGGAAGTTCGATCGTTGAGCGCCCATCTCTACACATCGGCCGCAGCCAGCCGGGCGGTTTGTAGAACCGGATGCAGGCGATCACCCCTCCCATGCCCACGCCCGAACGACCGCCAGCGAGGTCGAACGCCACGTGAAAGGGCGTTCCGGGAGGGCGAACAGCAGGCGGCCTCGGACCTCGGCGATCCTGGCCTGTAGTCCGAGGCGGCTACCGTCCAGCGGGCGGTCGAAGAAGCCGAAGACGACCAGATATCGCCTGGAACCCTCTGGGGCAAGCTGGCGGAGCTTGCAGAGGTCCGACTCCCAGCCCGCAGCGAGTTCGGCCGGCTTGCCGTTCCAGCCCTTACCGCCCCATGCGGTCTTGATTTCGATCCATCGCTCCCGGCCGCCCTTGCGTCCGGCGACCCGCAGGTCGCACTCAGCGCCGCTGTCCGGGTAGCCGGCCTCGACGTGCACGAGAAAGCCTTGGTTCGAGTAGTGGCGGCACATTGCCGAGCGGAGTTGCTCCTCCTTCGGCTTGACCTCCTTGGGGCCGTTGCGGGAGATGAGGACGATCTCATCTAGCGCGGCCTCCACCGCGGGCTTCAGGCGTTGCATCGGAGGTCCACCATCCTGCAGTTCCCTACCATGTTCGGGCAGACCATGCGCGGACGACGCTAGTACACCATGGCGGAAATGCCGACTCCATCGCGGGGCACGTGCTCGTCGGGGGATGGTGAGTCGCAAATGCCACAGGTGTGAGGAAAAAAGCGCCACATTGGTCGGCGACGCGAGAAGAGTGGAGTCGGCAATACCAGAGTTATGGCAAGAAGATACGGATCACCCACGAGATGGAGGGTCCTGATGCCGCTTCCGCCGGCCGATCCAATTGTCCTATCTCTGGAGCAGCGCGCGGCGCTGGAGGGATTGGTGCGCGCACACCGAACTGGGCAGCAACTGGCGCTACGAGCCCGCATGATCCTGCTGCTGGCCGATGGCATCGCCATTCATGAGGTGGCGCGCCGTCTGGGGGTTTGGCCCAAGACGGTGCGGCACTGGCGCAAGCGTTGGATGTCTTCATCTGTTGGTGTCGCCGAATGCTTGTCTGACGCCCCGCGGCCAGGTGCGCCAGCCACGATCACGCCCGAGCAGATCTGCGCCCTCGTCGCGTTGGCCTGCGAGCCGCCGGAGGCGGGCGGCGTTCCGATTACCCACTGGAGCCAGAGCGAATTGGCCCGAGAGGCCGTCCGACGGGGGCTGATGGAGACCATCTCGCAACGCTCGGTAGGGCGCATTCTAAAAAGAAGCCGACCTCAAGCCCCACCTCGTGCGGCCGTGGCTCACGCCCAAGCCTGATCCCGAATTCGATGCCAAGTGCGCCGACATCTGTTCGGTCTATCAAGCCGCCGCCGGGGCGGACACCGGTGCCGTGCGCACGGTCTCGATCGACGAAATGACGGGCATCCAGGCGCTGGAACGGATCGCGCCAAGTCTGCCGATGGTTCCGGCAGAGCCCGAGACCGGTGCCAAAGGCAAGGTCGAACGGCGGGAATTCGAATACGAGCGGCATGGCACCAAGACATTGATCGCCGCCTTCGATGTCACGACCGGCCATGTCAACGGCCTGATCGGCGACACCCGCACCGAAGAGGACTTCGCCACCTTTCTGGACATCCTCTTGTCGTCGGCGGCATCAACCGTTGCCTGGAGGATCGTCTGCGACAACCTCAACACCCACATGTCCGAAGGGGTCGTGCGAGTGGTCGCCCGGCATTGCGGGCTGATCCATGACCTGGGCGAGAAGGGCAAGTCGGGCGTGCTGAAATCCATGGCCACACGCGAGGCATTCCTGCGCGATCCAAGCCACCGCGTCACCTTCCACTTCACACCCAGACATGCCTCATGGCTCAATCAGGTCGAAATCTGGTTCTCCATCCTGGTCCGAAAGGTGATCCGCCGTGGCAGTTTCACGTCCAGAGAGGACCTCGCCGACAAGATCAGACGCTTCATCGACCATTTCAACCACACCATGGCCAAACCCTTCCGCTGGACAATGACCGGAAAGCCGCTCACCGCCTGATGGGGTTGGAATTTGCGCTATGGTGTACTAGTTCGTGCCCAGCGGGCAGCCCTTGCCAAGTTCGATGGCGGCACCGTCGAGTTCAACCACGGTCTCGGCCTCGGCTCGCCCTTCCCCAAATAGCCTTTCGAAAAGATCCGGGTCGGCCTTTATGCCGAGTGCCCCGTCGTCGGTCAGCCCGGCCTTCGCCCGGAACTCGACCAACACCTCGCGTAGCGCCTTGAGCTCGTCGGCCTTGTTAGTTCGCCCCGGTACCCCCAACACCTCCTCGATCGCGGCCTCGACTTCGAGGATCGACCGATGCAGCCACAGCATCCGCCTTCTGAGCTTAGCCCGGGAGCTGGCACGCTTGTCCTTTGGCTCCTTTCCGAAGGTGCTCCGACGGAAAAGGGCCCTGACCTTCTCGACGTCGATTTCCTCGCCGAAGTGCTCGCGAAGCTCCTCGTCGCTTACCTCGTCTGGATTTTCCTGAATCCGCCTATTGGTCGCGAACACTTCCGCGAGGGAGAAGTTCGCGTCCTCGACGTCCGTGTCCGCATTGTCGGTTCGGGTGCCGCTGTCATTGACCATTCTTGGGCATCGCCTCCATTCCGGTTGCACGTCGGCCCTCCGGCCGGCGGTTTTCTGTCATAGCTGCGGAGTTACCATCCGGCAAGCCCGGTCCGGCATCCGGGTGCCCACCCGTTCACACTGGGCGGCAAGCCACACCTGACTGGTTGGGACGACAGGCACTGGTAAGGGTGCGGAATCTGCGGGCAGTTCGAGGCCGGAGAATGGCTGCATTTCCCCTGGCGTCGCCCGAAAGCTGCCTCTCCGGTATCGGCCCAATGCGGTCGTTCCGGATCACGCGCACGAGCGGCTGCTCCTGGCCCATAGCGGCCTTACGGCAGAATGACGCCTGCCATCACCCCGCCGCCACGATGCCCTCGAACCGGGTAACAATACAATAATTTTCGTCGTTTGATACAGCCGTTGCGGCAAGCAGCTTGACCTCCGCTGGGGCATCAAGCCTGCACAGGGTGACATGAGCAATGCCGTGGATCGGGACGATCTCATCCACGACCCACCGCGAGTGAATCATGTCCTGGCGCTCAAAGATCATTCCGATTTCGACATCGGTCATCTGACCGTCTCCCCTGGAGGGCGACACTATCATGGTCACCAGTTTCCACGAAGTCCAGTTCCCGCCTGACATTGCCTATGGCGCGTCGGGCGGGCCGGAGTATGCGACCGATGTGGTGGTCGTCGAATCGGGCCACGAGCAGCGCAACGTCCGCTGGGCGGAGGCGCGGGGGAAGTGGGACGTGGCGTCGGGGGTGAAGAACCGCGCGCATATGGACGCGCTGATCGCCTTCTTCCGCGCGCGCAAGGGCCGGGCCCATGGGTTCCGGTTCAAGGACTGGTCCGACTACCAGGCATCGAACCAAATGATCGGCACCGGGGACGGAGCCTCGGTCACGTTCCAGCTGGCGAAGGTCTACCAGAGCGGCGGCATCACCGAAACCCGCACCATCACCAAGCCGGTGGCCGGCACGGTGACGGTGATGATCGTCGGGATCGCGCAGACCAGCCGCTGGGCGGTGGACACGACGACCGGCCTCGTCACCTTCTCGGCCAACGTCAGCCGGCTCATCGCCGGGATCAGCAATGCGAGTCCGTGCGTCGTCACCACCACGGTGGGTCATGGCCTATCGACGGGAGACTCCGTCCACCTGTCGGGCATCCAGGGCATGACCCAGCTCAACGGGCGGCGGTTCGTGATCACCCGGATCAACAGCACCTCGTTCAGCTTGAATGGTGTCGATGCCACCGGCTATGGCGCGTGGACCACTGGTGGCGCCGTCAACACGATCCCGCAGGCG
>JAMOBE010000020.1:0-48906 GCA_039908285.1 Alphaproteobacteria bacterium
CTTTGCGTTCTTCTTCGGTCAGGAAACCAGCTTTGATCATACCCCGATTCGAATCTATTCTGCTTCATCGCGCAACCCATTTCGGCATTTTTCCGGGACTCAGCGGATTCAGGGTATATTGGTTCCGATTGGACGCATTCCTTTTTTTCGGCTAGAACGAGATCCGTCGAAGTGGCGTAGTCCGTCCTCCTGGGGCCTCATTCATGCACATCCGTACCGCTCTGGTCATCGCCGCCGCCGTCGTCTTCGCCGTACTCACGCAGGGCTCGGTCTGGCATACGCTGCATGGCATCGTGGACCCGCCCAACGTCAAGGCGGTCAAGTCGATGTCGTTCTCGCCCTATGGCCGGGATCAGAACCCGCTGACCGGGGCCGAGGTGACCTTCGAGGCCATCGAGCGGGACCTGGCGGTGGCCGCGAAGGTGGCTGGCGGCATCCGCACCTATGCCGCGACCGGCGGTCTGGAACGGATTCCCGAGGCAGCGGTGAAGCGGCGACGCTTCCGCGTCACCGTCGGCGCCTGGATCGGCAAGGACGAGGAGCGCAACAAGCGCGAGCTGGAAAACGCCCTGAGGCTCGCCAACACCAACAAGAGCGTGGTGGCCCTCGCCGTCGGCAACGAAGTGGTGCTGCGGGAGGAGAAGACACCGGCGGAGCTTGCGGCCCTGATCCGCGAGGTCAAGCCCAAGTCCAAGGTGCCGGTGACCACGGGCGAAGTGTGGAACATCTGGCGGGATAATCCTGACTTGGCCGCGGCCGTCGATTACCTGTCGGTTCACATCCTGCCCTACTGGGAGGGTATCGCCGCCGACCAGGCCATCGCCTACACCTTCGCCCGCTATGACGACCTGAAGGCGCTCTATCCGAAGAAGAAGATCGTCATCGCCGAGTTCGGCTGGCCGTCCCAGGGATACAACCGCAACGCCGCCGAGACCGGACCGCTGATCCAGGCGCAGCTCGTGCGCGCCTTCATCGACGAGGCGACGCGGCGCGGCATCGACTACAACATCGTCGAGGCCTTCGACCAGCCGTGGAAGACCGGCGAAGGCTCGGTCGGCGCCTACTGGGGCCTCTACGACGCCGACCGCCAGCCCAAGTTCGAACTGGCCGGACGAGTCGAGGAGACCGGCACATGGACCCGGGCCGGCATGGCCCTTGGGCTCGGCTCCGTCCTGACGATCCTCGGCCTGTTCCGGCGGCGCCCGACCCTCGGCCACGCCGTGGCCTATGCAACCGCCGCCCACGCCATGGGGGCCGGCCTGGTAGCCGCCGCCGCCTGGCCGTTCGTCGCCTACATGAACCCCGGCACCTGGGTCATGTGGTCCATCGGCATCGTCGCCATCATTCCCCTGACCGCCATCACCCTGTCGAAGGTGCACGAGGTCGCCGAGGTGGTGCTGGGCCGCCGGCCCGAGCGCCTCCTGCATCCGGACCACGAGTCGCTGGTGGCCAACCCCCCCATGGTGTCGGTCCAGATCCCGGCCTACAAGGAACAGCCGGACATGCTGAAGGCCACCATGGACGCGGTGGCGGCCCTCGACTATCCCAATTTCGAGGCCCTGGTCATCGTCAACAACACCCCGGACGAATACTACTGGAAGCCCATCGAGGCCCACTGTGCCGCCCTCGGTCCGCGGTTCAAGTTCGTGTTCCTGCCCAAGGTGGCCGGCTTCAAGGCGGGCGCCCTCAACAGGGCCATGGAGCAGGTGGACCCGCGGGCCGAGATCCTGGCCCTGATCGACGCCGACTACGTGGTGGACCCGAACTGGCTCAAGGACCTGGTGCCGGCCTTCGCCGATCCCAGGGTGGCCCTGGTGCAGGCGCCCCAGGACCACCGCGACGGCCGCGAGTCGCTCCTGAAGCGGATGATGAACTGGGAGTACGCCGGGTTCTTCGACATCGGCATGATCCAGCGCAACGAGGACGACGCCATCGTCGCCCACGGCACCATGCTGATGGTGCGCCGCTCGGCGTTCGAGGCGGTGGGCGCCTGGCAGAGCGACACCATCGTCGAGGACACCGAGCTTGGCCTGCGGCTGTTCGAGGCCGGCTACTCGGCCCAGTACACCAGCACCCGCTATGGCTGGGGCATCCTTCCCGACACTTTCAAGGCCTTCAAGACCCAGCGCCACCGCTGGGCCTATGGCGCCATCCAGATCATCAAGAAACACTGGCGCCATATGGTTCCGGGACGGCGCACCCTGACCCCGGCGCAGAAGTTCCAGTACACCACCGGCTGGTTCTACTGGCTGTCGGACGCCCTGGGGGCGCTGGTGGCCGTGCTGAACCTGGCGTGGGTGCCGCTGGTGCTGGCGTTCGACATGATGGTGCCGACGCTGGCCATGACCGTGCCGATCCTCACCGCCTTCGCCGTCAACATCACCCACAGCCTGTTGCTGTACCGGGTGCGGGTGAAGGCCGGCTTCGGCGACATCCTGGCCGCCGCCATCGCCGCCATGAGCCTGCAGCTCACCGTGGCCAGGGCGGTGTTCGACGGCTTCGTCAAGGATGGCCTGCCGTTCATGCGCACCGAGAAGGGCGGCAACACCGCCCGCAAGGCCAAGGCCGAGGCGGTGGCCCTGTGGGAGACGGTGCTGGGCGGGTTGCTGGTGGCGGCAGCCCTGGCGCTCCACCTCACCAACCGGGCGGAGGTGGTGGAGACCGACTTCTTCGCCGCCACCCTGGCGATTCAGTCGGTCCCGTTCCTGTCGGCGACGGTGATGCGCCTCGTCGAACTGACCGGCCTCGGCCGAGCCGAGCCGTCCCTGGAGCCCGCGACCCAGACGGGGTGACGACGTGCCCTAAGTCCGCCGGTATCAGTCGATCGGGACCGTCACCCCGAACATGGCCCAGTGGCCTGGCTTCGATCGCACGCTCACCGGCAGATCGAGCAGTTTCGCCATGCGCCGGACGGTCGGCAGTCCAAGGCCCAGTCCCGAGCGGCGGTCGCACACCGGCCGCGGCGTCTGGTTGCACTCGGAGAAGAGTGCCTCGACAAGGTCTGGCGGCAGACCGGGGCCGGTATTCCACACCTCGACGCGGACGGCCTTGGCCGTGCGGCGACAGCCCAGCAGCACCGAGCCACCCGCCCGGTTGTAGCGGAGCGCGTTGGCCAGGAGATTGCGGAGGATTCTCTCCAGCAGCACCGGATCGGTCCGCACCACCAGCCCTGCCGGCTGGACCAGGCGAAACACTAACCCACCCCCCGTGGCCTGCCCGGTGAATTCACGGCCAAGCCGGGCCAGGACGTCGCACATGGAAAAGCTCTCTACCTTCGGCTCGATCGCCCCCGCGTCCAGGGCCGAAACGTCGAGCAGGGCATTCAGCAGACGCTCTCCCGCCGTCATGGCCTCGCCCAGCTTGGCGGCAAGATCCCGGCACTCGGGATCGACCAGGCGATTTTCCAGCAGGTACTGGAACAGACGCATGGCCTGAAACGGCTGGCGCAGATCGTGACTGGCGGACGCGATGAAGCGCCACGCCGCCCGGGCCGCCTCCCGGGCCTCCGCTCGCGACTTGTTCAGTGCGGTGCCGCAATCCCGCCAGTCGGTCACGTCGACGGCGGCGCAGGCGGTTTCGATGATCATCCCGTCGATGGCCACGGGCTCGACGGTCAGGTCGTACCATCGCGGCTCGAAGTCGGGCGCGAAGCGGAGCGACAAGCCAACCCGCGTCCCCACGCCCGATCGCATGACTTCCCGGATGAGCGCGTCGACCACCTCGGCGTCTGCGGGGGCCAAGATGTCGGCGGTGCTGCGGAGCGACGTTCCTTCGGCCGACATGTTGCTGGCATAGAGGCAGCGCAGGGTGGAATCGTAGCAAACGAGCACGACTCCGGCCAGGCGCTGGCCCCGGAGAATGCGGTCGCACTGCTCGTCGTTCGTCGGCGTCTCCATGGGGGCTCTCCCGCTTGTATGGGATCGCGGGAGGGGGGAATCGTCGTCCCGCCCCGTCATGATAGCGGTTATATGGGGGCCGTCATTGACGCAAAAGGGGAGGGCGGTTCATGCGTTTTCCGGATGGCGTAGTGACCGATACCGGCGGACGAAAAGTCCGACTCAATTGGGGGATTCACAAAGCCGGAGAATTACGATTCTCTCCCTGTGACGCGGCAAGAGGGGGGGGGCATGAGAAGGGCAGTACCGATCCGAACGGATCTGAGCGCAGGAAAACCGCGCGCCATGGCGCGCAAGGAGAAAAACGGGCGCGCGCTGGCGCGAATACCGACAATCGCCCATGTCTTGAAGGAGCGGCACGGGCGCCGAGTCCGCTCTGGTCATGCCAACGGTCAATACTGAAGCAATGAACCGCCTCCTCACCGACTACGACGCTATCGTCGACGCCCGCCGTCAGGCATGGAATGCCCTGGTCTCCGATGTGGAGCGTGTACGCTCTCTAGTTGTCTTCCCCTGGATTCCAGGTGTCAAACATCAGGCTCGTTGGTATTAAATCCACTCCACCTTGCCGGTCTCCAGGTGATAGACCGCGCCCACTACCTTGAGCTTGCCGGCGTCGACCATGGCCTTCACGCCATCGCACTCCTTGAGGATGAGTTGAATGCCCTCCCGCACGTTCTCGCGAATGGCATCCATGACCAGGGTGTCGCCCGTGGCGCCGCCCGCCTTCGCCCGATCCGCCGCCGGCTTGATGTGATCGGCCAGGTGCGGGAGGTGGCCGTGAAGCTTGGCCCCATTCACCACCGCGGTCACGGCCCCGCACTTGGTGTGTCCCATCACCACCATCAGGGGCGTTCCCAGATGGCCGGTACCATACTCGATGGTGCTGACCTCGTCCTCGCCAACCACGTTGCCGGCGACGCGGAGCACGAACAGATCTCCGATGCCCCGGTCAAAGAGCAGTTCCACCGGAACCCGTGAGTCCGAGCAGGACAGGATCGTGGCGAAGGGATGCTGACCGCCGGAAACCGTCTCGGCCTGTCGCGCGACCGACACGTTCGGGTGCGTCATCGTGCGGGAAACGAAGCGCTGATTTCCCTCCTTCAGCATGGCCATGGCCTGATCCGGCGTCACGTCGGAGGTCTGGGGAGACGCCCACGCGCTTCCCCGCGCGGTCAGGGCCAGGGCACCGGTCGCCAGAATCCCAAGGACATGACGTCGGGTGCACCCCGTTTCCTCGCACATAAACCCCTCCAACTGAAACATTGACGATCGTTTGTTGAGGTCTACTAGCAATTGATGTTGACCGATGTCAAGGCCAAAAATCTGGTAAATCACACCAGCGTCCGCAGTCCCTCGCGATAGCTCGGGTAGCGCAAAGTTACGCCCAGGTCGGTCTTGATACGGTCGTTGCGGACGCGGCGGCTGTCGGCATAGAAGCTCAGGGCCATGGGTGACAGGGTGGCGGCCGCCTGTTCATACGGCACCTCGGGCGGCGGCGCGATGCCCAGCAACTGGCAGGCATGGGCCACCACGTCCTGCGGCGGTGCCGGCTCGTCGTCACAGACGTTGTAGATGGCCCCGGGGTTGGGCCGGGCCATCGACGCCCTCAGCACGGCGGCGACATCCTCCACGTGGATGCGGCCGAATACGTGACCGGGCTTGACGATGCGGTGGGCAAGGTCGGCGCGCACGTTGTCGATGGGGCTGCGGCCTGGGCCATAGATGCCGGCGAGGCGGAAGACGTGCACTGGCACGCCGAGGCGACGCAGCAGCTCGAGCCAGGCCTGCTCGGCCTCCGCTCGTCGGGCCGAGCGGGCCACGGTGGGGCGGAGGGGGGATGTCTCATCGACCCACGCTCCGCCGGTGTCGCCATAGACGCCGGTGGTGGACAGATAGCCGAGCCAGGCCAGCGACGGCAGCCGCGCCAGGTCCTCGCCATGCACGGCGAGGGTGGCATCGCCGTCCCCATCGGGGGGAATCGACACCAGCACGTGGGTGACACCCGCCAGCATGGCGGGGGCGAGGGGCCGCTCGCGGCCAAAGGGCAGGACGGTGGCGTTCACCAGACCCTTGACCGGAGGTGGGTCGCCCGGCCGGTGAGTCCCGGCGACACGCCATCCCGCCGCCATCACGTCAAGGGCGAGCCGGGTCGCGCAGTAGCCGAGGCCAAAGCAGAACAGGGATGACATCGGGACCTTGCAATTCACGGTGAGCGGACCGATCCTACGGACCGGCAGGGCTTGCGAGAATAACAACACGGGGGGCGCCGCGCCATGTCTTCGCGCACCATGTGGACACTGGGGTTGGTGGTGGGCCCTCTGCTGCTGTCGCCGTCGGCCCCGGCGGTGGCGGAGCAGCTCAACACCGCCCGCGCCTATGCCGACTGCCTGGCCATGGCCCGGGCCACGCCCGAGCAGGCCTATGAGCGCGCCCAGACCTGGGAGGCCATGGGCGGTGGCGAGCCGGCCCGGCACTGCGTCGCCATCGCCCTGCTGGGTCTGGGCAAGCTCGTCCCCGCTTCCCGCCTGCTGCAGGAACTGGCCGAGCAGAGCCGCCGCCCGCCGGCGATACGGGCGGGAATGCTGGCCCAGGCGGCCCAGGCCATGCTGCTGGCCGGCCGCCCGGGTCAGGCCAACGCCCTGCTGGGAGCGGCCCTGGCCCTGACGCCTGACGACGTCAGGCTGCTGGTGGACCGGGCGACGGTCCTGGCGGAGGCCCGCAATTACTGGGAAGCCATCGACGATCTCAACCGTGCCCTGGATCTTGAGCCCAACCGGGTCGAGGCCCTGGTGTTCCGGGCTGCCGCCTATCGCTATCTCGATACCTTCGATCTGGCTCGCCAGGACGTGGACCAGGCCCTGACCATCGCTCCCAACAGCGCCGAGGCGCTGCTGGAACGGGGGATACTGGAGCGACTGACCGGCGATCCCAAGGCCGCTCGCCGCGACTGGATGGCGATTTTGCGCCTCGATCCCACCACGCCGACGGCCGACGCCGCCCGCCGCAACATCGAGCTTCTCGATGTCAAGGTGACGCGCTGAGATGGCCACTCGCGTTCATACGATCGCCCCTGATCTTCCGTTCGTGGACGTGCTGGCGGCGGGGCTGCTCGACAGGGTGGGCGAGGAACCGGCGGCGTTGTCCCGCGCCATCGTCCTTCTGCCGACGCGGCGCGCCTGCCGGGCGCTGCGGGAGGCATTCCTGCGGCGAAGTGGTGGACGGCCCTTGCTGTTGCCGCGGCTGCTGCCGCTCGGCGCCCTGGACGAGGACGAGCCCCTGTTCGCCGGCTCGGCCGCCGCCATGGATCTTCCTCCCGAGATGCCGCCGCTGCGGCGGCAGCTTCTCCTGACCCGGCTGATTCTGGCCGGGCGCGGCGGCCATGCCGGCGGCGGGACACCGGGGCCGGAGCAGGCGGCGCGTCTCGCCCTGGAACTGGCCGGCCTCCTCGATCAGGTTCAGACCGAGCGGTTGTCCTTCGACCGCCTGGCGACCCTGGTGCCCGAGGACTACGCCGCCCACTGGCAGATCACCCTCGATTTCCTGAAGCTTCTGACCGAGGTGTGGCCGACCCTGCTGCGGGCCGAGAACCGCCTCGACCCGGCTCCACGCCGTGACCGCCTGGCCGCCGCCCAGGGCGAGGCCTGGCGCGCCCGTCCCCCCGCCGGACCGGTGATCGCCGCCGGCTCCACCGGCAGTATCCCGGCGACCGCCGATCTTCTCAAGGTGGTGGCCTCGCTGCCCCGGGGGGCGGTGGTGCTGCCCGGGCTCGACCGCGACATGGACGACGAAAGCTGGGAGGCGCTGGACGAGAGCCATCCCCAGTACGGCCTGAAGCGCCTGCTCGGCCACCTTGGGGTGGAGCGGGGGGCGGTGACGGACTGGCCGGCGCCTCCGACGTCGCCCGACCATCGCCGTCGCGCCCATCCCGACCGCCGCCGCCTGATCGCCGAGGCCATGCGGCCGGCGACCACCACCCACCGCTGGCGTGATCTTCCTTCAGGCACTTCCATAAAGCCCTCTCCCCCCCCTTCCGGGGGGAGAGGGTTGGGTGAGGGGGGTGCCGAAATTCCCGAGATGGTGCTGGTTGCCCCACCCCCTCACCCCGGCCCTCTCCCCCTCGAGGGGGAGAGGGAGCAGATGATAGGACGTGGTCCCTCCCTTTCCCCCGCGGCGCTGGAGGGTGTCGAGCGCATCGACTGCCCCGGCCCCCGCGAGGAGGCCCTGGCCATCGCCCTGCTGATGCGCGAAACCCTGGAGTTCGAGGGACGCACCGCCGCCCTGATCACCCCCGACCGGGCGCTGGCGCGGCGGGTGGTGGCGGAACTCGGGCGCTGGGACATCGTCATCGACGATTCGGCCGGCCGGCCCCTCGCCGAGACGCCGCCCGGCGTCTTCCTGCGCCTCACCGCCGCCATGGTGGCCGAGGACTTCGCGCCCTTCGCCCTGCTGGCGGCGCTGAAGCACCCCCTCGCCGCCGGTGGCCTGGCCGAGGCTCGCTTTCGCGCCCTGGTGCGGCAGTTGGAGCTGCGGGCGCTGCGCGGGCCGCGACCGGCTCCCGGCCTGTCCGGCCTGCGGGCGGCGCTGTCGGCCGATGACTCCCGCCTTGCGTCCTGGCTCGGCGACCTCGAGGCACTGGTCGCGCCGTTCGCGGCGCTGATGGCCGCCCCCGAGGCCGCTCCCGCCGCCCTGGTCAAGGCCCACATGGAGTTCGCCGAGGCGCTGGCCGCCTCCGCCGATCTGCCCGGTCCGGCGCGGCTGTGGGCGGGCGAGGCCGGCCTGGTCGCCGCCACCTTCGCCGCCGAGCTGCACGAAGCGGCGGACGTGCTGCCGGCCATGGCGCCGCGCCACTATCCGGGGCTGCTGGAGACCCTGATGGCCGGAGCGGCGGTGCGGCCGGACTACGGCGGTCATCCGCGCCTTGCCATCTGGGGGCCGCTGGAAGCCCGCATGCAGCATCCGGACCTCCTGATCCTCGGGGGGCTCAACGAGGGGACCTGGCCGCCGCAGACCCTGACCGACCCATGGATGAGCCGGCCCATGCGCTCCCAGTTCGGCCTGCCCCTGCCGGAGCGGCGCATCGGCCTGTCGGCCCACGACTTCGCCCAGGCCTTCTGCGCCCCGCGGGTGGTGATGACCCGGGCGCGGCGGGTGGAGGGCACGCCGACCGTCGCCTCGCGCTGGCTGTTCCGGCTGGAGGCGGTGATGCGGGCGGCGGGACTGGACGAGGTGACCGCCGGATGGCGCGCCGCCAGCCCCTGGCGCGATCTCGCCGCCGTCCTGGATCAGCCGGCGTGTCCCGATCCGGTGATCCGCCCGGCTCCCCGGCCACCGGTCGCCGCCAGGCCGAGCCATCTCTCGGTCACCGAGGTCGAGACCTGGATGCGTGATCCCTATGGCATCTACGCCCGGCACGTGCTGCGGCTGCGCGCCCTGCAGGACATCGATGCCGACGCCGGAGCCGCCGACTATGGCAGCCGGGTGCATGCGGCCCTCGATGCCTTCGCCCGGGCTTATCCGGGTCCGCTGCCCGATGACGCGCTGGACCAGTTGTTGACGTTCGGCCGCGACGCGTTCGCCTCGCTCCTGGACCTGCCGGCCGTGGCCGCCTTCTGGTGGCCGCGCTTTCAGCGCATCGCCGCCTGGGTCATCGCCCGCGAGCACGGGCGCCGGGCCATCGTCTCGTCCGTGCTCAGCGAGATTTCCGGCCGGCTGGAGGTGCCGCGACGGGCGGGCGGCACGTTTGCCTTGAGCGCCAAGGCCGACCGCATCGACCTCCTGCGGGATGGAACCCTCGCCATCCTGGACTACAAGACCGGCCGCCATCCCTCGGTCAAGGAGGTGGCCGCCGGCTATGCGCCCCAGCTTCCCCTGGAGGCGGGGATCGCCCGCGCCGGTGGTTTCCCCGGCGTGCCGGCTCGCCCGGTGTCGGCGCTGCTGTACTGGCGCCTGCGCGGCGGTGGCAGCGTGGCGGGCGAGGAACGCTCGGCCGGAGACGACCCGATGGCCCTCGCCGACGCGGCGCTGGCAGGCCTGCGGGGGCTGATCGACGCCTTCGACGACCCGGCGACGCCTTATGAGGCCCGCCCGCACCCCGGCATGGCTCCGGCGTACTCCGACTACCTCCACCTGGCGCGGGTGAAGGAGTGGGCCAATGGCGGCGATGACGGGGAGTGAGGGCGTGGGCTGGTATCCAGCGGAGGATTTCGTTCTTGGCGTTGGCGATCTCCAGCCGCAGCTCAACCCTCAGCGCCGCCAGATCGGCCTTCAGGCTAAATGACGATTCCGCGATCGATCGCGAATGACCGCAGGCGTTCCCGCACGCTGTCGTCGGGCACGTCGAGGAGCGTGTCCAGGTACCGCCGCACCGGCGCGACGGTCATGCTGCGCACCATGGTCTTGACCGCACCGAAGCTCTGCGCCGAGATCGATATGCTGCGAAAGCCGAGGCCGATCAGGGCCATGGCCTCCAGGGGACGGCTCACCATCTCGCCGCACACCGAGCAGGGCACGCCCGCCGCCTCGCACTGGGCGCGGATGGCGTCCATGGCCCTCAGGAAGGCTGGCGACAGGACGTCGTAGCGTTCCGCCATGCGGGCGGTGCCGCGATCGCTCGCGAAAAAGAACTGGGCCAGGTCGTTGGTGCCGATGGAAATGAAGTCCACCTGTTTCAGCAGTGCCGGCAACTGGAAGATGAGGGCTGGAACCTCCAGCATGGCGCCGACGCGGATGGACCGGGGCAGAGCCTGGCCGTCGGCGAGGGCCTGGGCGATTTCCACGTCCAGCAGGGTGCGAGCGGCGACGAACTCGGTCACCGTCGCCACCATCGGGAACATGACCGACAGCGCCTCGCCCTCAGCCGCCCGCAGCAGGGCACGGAGCTGGTGGCGCAACAGCAGGGGCCGGTCCAGGGTGATGCGGATCGACCGCCAGCCCATGGCCGGATTGGCCTCGTCGACGCCGCTCCAGTAGGGAAGAATCTTGTCGCCGCCGACGTCCAGGGTGCGGAACAGCACGGGCCGTCCCCCGGCCTGGGCGAGAATCCGGCGGTAGAGCGTGGTCTGCACCTCGACGTCCGGCAGATCGGAGCGGGCCATGAACGGCACTTCGGTGCGATAGAGCCCGACGCCGTCGGCCCCCACCTCCTCCAGGTGCGACATGTCCATCAGCAGGCCGGCGTTGAGGGCAAGGTGGATCCGCACGCCATCCCGGGTCTCGGCCGGCAGGTCGCGGAGTGCCGCGTATCCCGCCTGCCGCTTCTGGCGGGCCCGGAGGCTCTCGGTGAAGGCCTCGACGATGTCTTCGCCCGGGCGGATGAAAACCTGGCCGAACTCGCCGTCGACGATGATGGGATCGTGGGGCTCGATCTTCGCCAGCACGTCCTTGACCCGGGCCACCACCGGGATGTCGAGGGCGCGGGCGATGATGGCGACGTGCATCATCGTCGAGCCCTCCTCCATCACCAGGCCGCGCAGCTTGCGCCGGTCATAGTCGAGAAGCTCGGCCGGCCCCATGGAGCGGGCCACCAGCACCGCGTCGTCGGGCAGGTCGCCGCGGGCCGCGGTGAAGCGGGTTCCGGTCAGGTGCTGCAACAGGCGATTGGCCAGGTCCTCAAGGTCGTGCAGGCGATCGCGGATATAGGGATCGCTGACCTGGGCCATGCGCAGGCGGGTGTCGTCGTGGGCCTTCTGCACCGCCGCCTCGGCGGTCAGGCCGGAGCGGATGGCCTCGGAAATGCGCGCGATCCAGCCGCGGTCCTCGGCGAACATGCGATAGGCCTCGAGCACGTCCCGATACTCTTCGCCGAGGGATTCGGGCGAGGACAGCATGTCGTCCAGGTCGTCGTGGACCGAGGTGATGGCCACCCGCAGCCGCTCCAGCTCCACGTCCGGATCCTCGGCCACCAGCTTGGACACGGAAATCCGGGGCAGATGCAGGACGGCGACGCCGATTCCCACCCCGGGACCGAGACGCGTGCCCTCAAGGCGCAACGGCAGGAGGGCGTTGCCCTCGGTGACCAGCAGTTCCCCGCGGCGGATCAGCTCGCCCGAGCTCAGAAGCTCGGCCAGCACCATGGCCACCGTTTCGAGGGTCTCCGTCTCCTCCTCGGTATAGGTGCGCTCGTCGCGGTTCTGCACCACGAGGACGCCGACGACCCGCCCGCCGCGGATGATCGGCACGCCCATCAGCGAGCGATAGACCTCCTCGCCCGTCTCCGGTCGGTAAACGAAACTGGGGTGGGCCCAGGCGTCGGCCAGCGCCAGCGGCCGGGCGTGGGCGGCGATGTCGCCCACCAGGCCCTCGCCGACCCGCAGCAGAGTCTTGTGCACCGCGGCCCGGTTCAGGCCTTCGGTGGCGAACAGCTCCAGCACCTCGCCGGCGCGCATGGCATAGCAGGAACAGACCTGGGCCTTGAGGTCGGCGGCGATCAGGGTGACGACCCGGGAGAGTCGCTCCTCCGCCGAGCCGGAGCCGGCCATCACGTCGCGTAGCCGTCCGAGCAGCCGACGCGATACCGTGATCGGGGTTGCCGCCATCAGGCAGCGACCCCGGCGTGGGCACCCTCCCGCGCCGCGATGGCCGAGACCGCCTGCTCCACCAGTTCGGCGATGATCTCCCGGGTGGGCTGTTCGCGGGTCACCATGCCGACGCTCTGCCCGGCCATCAGCGAGCCAAGCTCCACGTCGCCGTCGATGACGGCACGGCGCAGGGCGCCAGCCCAGAAGTGCTCGATCTCGAGCTGCGCCTCCTTCTGGTTCAGCTCCCCGGCCCGGAAGCGCCCGATCACCTGGCGCTGGGTCTCCATGAACAGCTCGGTACCCCGGTTGGCCAGGGCGCGCACGGGAATCACCGGAAACTGGGGGTCCACCTGCTGCGACACCACCGCGTCGCGGGCCTGGGCGCGGATGAAGGCGGCCTTGAAGTCGCGGTGGGCGATGGACTCGGTCGCGCACACGAACCGCGTCCCGAGCTGGCAGCCGGCCGCGCCCATTTCCAGATAGGCCAGCATCGCCTCGCCGCGGCCGATGCCGCCGGCGACGAACACCGGCACCGCGTCCACCTCGGGCAGGATCTCCTGGGCCAGGACGCTGGTGGAGACCGGGCCGATGTGGCCGCCGGCCTCGTTGCCCTCGATGACCAGGGCGTCGGCGCCCGAGCGGATCAGCTTGCGCGCCAGCACCACCGCCGGCGAGAAGCAGATCACCTTGGCCCCGGTGTCCTTGGCCCGGCGGATCGACCCCGACGACGGCAGGCCACCGGCCAGCACCACGTGGGACACCTTGAACGCGCCGCAGACGTCGATCAGGGCGTCGAGCTGAGGGTGCATGGTGATGAGGTTGACGCCGAAGGGCATGGTGGTCATGGCCTGGGTGGCCCGGATCTCCTCCCCAAGCTGAGCGGGCCCCATGGAGCCGCAGGCCAGCACGCCGAAGCCGCCGGCGTTGGAAATGGCCGAAACCAGGGAGCGCTCGGACAGCCACGACATGGCCCCGCCCATGATGGCGTAACGCACGCCCAAAAACGCACACCCCCGCCGCCACAGGTGGGCCAGCCGGGCGTGGGCGGGGTCGGCGGGGTCGGTCATGGGGAGGCTCCGGTCATCAGGCATCCAGTCCATACGCCGAGTGCAGCGCCCTCAATGCCAGTTCGGTGTACTCCTCGGCGATCAGCACGCTGACCTTGATCTCCGAGGTGGAGATGACCTGGATGTTGATGTTGCGCTCGGCGAGGGCGCTGAACATGGTCTGGGCGACTCCGGCGTGGCTGCGCATGCCGACGCCGATCACCGACACCTTGACCACGTTGGGATCGGGTACCAGCCGCGCGAATCGCAGATCGGGGCGGCATTTCTCCAGCACCTCCTGCGCCCGGACCAGGTCGCCCTTGGCCACGGTGAAGGTGAGGTCGGTGGTCTTGCCGTCCTCGGAAATATTCTGGACGATCATGTCCACGTTGACGTTGGCCTCGGCCAACGGACCGAAGATGGCCGCCGCCACCCCGGGCCGGTCGGCCACCCCGACAAGCGTTATCTTCGCATCGTCTCGGCTGTAGGCGATGCCGCTGACCAGTTGCCTTTCCACGATTTCATCCTCGTCGCAGACCAGAGTTCCGGGGCTGTGGTTGAAGCTGGAGAGCACCTGAAGACGGACCCGGTGCTTCATCGCCATCTCGACCGAGCGGGTCTGAAGCACCTTGGCGCCCAGGGATGCCATCTCCAGCATTTCCTCGTAGGTGATCCTATCAAGCTTGCGCGCCTTGGCAACGATTCTTGGGTCCGTGGTATAGACCCCGTCCACGTCGGTATAGATGTCGCAGCGATCCGCCCCGAGCGCCGCCGCCAGGGCCACCGCCGAGGTGTCCGAGCCGCCGCGGCCCAGGGTGGAGATGCGGTTGCCGGGGGCCACGCCCTGAAAGCCCGCCACCACCGGCACCTGACCCTCCGCCATGCGGGCCAGAAGCTCCGTCGGGTCTATGTCCTCGATGCGGGCCTTGCCGTGGGCGCCGTCGCTGTGAATCGGCACCTGCCAGCCCTGCCACGAGCGGGCCGGAATGCCCAGATCCTGGAGGGCGATGGCGAGCAGGCCGGTGGTGACCTGCTCTCCGGTGGAGACCACGGCGTCATACTCGCGCTGATCGTGAGTCGGCGCAAGCTGCCGGCAGTAATCCACGAGCTGATTGGTGACCCCCGACATGGCCGAGACCACCACGGCCACCTGGTGGCCGGCATCGACCTCGGCCTTGACCCGCCGGGCCACGTTCCTGATGCGGTCGATGTCACCGACCGAGGTGCCGCCGAACTTCTGCACGATCCGAGCCATGGGGAACCCTCTCGAGACCCGTTACCCAGGACGCACGATGACCTGGAAGCTGAATGACCTGGAGCCTGAAAGACCTGAATGTGGGAAGACCGGTCACAGCCCGGTTGCCGCCCGCACGCGGCGTATACATACTCCATGGCCGCCGTGCAAGAGGATTGAGGATAAACGGGAGTTGACATCATGACCGCCGCCACCGCATCGCCGTCCGCGCCCCATTCGCCCGCCGGGGCCGGCTCCACCGTTTCCCCCGGCGAAATGGCCAAGTTCCGGGCGATGGCCGAGACGTGGTGGGACCCGGACGGCCAGTTCAAGCCGCTGCACCGGTTCAATCCGGTGCGCATCGCCTACATCCGCGACCGTCTCGCCGCCCACTTCGGCCGCGACGCCGGGTCGCCGCAGCCCTTTGCCGGGCTCCGGCTGCTGGACGTCGGCTGCGGCGGCGGGCTGCTGGCCGAGCCCATGAGCCGGCTTGGATTCGCCGTCACCGGAGTCGACGCCCTGGAGCGCAACATCCAGGTGGCCCGCCTGCATGCCGAGGCGTCGGGGCTCGCCATCGACTATCGCCAGGCCACCGCCGAGGACCTGGCCGCCCGCGGCGAGGCCTTCGACGTCGTCCTCAACATGGAGGTGGTGGAGCACGTCGCCGATCGCGACCTGTTCATGGCCACCACCGCCGCCCTGGTGCGGCCGGGGGGAACCCCGGGAGGAGCCCCAGGGGGGGCCATGATCGCCGCCACCCTGAACCGCACCGTCAAGTCCCTCCTGCTGGCCAAGGTGGGGGCGGAGTACGTGCTGCGCTGGCTGCCCGCCGGGACCCACGACTGGCGCCGCTTCGTCAAGCCGTCCGAACTCGCGATCGGCCTGCGCCAGGGCGGCATGACCGTGCGCGACATCACCGGCATGACCTACCACCCCATCGCCGGCCAGTGGCAGGCCAGCCGCGATATCGACGTCAACTACATGGTCTTCGCCACCAGATCGGCGGTGGGCGGCTGACGCGAGACCAAAGACCGACCTTGCGCGAGCCGCCGCGCTTCGATATATCAGCGGTTCGTTATGTGGAGCATCGTCATGAAACAGGGAATACATCCGGATTATCACGACGTCACCATCGTGATGACCGACGGGACGGAGTTCACGACCCGCACCACCTGGGGTAAGGCCGGCGACACCATGCGGCTCGACATCGACCCCAAATCCCATCCGGCGTGGACCGGCGTCCACCGTCTGATGGACACCGGCGGCCAGCTCGCCAAGTTCAACAAGCGCTTCGCCGGGTTCG
The DNA here is from genome assembly GCA_039908285.1 of Alphaproteobacteria bacterium. Taxonomy (GTDB): domain Bacteria; phylum Pseudomonadota; class Alphaproteobacteria; order Rhodospirillales; family Rhodospirillaceae; genus JAMOBE01. The sequence goes on from JAMOBE010000020.1 coordinate 15,999, forward strand.
GCCTGAAAAAGGGCTGACCGGAAGGGACGCCAGCGTGTGCCTGGGCACACACCCCTCGACCGGGTGAGTCTCCGACTCGCACGGTCGATGCGGATGGGCTTTGCGTTGGCCGGAGGGATTGTTTGGACTTGGCTCGGCCGTGATGGTGTAATGCTCGCACCTGCGGTGAAATAGCGACGTTCATGGCCCGCGAACCGGCGACCATAACTTATGAGTTTTACCTTCTCGAGAAGCGGGGCTGGGAGCTTCAGGCCCGCTTTCCCGAGAACGAGCGCTATCTGGCGCTGAAGCACGCCAAGGAGGCGGAGGAAGAGGGGCGGGCGGCCAAGATCATCCGCGACGTCTACTACCCACGCCGCAACGAGAGCGACGAAATCGTCGCCTATCTCAGCCGCAACCTCAAGGAAGCCCAGGCCGCTCTCGACCGCGAGTCGCGCAGGCCCGGCGGCGCCAACAGCTTCGATGCCTTCGTATCGAATTTTCCGAGGCCTGGGGCCAGCGGCGGCGACAGCGACGCCGGGGCGCAGGTCAAGGCGGCGCAGCAGTCCGACGGCCAGATCATGCTGCGCATGATGATCATCGGCGTCACCAGTCTGGTGGTGGCGGGACTGGCGACCGGCATCGCCTCGGTGTTTCTCGGCCAACTGTCCAGCGCCGGCATCGGTTTCTCGTCGTCGAAATATGCGGTGACCCTGTTCACGGTGTTCGTCGGCACCTTTCTCCTCAGCGTGGTGCCGCTGACGCTCATGTACGTTCCCGTCGGGCAGCCGCAACCGAGTCGCAAGCCCACCTCGGCTCGTGGAGAAGACAAGCCGGTCGCGGCGGCCACCAAACCCGAGCCGCCACCTCCACTCCCACCGCCGCCACCGGAACCGCCGCCGCCACCGCCCGAAGAGACGGAGCCACTGCCGGAGCCGCCGCCCATCGACGAACCGCCCGCCGAAACGCCCGCCGAGAAAAAGCCGGACACCAAGCTGTCGGAGGACGATGCCAAGAAGGCCGCCGCCGCCGAGGCCGCCGCCGTGGAAAAGCAGCGGGCGGTGATGATGCGCTTCGTCGGCGGAGCGGTGGCGGTGCTGAAGGGATCGCGGCCGCAGCTCGATCCCTACAACAAGTTCGGAGTCCACCTCATCATCGCCGGGGCCAGCGAGGTATTGGGGGAGAAATGGAACTCCACCCCCGAACAGCATCAGAAGCTCACCCGCGAGACCCTGGAGGTGCTGGGCACCAAGCCCAACCTGGCGCAGAGCTTCTGCGACAAGCTGGAGGAGTACCTCCAGAGCCCGCGCTACATGGACATGGTCCAGGCCGGCCGCGACGCCATGGACCGGGTGATGAACGAGGAGCCCAACCCCTACGCCGACCTCGGGCGGGTGATGAAGGCGTGGAACGCCCCGGCGCCGAAGAACAGTTCCCAGAGCATCATCACCGTCATGTTCACCGACATGGTGGGCTCGACCAACCTGACCCAGGACCGTGGCGACGACCGCGCCCAGATTCTGGTGCGCACCCACAACGCCATCGTCCGCAGCGCCCTCAACGAGTTCGGCGGCCGCGAGGTCAAGCATACCGGGGACGGCATCATGGCCTCGTTCACCTCCACCTCCAACGCGGTGGAGGCCACCATCGCCATCCAGCAGGCGGTGGCCGCCCAGTCGAGGGATCTCGGCCTGAAGCTGCGCATCGGCCTCAATGCCGGCGAGCCCATCCAGGAGGAGAACGACCTGTTCGGCACCACCGTCCAGCTGGCGGCGCGCATCTGCGCCAAGGCCGACAAGGACCAGATCATGGTCTCCAACGTGGTGCGGGAGCTGTCGGCGGGCAAGCCCTTCCGCTTCGTCCCCCGCGGCACCTTCGAACTGAAAGGCGTCCGGGACCCGCAGCCCCTCTACGAGGTTCTCTGGAGCGTCGAGGCGCCGCAGCTGTCAGCCCCCACCCCTGCTCCCACTCCCACTCCCGCCCCGCCCCCGCGCAAGCCTCCGGCTCCCATCGATGCGGTCCCTTCCGTTCGCAAGTCATAGGTCGACGCGGAGTCGCCCACCGTCCCCCGTCCGGCGTGCGAGCGGAGGCGGCGCGAGAGGCTGATGGTCGGGGGGCGAAACGACGGAATTCCCGGAAAACGCACGCGTTTGCGGCAAAATGTCGATTTTCGTGACGCGGTGGCTCGCAATCGGCTTTGAGGGTGTGCTATCACACGCACCCGGTGCCACCCGGTCTCCCCATGAATGGCGGGGGCCGGCGGCGATGGGCACCGGGGACATGGATCACAGGAACGGAGGAATTGTTAATGGCACGTGTGGCATTGGTTACCGGCGGAACTCGTGGCATTGGGGCGGCTATCGCCAAGGCGATGAAGGCGGCGGGGCATACCGTCACGGTTTGCGACGTGGTCGATGACCAGATCGCCAAGTTCAAGTCGGAGACCGGCATCGAGGGTTTCAAGATCGACGTCGGCGACTTCGCTTCGGTCGAGGCCGGGGTCAAGCAGATCGAGTCGACGGTCGGCCCCATCGACATCGTCGTCAACAACGCCGGCATCACCCGCGACGGCTTCCTCCACAAGATGGACCCGGTGAAGCAGTGGCAGGCGGTGATCAACGTCAACCTCGGCTCGGCGTTCAACACCGCCCGTTGTTGCGTCCCCGGCATGCGTGATCGCGGCTGGGGCCGCATCATCAACATCAGCTCGATGAACGGTCAGCGCGGCCAGTTCGGCCAGGCCAACTACTCGGCGGCCAAGGCCGGCATGCTCGGCCTGACCAAGGCGCTGGCCCAGGAAGTGGCCAACAAGAACATCACCGTCAACGCCATCTGCCCCGGCTTCATCCTGACCGAGATGACCGGCGCCATGCCGCCGGACGTGCTGAAGGCCGAAGTGGCCAAGATCCCGCTCGGCCGCATCGGCCAGCCGGACGACATCGCCAGCATGGTCGTCTATCTGGCGAGCGAAGGTGCCGGCTTCATCACCGGCCAGACCATGTCGGTCAACGGCGGCCAGCTCATGCCCTGAGCCGGTTGGTCTCACGAAAATCGGGGCTGCCGGGATTTCCCGGCAGCCCCTTTTTTTCGGCTTTTTCACCCGGCCCGGCGGTAGACCATTCCGCGGCGACGGCCCGTAAGGCGCCCGTGAACGAAGAGTCCGATCGCGAACATGCCGGCGGTCACCGCCAGGACGCCGATCAGGGCGTTGACCACGAAACCGACCACGGCCTTGATGGGGCCGAGCGGGTAGACCACCTCCACCACGCCGCCGATGTCGCCGACCCTGGCGCGGGTGTGGCAGGTCGGGCACTCCTCGCGCACCTGGATCGGGTAGAGGAACCGGAGGTCGCCTTCGTCGGTGGTGAACATCTCGTCGCCAGCCGCCACGCGCTCCAGCAGGGGCTTGCGGCTCAGGGTCTCCCCCTCCTCGGCCGGAGCCGCCGTGTCGCGGATCATCGCCTCGCCACGGTCGACACGGATGGACATGCCGGGGAGAGTCGCGGCCATGGCGGCGATGGCGGCCTCCATGTCGTCCCTGGCGGCACCCTTGCGCATCAGGGCATAGATGCCCTGGAACACGAGCTGGGACACCTGCCGCGCCTCGCCGCGCGACAGGGCGGCCACCGCCTCGCGCTCGACGAAGGACGATGCCCCAAGCACCGCAATCACCGCCATGGCGAGAAAGACGGCGGCCGGCACATGGCGCCGTGGAATCCACCAGTCCAGCATCACCGCCCCCCTTCGGCCTTGTCCAATCGTCTCCGATCTATTCGGCGCGGATCAGCGTTCCCGCGCCGTGCGGGGTGAAGATCTCGAGCAGGATCGCGTGCGGCACCCGTCCATCCAGGATCACGGCGGCATCGACGCCGCGGTCGACGGCGGACAGACAGGTCTCCACCTTCGGGATCATGCCGCCGCGGATGGTGCCATCGGCGATCATGGCGCGCGCCCGGGTCGCGGTCATCTCGGAGACCAGCTCGCCATTCCTGTCGAGCACCCCCGCCACGTCGGTCAGCATCAGCAGCCGAGTCGCCCCGGTGGCGGCGGCGATGGCGCCGGCGGCGGTGTCGGCGTTGATGTTGTAGGTCTCGCCGGCCGCGCCGACGCCGATGGGAGCGATGACGGGGATGATGTCCGACTCCTCGAAGAAGTCGAGGATATGGGGGGTTATCTCCAGGGGCTCGCCGACGAAGCCGAGGTCAACGATCTTTTCGACGTTGGACTCAGGGTCGCGGCTGGAGAGGCGCAGCTTGCGGGCCTGCATCAGGTGGCCGTCCTTGCCCGACAGCCCGACCGCGAAGCCGCCGGCCTGGTTGATGGCGCTGACGATCTGCTTGTTGATGGAACCGGAGAGGACCATCTCGACCACCTCGACGGTCTCCTGGTCGGTCACCCGCAGGCCGTCCACGAACGAGCTTTTGATCTTGAGCCGATCCAGCATCGCCCCGATCTGCGGACCGCCGCCGTGCACCACCACGGGGTTGATGCCCACCTGCTTCAGCAGCACCACGTCGCGGGCGAACAGCCCCGCCAGGTGCTCCTCGCCCATGGCGTGGCCGCCGTACTTGACGACGAAGGTCTCGCCGGAGAACTGACGCATGTAGGGCAGGGCCTCGGACAGCGTCTTCGCCTTGGCCAGCCACAGGTCGCGGTCGCTGGCCTTCTTGTCCTTGTCCTTCCTGTCCTTGTCCTTGTCGTCGGTACTCGTGGTCATCGCGTGTGGTCCCCCATGGCGGAAGAGGTTGTCAGGTCGGCGAGGCGATGGCGGCCAGGGCGGCGCGCAGCTCCGGGATGCCCGTGCCCTTCTCCGCGCTGGTCGTCAGCACGTCCGGGTGAGCGGCGGTGTGGCGGGCCAGTTCGGCGGCGATGGCGGCGCGACGCGTCTCGGCCTGGGGGGACGAGACCTTGTCGGCCTTGGTCAGGACGATCTGGTAGTTGACCGCGGCGGTGTCGAGCATCTTCATCACTTCGCGGTCGTTGTCCTTGAGGCCATGGCGGGCATCCACCAGCAGCAGCGCCCGGCGCAGCACGGGACGTCCCCGCAGGTAGTCGTGGATGAGTCCGGTCCATTGCATCACCAGCTTCTTCGGCGCTTCGGCGTATCCATACCCCGGCAGGTCCACCAGCATCAAGCGCCCACCTAGGCGAAAGAAGATGACCTGCTGGGTCCGGCCAGGCGTGTTCGAGGTCCGCGCCAGGGTACGCCGTCCGGTCAGGGCATTGACCAGGCTCGACTTGCCGACGTTGGAGCGGCCGATGAAGGCGATTTCCGGCATCTCCGAATCGGGAAGCTGGGCCGTCGCCGCCGCCGCGATGACGAAGGCGCAGTCGGCGGCGAACAGCCTGCGGCCGGCCTCCACGGCCTCCGCCGCGGCCGCCGCTTCCGCCTCCTCCGTCAGGGCGGTGGCGGTCAGAGCTTGACGCCCATGCGCTTCATGATCACCCATTGCTGCAGAATGGACAGTGCGTTGTTCCATGCCCAGTAGATGACCAGTCCGGCGGCGAAGTTGGCCAGCATCACCGTGAAGATGATCGGCAGGAAGCCGAAGACCTTCGCCTGCACCGGGTCGGTCGGCTGGGGGTTGAGCTTCTGCTGGAACCACATGGTGATCCCCATCACCAGAGGCCAGATGCCGATCATCAGCATCTGCGGCGGCTGCCAGGGGATCAGCCCGAAAAGATTGAACAGGCTGGTGGGATCGGGCGCGGAAAGATCATGAATCCAGCCGAAGAACGGCGCCTGACGCATCTCGATGGTGACGAACAGCACCTTGTAGAGGGAGAAGAACACCGGGATCTGGACCAGGACCGGCAGGCAGCCGGCGGCGGGATTGGCCTTCTCGCGCTTGTACAGTGCCATCAGTTCCTGATTGAGACGCACCTTGTCGTCGCCGAATCGCTCCTGGAGCTTTTTCATCTCGGGCTGAAGCTTTTTCATCTTCGACATCGCCTGGTACGACTTGTTGGCGAGCGGATAGATCAGCAGCTTGATGACGACGGTGAAGGCCAGGATCGCCACGCCGAAATTGCCGAACACGGCATGCAGGAAGCGTAGGGCATAGAAGAACGGCTTGGTCAGGAAATAGAACCAGCCGAAGTCGATGGCAAGGTCGAAGCGGTCGATGCCCAGCGTCGCCTGGTAGTAATCGAGGGTCTGGGCCTCCTTGGCGCCGGCGAACAGGTGGCCGCCGGCCTCGATGGTGGCGCCGGGAGCCGCGGTCTGCGGCTGGCCCAGGTAGTCCACCTGGTAGAGATCGCTGTTCACCAGGTGCTTGTGGAAGAAGCGCGCCGACACCTTGGCCTTCTGGTCGGGGGCCACCGCCACCAGCCAGTACTTGTCGGTAACGCCGGCCCAGCCGCCGATAGAATCCTGGGACAGCGCGCCGCCCTTTTCCTGGAGGTCCGAGTAGGTCTTTTCCTTGAGGGTCCCGTCCAGCACCCCGAGCGGCCCCTCGTGCAGGATGTACATGCCGGCCGTCTGGGGGGTGCCGAACCGCGAGATCAGCGCATAGGGGCTCAGCGTCACCGGCGCCGTGCCCCGGTTCTCCACCCGCTGGGTCACCGAGAACATGTACTTGTCATCGACACGGAAGGTGCGCTCGAATCGCAGGCCGGCGCCGTTGGTCCAGCTCAGGGTCACCGGCCGGTCCGGAGTAAGCTCGGATCCGTCGGCCGTCCACACCGCATCCGCACCCGGCAGGGCCACTCCCTGGCCCGTGGCCGCCCAGCCGAACTCGGCGAAGTAGGGATTCGGCGTGCCATGGGGCGACAGCAGCACGATTTCCGGGCTCTGTGGGTCCGGAGTCTCGTGGTAGCGGACCAGGGTGAGTTGATCGACGCGGGCCCCGGTCAGGGAAATGGAGCCGTGCAGGCTTGGCGTACTGATGCGCACGCGGGGGCCATTGACGACTGCGGCGGCGGGCTGCGTGGGCGCACCGGGGGCGGCGACCGGAGTCGGTGTCGCCGGTGTCGCCGGAATCGTTGGGGCCGCCGGAGCCTGGGCCGCCGGAGCCATCGCCCGCTCGACCGTGGCCTCGGGCGGCGGAGGCGGCGCCCGCCGCCCCTCGAGGTACTGGAAGCCCAGCAGAATCACCATGGACAGGACCACGGCGAGGATCACGTTGCGCTGTTCAGACATGTGACGGCATCCGCTGCGAACCTCGCGGCTCGGTTATGAAATGGTGCGGCCGTGACGGTGACCCGGGCCATGGTCGGGAACCGGGTCATAGCCCTCACCGCCCCAGGGGTGGCAGCGCGCGATCCGCCGCAGCGCCAGCCATCCGCCCCGCACGGCGCCGAAGCGGCCGATCGCCTCCATGGCGTAGGCCGAACACGTCGGCAGGTAGCGACAACTCGCGGGCAGGATGGGCGACAGCAGAAGCTGATAGCCCCTCACCAGTCCCCGCAGCAGCATGGCGGCGACGCTTACCCGCATGAGCCGCCTTCTCCCGTCTTCTCCACCGGACGGAGGACGCCGAGACGGCGCAGGGCGGTGCGAAGGTCACCCACCAGGTCCGCATAGGGACGGTCGAGCGTCGCCCCTCGGCCGATCAGCACCAGGTCGACACCCGGCCTGGCCTGGTCCCGCAGGACCTCGCCCGCAGCCGCCCGCAGCCGCCGCTTCGCCCGGTTGCGCTTCACGGCGTTCCCCACCTTGCGGCTGACGGTAAAGCCCACGCCCACGGCGTCAGGAGAGCCAGCCCCAAGGGAGCCAGCCTCTACCGGTGCGGCCTGAAGAATCAGGCCGGGAGCCACCCACTTGCGCCGGGCCGCGGCCACCCGCAGGAACTCCCGGCGTCGCTTGAGCCGCCGCACCTCCAGGCCCATCGGACGGTATGCCTCAGGCCGACAGACGCTTGCGGCCCTTGGACCGGCGGTTGGCGATGACACGGCGGCCTCCGACGGTGGCCATCCGGGCGCGGAAGCCATGCCGGCGGGCACGGACGAGCTTGCTGGGCTGATAGGTACGCTTCACGAGACCAACTCCGTCGAAAAAACACGCATGAAAGTCCAGGTCCGCTGTATACGGGCTCGCCGCGGCGAAGTCAATGCGCGCTCCGGCTCTCGACTCGCGGCCCGGACCACGGGTATGATGGCGGTGGTTGGACGGGGAGGATCTGATGAGCGAAACAACCGACGAACGGCTGGACCGGCTGGAAGCCGAGCAGGCTGAACTCAGGGAGATGCTGAACGAGATCAAGGAGACCTTGAAGCAGGTCAAGGACATGCTGATCCCGATGGTCCAGTCCCTGGAAGCAAGGATGCGGGCCTCCGAGGCCGAGATCGAACGGATGGATCAAAAGCTCAACGAGATGGGCGAACGCATGGACGACCTCGAAGCCTGCCTGCCCAGCTCGCCGTTCGACCAGCGGGACAAGCCCCGTCAGTTGCACTGACTCGGTTGCGCTGATTCAGTTGCACTGACCTATGGACCCGGGACCGCAGATGCGTTTGCCGTCGGTCCAGGTGGCGCCGGTGAGGTCGGCCTCCAGCAGCTCGGCTCCGTCCATGCGCGCGCCGCTGAGGTCCGCCCCCTTCAGAATCGTGCCGTAGAAGCGGGCGCGGCGCAGGTCGGCCCCCTTCAGCGATGCTCCGGTCAGGGTGGCGCGGGTGAAATCGGCCTCGCTGAACACGGCACCGTCCAGCACGGCACCGGTCAGGGTGGCGCTGATGAGCTTGGCGCGAAACCCCCGGGCATTGGTCAGGTTGATTTTCGTCATGTTCGACCGCTGAAAGGTGGCGTCGCGCAGAGTCGCTCCCGCAAGGTTCGCGTTCGAGAAATCGCGCCCGTCGTGATAACAGCGCGTCCACTGGACCTCGGGTCCCGGCGGATCCGTGCAGGAGGCCAAGGCATCGGCCGGAATCAGGGCCACCACCAGCATGGCGGCAGAAATCAGTGTGAATGGTTTCATGTCGGACCCTGACTATGGCGTTGGACTCGGAACATACTCGACCCTATCACACCGGCGAGCCTGATGGTTGACCCACGGCATCAATGACACGAACCGATCCCCAGCGTGCGGGCGTAAAGAAAAAAGACGCAACACGGATGAACACGGATATCCACGGATGAACACGGATGCAGCGGAGTTTGACATCGGCTTAAGTGGGACACGTGAAAACATCTTGCTTTATTAATTATTAATATTAATACATCGCCACGGGTGAAGACGGAGCAGCTTCCTAGTATTCTGCATCCGTGTTCATCCGTGTTCATCCGTGGATATCCGTGTTCATCCGTGTTGCGTCTTTTTTCTCAAAGCCAGCACGCTGGCGATCGGCTCGTGACATTGATGCTAAGTATCAAACTTTACGCTCGACCCTATCACTCCCGCCGCCGGCCCCAGCGAAGTTCCTTGACGATGCCGTGGAGGGTACGGACCTCCTGTTCGGTCAGGCCGGTGCGCTCGAACATGTTGCGGATATTGCGGACCATGCTGGGCCGTTTGTCCAGCACTCGCAAGAACCCGCAGTCGTCCAGTTCCCGCTCCAGATGGGTGAACAGGTTCAGCAGTTCGCCATGGGTGGCGGGGCGGCTGCCGTTGGTGGGCAGGTGGGCCGGGGGCACGTCGGCGCCGGCCGCGAACCATTCATAGGCGACGACCAGCACCGCCTGCGCCAGGTTGAGCGAGGCGAAGGCCGGGTTCAGGGGCGCCTCGATGATGGCGTCGGCCAGGGCCACGTCGTCGTTGGTCAGGCCCGCCCGCTCCGGCCCGAACAGGATGCCGCAGCGTTCACCCTGGGCGATGCGCTTGCGGATGTCGGCGGCGGCTTCGCGGGGGGTGAGGATGGGCTTGACCATCTCGCGGCGCCGCGCCGTGGTGGCGTAGACCCGGTGCAGGTCGGCGATGGCCTCTTCAGGAGTCTCCACCAGCCGCGCCGCCTCCAGCACCGACTCGGCGCCCGAGGCGGCGGCGATGGCCTTCGGGTCCAGGTGGGAGTCGCGCGGGCTGGCCAGCCGCAGGTCCGTCAGGCCGCAGTTCAGCATGGCCCGCACCACCGTGCCCATGTTCTCGGCAAGCTGCGGACGCACCAGGACCACCGCTGGCGCCTGACCGGACGCAACGGTCGGGGCGGCCGCGCGGGTGGAGTCGGTTCCCGCCATCAGGCCGTGGCCCCCTCCTTGAGCAGCTTGTAGGTGATGGAGTCGTGCAGGGCATTGTACGAGGCGTCGATGACGTTGGGCGACACGCCCACCGTGGACCAGCGCTGGCCGTGGCCGTCGGCGCTTTCGATCATCACCCGGGTGACGGCGGCGGTGGCGGCCTCGGGCGTCAGGATGCGCACCTTGTAGTCCACCAGCCGCAGGTCCTGGAGCTGCGGATAGAGGGGGGACAGAACCTTGCGCAACGCGGCGTCGAGCGCATTGACCGGGCCGTTGCCCTCGGCCACGGTCATGCGGGACTGGCCACGGATCTCGGCCTTGATGATGGCCTCCGACATGGTCTCCAGCTCGTTGCGGGCGTTCCAGCGCCGCTCGTCGATGACTCGGAACGAGGTCAGGCGGAAGAACTCGGGCACCTCGCCCAGGGTGCGCCGCGCCAGCAGTTCGAAACTCGCCTCGGCGCCGTCGTAGGCATAGCCCCGGTACTCGCGGCGCTTCACCTCCTCCACCAGATCGGTCACCTTGGGATCGTCGACGTCGACGTCGAGGCCGATTTCGCGGAAGCGGGCCAGGATGTTGGACCGTCCCGACTGGTCGGAGACCACGATGTGGCGGCGGTTGCCCACCAGTTCCGGAACAACGTGTTCGTAGCAGCGTGGGTCCTTCTCCACCGCCGAGACGTGCAGCCCGCCCTTGTGGGCGAAGGCGGCCTCGCCGACGTAGGGGGCGTGGCGGCTCGGGGCGCGGTTCAGCCGCTCGTCCAGCACCCGTGAAACGTGCAGAAGCCGGGTCAGGCCGCCGGCGGAGACTCCGGTCTCGAACCCCATCTTCAGCATCAGGTTGGGGATGATGGAGACCAGGTTGGCGTTGCCGCAGCGCTCCCCCAGGCCATTCAGCGTCCCCTGCACCTGCCGCGCCCCGGCGCGCACCGCCGCCAGCGAGTTGGCGACGGCGGAGTCGGAGTCGTTGTGGCAGTGGATGCCGATGTGATCACCCGGAACATGGCGGGCGACGGTGCCGACGATCTCCTCCACCTCGTGGGGCAGGGCGCCGCCGTTGGTGTCGCACAGCACCACCCACCGCGCTCCGGCGGCATGGGCGGCGCGGACGCAGCGCAGCGCGTACTCCGGGTTGGCCTTGTAGCCGTCGAAGAAGTGCTCGGCATCGAAGCAGACCTCGTCGGCCAGGCGGACGCCGTGGCGGATGCTGTCCTCGATCATGCGCACGTTCTCGTCCAGGTCGACGCCGAGCGCCACCCCCACCTGGAAGTCCCAGGTCTTGCCCACCATGGTAACGACCCGGGCCGCCGTGCCCAGCAGCGCCCTGAGACCCGGATCGTTGTCGGCGCTGCGGCCGGCGCGGCGGGTCATGCCGAAAGCGGTCAGCCGGGCGTGGGCCAGCGGCGGTGGATTGCCGAAGAAGGCGTCGTCGGTGGGATTGGCGCCGGGCCACCCCCCCTCGACATAGTCGATGCCGAGGCCATCCAGTTCCTGGGCGATGGCCACCTTGTCGGTCGCACTGAAATCGACGCCCTGAGTCTGCGCCCCGTCACGCAGGGTGCAGTCATAGAGATAAATTCGCTTGTCGTTCATGCGGGGCGGGGTCCGGTGGTGAAGACGAAAGGGTCGGGGCGCCATGCTACACCCGCCGCCATGCCAGGATCCATCACGTTCGCCTTTCGCACCAGGTTCGCCACATCGTGCGCAGGGCGGCCTCGATGTCCCGGGTTACGCCGACGGCGTCGCACAGGGCCGATGCGGCCATGGTCGGGCGCAGGGTTCGCCGCAGGTCGGCCAGGCGCGGCCGGTCGCCGGCCAGGGTCGCGGCCGCCGCGAGCCAGGCCTCGGCATCGCTGGCGATCAGGTTGGTCAGGCCAAGGTGGGTCAGCGCCGCGACGCTTCCCCAGCGCTGGGCGGCATGGTGTCCGGCCAGGGTAACCACCGGCACGCCCATCCACAGGGGAATGAACGTGCTGGTCACCCCGGTGACGGGAAAGGCATCCAGCACCACGTCGATCCGGCCATAGAAGGCCTCCATGTGCGCCCCCCAGCCACCGGGGGTGCCCTCCAGGTTCAGGGCATCGCTGAGGGGGGCCTCGCCGAGGGGGGCCAGCGCCGCGCGCCAGTGCCGCACCGCCTCCTCTTCGCCCAGCACCGCATGCTTGATCACCAGACGGGATCCCGGCACCCGCTCGAGGAGCCGGCGCCACAGCGGCAGGATGGAGCGGCCGATGCGGGCGGGATCGGCGACGCAGGCGAACACCGGCGGCCCGCCGGTTCGCGGTGGGGCCACCGCGGGCCAGGACGTCCGGGGCGCGAAGGGAGCGACGACGCGGGGCAGGCGGACCAGGGTCTCGGCGAAGTGGGCCTCGCAGCCGGGTGGTGTGGAACAGGGGTCCCCGAGGATGTAGTCGATGGCCCGAAGCCCGGTGGTGCAGGCGTTGCCGAGGATGGTGCCGACCTGGACCGGAGCCGGACGGCGGGCGAACAGCGACAGGCGGTTGCCGCTGGTGTGGCCGGCGAGGTCCACCAGGATGTCGATGCCGTCGGCGGTGATGGCCGCCGCCGCCGCCTCGTCGGAAAGGGAATGGATCGGCCGCCAGTGGTCGGCCAGGGCGCGCAGGCGGGCCGTCACCGCGTCCTCGCTCCGCTGGTTGGCATAACAGAACACCTCGAAAAGCTCACGGTCATGACTGGTCAGCCAGGGATCGAGAAAATAGGCCATCGGGTGCTCGCGGAAGTCCGGCGAGACATAGCCGATGCGCAGCCGCCGCTCCGGGTCGGACGGGTTGGCATGGGAGGTTTCGCGAGGAACGGCGTGGCGCGCCTCCCACCGCCGGCACTCGGCCAGCAGGTCGGCGCCGGTGGTCGCCGGATCGTAGGGCAGCGCGAAGATCAGGTTGCCGTGCGCCCCCGCATGGCCGGGATCGGCCGCCACCGCCTGCCGGTGCAGGGTGAGGGCGCCGCCGGTGTCGCCGAGGGCCAGGTGGATCTGCGCCAGATTGCTCAGGGCGTCCACCCGGCCGGGGGCCAGGGCCAGGGCGCGGCGGGTCGCCTCCAGCGCCGCCCCGAGCCGGCCGAGCTGGCGCCACGCCATCCCGAGATTGACCAGCGCATCGATGTGGGCGGGGTCGATGGCCAGGGCGGCCTGGAAGGCCTCGGCCGCCGGTGTCGGCTGGCCCTGGTCGAGAAGGCCGCACCCGAGGTTGAAGTGGCGCCGCGTCTCCCCCGGCTCCAGGTCCAGCGCCTGGCGGAAGCAGGCGACGGCCTCCGCCAGCCTGCCCTGCGCCTGCAGCACCGTGCCAAGGTCGGAGACGGCATCGGCGTGATCCGGCACCCGCGCGATGACGTGGCGAAAGCACGCCTCGGCCTCCACCAGGGCGCCACGATCCTGGAGAACGGCGCCAAGATTGCACCGCGCCTGGTAAAAGTCGGGGGCGACCGCGACCGCCCGCCGGAAGCACTCTTCGGCCTCGGCCAGGCGCCCGGCCTCCCGCAGGGTCATGCCCAGGTTGTTATGGGCTGCGGCGAAATCGGGCCGCAGGGCGATGGCGCGGCCATAGCAGGCGGCGATGGCGTCGGGATCGGCCGCCCCCCGCAGGGCCAGACCAAGGGTGAAGTGCGCCTCGGCCTCGTCCGGGGCCAGGCCTATGGCTTGCCGGCACGCCGCGATCGCCTCCTGCCGCCGGCCGGCGGCGAGGGCGATCCGGCCCAGCAGAAGGTGGGCCTGGTCATGGCCGGGAACGATCTCGACGATGCGCCGGCACAGGACCTCGGCCTCGGCCGCCCGACCCTCTCCGTACAGCGCCTGCGCGAGCGAGAAGGCGTCGGCGATCGGCGAGGGCATGCCCTCAGATCAACCCTGCGAGGGGCGAGGACGGGTCGGCGTACAGCTTGCGCGGCATGCGTCCGGCCAGGTAGGCGAGCCGCCCCGCCTCCACCGCGAGCCGCATCGCCCGCGCCATGCGCACCGGGTCCCGGGCCTCGGCGATGGCGGTGTTCATCAGCACCCCGTCGCAGCCCAGTTCCATGGCCACCGCGGCGTCGGAGGCGGTGCCGACTCCGGCGTCCACCAGGACCGGCACCTTCGCCTGCTCGACGATCAGACGGATGTTGACCGGGTTCTGCACGCCGAGGCCGGAGCCGATGGGCGCCGCCAGGGGCATGATGGCGACGCAGCCCATGTCCTCGAGCCTTTGGGCCAGGATCGGGTCGTCGCTGCAGTAGACCATCACCTTGAAGCCGTCGCCGATCAACTGCTCGGCGGCCTTCAGCGTCTCGGTCATGTTGGGGTAGAGGGTCTTCTGGTCGCCGAGGACCTCGAGCTTGACCAGATCCCAGCCCCCGGCCTCCCTGGCCAGCCGCAGGGTGCGCACCGCGTCCTCGGCCGTGTAGCAGCCAGCGGTGTTGGGCAGGAAGGTGTAGACCCGGGGATCCACGTAATCGACCAGCATGGGCTGGGAGGGATCGGACAGGTTGACCCGCCGTACCGCGACGGTGACGATCTCGGCGCCCGAGGCGGCGATGGCCCGGGCCGTCTCCTCGAAGTCCTTGTACTTGCCGGTGCCCACCAGAAGCCGCGAGTGGAAGCTCCGCCCCGCCACCGTAAACACGTCCCCGTCCGCCACCGGCGCCACGGCACCACCGCCACCGCCGCCGATGAAGTGGACGATTTCCAGCCGGTCGCCGTCGGCCACCGGCGTGCCGCCATAGGCGGACCGGGGCACGATCTCCAGGTTGCGCTCGACCGCCACCTTGCGGGGGTCGACGCCGATCCGGGTCAGGAGAGTCTCGACGGTCAGGACGTCGGCGAAGGACTTGTCCTCGCCATTGATGGTGACTCGCATGGGGTCATTCCGCTCGCAGCCGAAGGAGGCGCGGAGTATGGTGCCAGCGGACGCCGTTTTCAACCTCGTCGGATGCCGGCCGATCAGGGACCAAGATGCAGCGTCGCCCATCGCCAGTTTACGCCATATGGTGACGACGGCCGGAGGGTCTGCTATAGTGCCGTTCCGCGGGAGAAACGGCATGGTTCTTCACATCGTCGCGCGTGCCATGGTTGTGTTCGTTGTCCTGGCCGCCCTGGCCATCGCGGGCGGGGGCTGGTCCGTTGCCGCGGCACAGACGCAGCAGACCCTGACCGCCGAGCGGCAGAAGCTGATCCAGGACTATCAGAAGGCCGAGCGGGAATACAAGATCAAGCGGGCCGAGCAGAAGATCGCCCTCGAGGAACTGAAGGTGCAGCTTCAGCGGCAGCGCCTGTCCCAGTCCGGGCCTCCGCCCACACCCGATCCCGCCGACGCCAAGTACCGCGAGTTCGTCCAGCGACAGCACAAGGAAATCCTGCCGCTGGAGCGCCGGTACAAGGATCTCCGGCTGCGGCTGCGGGAAAACGAGCTGAAATTCCGCAAGCTCAAGGTGGACGAGGTCCGCAAGGCTCCCGCCGCTCCCGCCGCCACACGATGACCACGGGCAGAACACTGTGACCACGGGCAGAACACTGTGACCAATCCGTCGATCCTCATCCTCAACGGCCCCAACCTCAACATGCTGGGACAGCGCCAACCCGAGATCTATGGCCGGGTCACCCTGGCCGAGATCGAGGCCGACTGCCGCGCTCATGGCGCCGGGATCGGGCTCGACGTGGACTTCCGCCAGAGCAACCACGAGGGCGAGATGGTGGGCTGGCTCCAGGAGTCCCGCGGCCGGGAGAGCGGCATCATCATCAACGCCGCCGCCTATACCCATACGTCGGTGGCCATCCTCGATGCCCTGCTGCTGACCGACCTGCCGGTGATCGAGGTTCATCTGTCGAACGTTCATGCGCGCGAGCCGTTCCGTGCCCACTCCTACGTGTCGCGGGCCGCCGTCGGCATGATCAGCGGGTTCGGCGGTCACGGCTATCTGCTGGCCCTCGACGCCATGTCCCGTCTCCTGACCGTTCATCGAGAGAGCAAGAAATGACCAAACCGGCAATCAACAGCAGCCTGGTCCGCGAATTGGCCAAGGTGCTCGACGAGAACAATCTCTCGGAAATCGAGTGCGAGTACGACAACGAATCGGTGCGCATCCGCATCGCCCGCGGTGGAGTCGCGGCCCCCGTCGCCCCACCGGTGACCCACATCGTCGCCCAGGCGCCGCCCCCGCCGGCAGCGGCGGCGGCACAGGCGGTGGACAACGCCCACCACCCGGGGGCGATCAAGGCGCCCATGGTCGGCGTCGTCTATCTGGGCCCGGAACCGGGGGCCTCTCCCTACGTCCGCGAGGGGGGAACCGTCGCCGAGGGCGACACGCTGGTGCTGATCGAGGCCATGAAGACCTTCAACCCGGTGAAGGCTCCCCGGGCCGGCCGAGTCGTCCGGGTGCTGGTCAATGACGGCAACCCGGTGGAATACGGCGAACCCCTCATCATCATCGAGTGAACGCGATGTTCGAAAAGGTCCTCATCGCCAACCGCGGCGAAATCGCTCTGCGCATCGCCCGCGCCTGCCGGGAAATGGGCATCCGGACGGTGGCCGTCCACTCGACCGCCGATACCGAGGCCATGCACGTGCGCCTCGCCGACGAGTCCGTATGCATCGGACCGCCGGCGGCGTCCGGCAGCTACCTCAACAAGATGGCGATCCTGTCGGCCGCCACCATCACCGGCGTCGACGCCATCCACCCGGGCTATGGCTTCCTGTCGGAGAACGCCGACTTCGCCGAAATGGTGGAAAGCCACGGCCTCACCTTCATCGGCCCGTCTCCCGACCACATCCGGATGATGGGCGACAAGATCGCCGCCAAGAAGGCGGCGCGCGAGGTCGGGATCCCGGTGGTGCCGGGCTCGGATGGTCCGGTGGAGGCCGGGGCGGAGGCCGAGGCCATCGCCCGCGAGATCGGCTACCCGGTCCTGATCAAGGCCGCGGCCGGCGGCGGCGGACGAGGCATGAAGGTGGCCCGCGATCCGTCGGAACTCGCCACCGCCCTGCGCATGGCCCGGACGGAGGCCAGGGCCGCCTTCGGCAACGACGAGGTCTATCTGGAGAAGTACCTGGGCCGCCCCCGTCACATCGAGGTGCAGATCCTGGCCGACAACTTCGGCAACGTCGTCCACCTGGGCGAGCGTGACTGCTCCCTGCAGCGCAAGCACCAGAAGATCCTCGAGGAAGCCCCGTCGCCGGCCCTCAATGCCGACGTCCGCGAGCGCATCGGCGGCATCGCCGCGACGGCCATAGCCAGGCTGGGCTATCGCAACGTCGGCACCATCGAGTTCCTGTACGAGGACGGCGAGTTCTATTTCATCGAGATGAACACCCGGCTCCAGGTGGAGCACCCGGTGACCGAGATGGTGTGCGGTCTCGATCTGGTGCGCGAGCAGATCCGCGTCGCCGCCGGCGCACCGCTTGGCTATACCCAGTCGGACCTGCGCTTTTCCGGCCACGCCATGGAGTGCCGCATCAACGCCGAGAACCCCGACACCTTCGCCCCCTCGCCGGGCCGGGTGCACCACTACCACGCCCCGGGCGGCCTGGGGGTGCGGGTCGACTCGGCCCTCTATTCGGGGTACGCCGTGCCGCCCCACTACGACAGCATGGTGGCCAAGCTGATCGTGTTCGGCACCAACCGCAACGAGTGCCTGATGCGCCTGCGCCGCGCCCTGACCGAATTCGTCATCGAGGGCATCCAGACCACCATCCCCCTGCACGCCCGACTGATGGAGAACCGGGACATCATCGACGGCAACTACGACATCCACTGGCTGGAAGGATTTGTGGCCGGGAAGACGTAGGGGGACGTGAACGGTGCTGCGCCCATCCGCTGTCCAGACGATGGGGTCCACTTCAGGGCTTGTAACAAAACTTTCATAAAATTGTCACATGCCCGTAGCCGAGCATCGCTACAGTGCGCCGCAGCACGGCACGAGGTCCCATGCACGTCTTCACATTGATCGGCGTTCTGCTGGCTCTGGCCCTGGCCGGGTATCATGCGGGACGAAGCCGGGCACTGAGCCTGAAGACCGGCCCCCGGAGCGCCGGACAACCGGCGGCGGCGGCGGCTGGGGGTGGGAGTGGGCCTGGGCCGCGGTTCCATTCCCTTCCCGACTATCATGGCTATTACACGGCGCTGTGGACGCTGGCACCGCCGCTCCTGCTGCTGGCCGGATGGCTGGCCCTGGAGCCCATGGTCCTGACCCACGTGGTGCTGGCCGGGTTGCCGCCCGAGATGGAGGATCTTCCCGCCGACCGGCTGCGCCTCATGGTGTCCACCAT
The DNA here is from genome assembly GCA_039908285.1 of Alphaproteobacteria bacterium. GTDB lineage: Bacteria > Pseudomonadota > Alphaproteobacteria > Rhodospirillales > Rhodospirillaceae > JAMOBE01. The sequence continues at coordinate 34,337 of JAMOBE010000020.1, forward strand.
CCGGACGCTGGCGGTCGGCGTGGTGGCCGGCGACCCCGGCGAGGCGCTGCTGGCCGCCGGCCGGCGCTATGCCGAGCTGCGGAGCCGGAGCGGCACCCTGCTTTCGCTCCTCGCCTGTGGCCTGGCGGTGGCCGGCTTGGCGCTGGCCTGGCGGTCCATCGCCCCGGATCTCCGCGCCCGCAACCGGGTGGAAGCGGCGACCCGGGCTTTCATGGTGGCCTGCTCGGCCGTCGCCATCATCACCACCGTCGGCATCGTCGCCTCGCTGCTGTTCGAGTCGCTGCGCTTCTTCGCCGCCGTCCCGCCGTCCGAGTTCCTGTTCGGCCTGGCCTGGAGCCCCCAGACGGCGATCCGCGCAGATCAGGTCGGATCCTCGGGAGCCTTCGGCGCGGTGCCGCTGTTCACCGGCACCCTGCTGATATCCGGCATCGCCCTGGCGGTCGCGGTGCCCACCGGCCTGATGTCGGCCATCTTCACGGCCGAGTATGCCGGCCCCGGACTGCGGGCCGTGGTCAAGCCACTGCTGGAGATCCTGGCCGGCATCCCGACGGTGGTCTACGGCTTTTTCGCCGCCCTGGTGGTGGGTCCCTTCCTGCGCGACTCCGGCGGGACCGTCGGCCTCGGCATCTCATCCGAGAGCGCTCTTGCCGCCGGCGTGGTCATGGGCATCATGATCGTGCCGTTCGTGTCGTCCCTGTCCGACGACGTCATCTCCGCCGTCCCGGAGTCGCTGCGGGAGGGCTCGCTCGGCCTTGGCGCCACGCGGTCGGAGACCATCCGCCGGGTGGTGCTGCCGGCCGCCCTTCCCGGCATCGTCGGTGGGGTGCTGCTGGCGGCGTCGCGGGCCATCGGCGAGACCATGATCGTGGTGATGGCCGCCGGCATGGCCGCCAACCTGACCGCCAACCCCTTCGAGGCCGTCACCACGGTGACGGTGCAGATCGTCAGCCTGCTGGTGGGCGACCAGGAGTTCGACAGCCCGAAGACCCTGGCCGCCTTCGCCCTTGGCCTGGTGCTGTTCGTGGTGACGCTTCTTCTCAACGTCGTCGCACTCCATGTGGTGCGCAAGTACAGGGAACGGTATGAGTGAGCTGGAAATGACCGAGCCCGCCGCCACCGTAACGGAGACCGCGAGGAGGGTTCAGGCCCGCCTGGCCGCGCGCTATGCCGCGGAGAAGCGGTTCCGCCTGTATGGGATCGCCGCCATCGGCCTGGCCCTGTTCATGCTCGTCGCCCTGTTCGGCAGCATCATCGGCCGGGGCTGGTCGGCCTTCGGCCAGACCATGCTGACCCTCGAGGTGACCCTGGACCCGGCGGTCATCGACCCGGACGGACGGCGGGAGCCGTCGGCCCTGGCCAGCGCCGACTACCAGGGCCTGATCAAGACCGCGCTCGGGACGCTGTTTCCCGAGGTCACCGACCGCCAGCAGCGCCGCCAGCTCTTCGAACTCGCAAGCTCGGGCGCCTCCTTCCGGCTACGGGATCTGGTGGTGGAGACTCCGGCGCTGATCGGCAGCACCGTCACGGTACGGGTGCCGGCGCGGGACACCGTGGACCAGTACGTCAAGGGCCACATCCTGGCCTCGACCCCTGAGTCGGCGCGGCGCATCAGCGACCGCCAGATCGCCTGGGTCGAGTCGCTGCGGGAAAAGGGCCTGCTCGAGCGCCGGTTCAACACCATCCTGTTCACCGCCGGCGACTCCCGCGAGCCGGAGCTGGCCGGCCTGTGGGCCGCGGTGAGCGGGTCGTTCTTCGTCATGGTGGTGACCCTCGCCCTGTCGTTCCCGACCGGCGTCGCCGCCGCGGTCTACCTCGAGGAGTTCGCGCCGAAGAACCGCCTGACCGACATCATCGAGGTCAACATCAACAACCTGGCGGCGGTGCCCTCGGTGGTGTTCGGGCTCCTCGGCCTGTCGCTGTTCCTGGGCTGGTTCGGCCTGCCGCGGTCGTCGCCGCTGGTGGGCGGGCTGGTGCTGGCCCTGATCATCCTGCCCACCATCATCATCGCCGGCCGCGCCGCCCTGACCGCGGTGCCCCCCTCCATCCGCGAGGCGGCCCTTGGCATCGGCGCGTCGAGGATGCAGACCGTCACCCACCACGTGCTGCCGCTGGCCATGCCCGGCATCCTGACCGGCACCATCATCGGCATGGCCCGGGCGCTGGGCGAGTCGGCACCGCTGCTGATGATCGGCATGGTGGCCTTCGTGGTGGACGTTCCAAGGACGCCTCTCGACCCGGCGACGGTGCTGCCGGTGCAGATCTATCTGTGGGCCGACAGCGCCGAACGGGCTTTCGTCGAGCGCACCTCGGCGGCCATCATGGTCCTGCTGGTCTTTCTCATCGCCATGAATGCATTGGCGGTGCTCCTGCGTCGGAAATTCGAGCGGAGATGGTAATCGCCATGAGCGCCGACATGAACAACGGCATGAACACCGGCAAGCCCACGCGGACGACGGGGCGTCCCCTGCTCGATCCCGGCAAGGCCAAGATGAGTTCCCGCGGCCTCAACGTCCATTACGGCAGCAAGCAGGCCATCCGGAACGTGGACCTCGACATCGGCCGCAACGAGGTGACGGCCATCATCGGCCCGTCGGGCTGCGGCAAGTCCACCTACCTGCGCTGCCTGAACCGGATGAACGACACCATCGACATCTGCCGCGTCAGCGGCGAGATAACCCTGGATGGCGAGAACATCCACGATCCCCGGCTCGACGTGGTGCAATTGCGCGCCCGGGTGGGCATGGTCTTCCAGAAGCCCAACCCCTTCCCCAAATCCATCTTCGAGAACGTGGCCTATGGCCCCCGCATCCACGGGCTGGCCGACAGCCGCGAGGATCTGGAAGAAATCGTGATCACCAGCCTGGAGAAGGCGGGTCTCCTGGACGAGGTGAAGGATCGCATGAACGCCCCCGGTACCAGCCTGTCCGGCGGGCAGCAGCAGCGCCTGTGCATCGCCCGGGCCATCGCCGTCAGTCCCGAGGTGATCCTGATGGACGAGCCCTGTTCGGCGCTGGACCCGATCGCCACCGCCAGGATCGAGGAGCTGATCGACGAACTGCGGGCCAACTATACCATCGTCATCGTCACCCACTCGATGCAGCAGGCCGGCCGGGTGTCGCAGCGCACGGCCTTCTTCCACCTGGGCGACCTGATCGAGTGCGGCGAGACCGAGCAGATCTTCACCACCCCCAGGAACAAGCTGACGCAGGGCTACATCACCGGCCGTTTCGGCTGAGAGGCTGTGAATGAATTACCGTTACCAGCGCCATAAGCCCTCTCCCCCCCCTTCAGGGGGGAGAGGGTTGGGTGAGGGGGGCATGAAGCTCCCAAGATGGTGCCGCTTGCCCCACCCCCTCACCCCGACCCTCTCCCCCTCGAGGGGGAGAGGGAGTATTCACAGCCTCTGACCGCACCGGGAGCCAGAGCATGGCGGGCAAGATCGACCACACCGCGCATACCGTGAAGTCCTATGACGAGGAGCTGAAGCACCTGGTCAACACCATCGCCCGCATGGGCGGCCTGGCCGAGGCCCAGCTTGCCGGTGCCATCCAGGCGGTGGCCAAGCGGGACTCGGACCTGGCCGGACGCGTCGTCGCCGGCGATCCCAAGGTGGACGAACTGGAGCAGGAGGTGCAGAAACAGGTGGTGCGGCTCCTGGCCCTGCGCCAGCCGGTGGCCATCGACCTGCGCAACATCGTCGTCGCCCTCAAGATCTCGAGCGACATCGAGCGCATCGCCGACTACGCCGCCAACGTGGCCAAGCGCGCCATCGTCCTCGCCGAACTGTCGCCGGTGAAGCCGGTCGCCGTGGTCCCCCGGCTTGGCCGACTCGCCCAGACCATCATCCGCGACGTGCTCGACGCCTATGTGGAGCGCGACAAGGAAAAGGCCCTCGCCGTCTGGAACAGCGACGAGGAGGTGGACGAGATGTACACCAGCATGTTCCGCGAGCTGGTCACCTATATGATGGAGGACCCCCGCAACATCACCGCCTGCACCCACCTGATGTTCATCGCGAAGAACATCGAGCGCATCGGCGACCACGCCACCAACATCGCCGAGAGCATCCACTTCCTGATCGAGGGCCAGCCGATCCGCGGCAAGCGTCCCAAGGGAAGCATGCTGACGACGCCCCGGTAATCGCCGCCATGGCTCAGGATGATCCGGACAAGCCCCTGGTCCTGGTGGTGGACGACGAGGCGGCGCTGGTCACCCTTTTGCGCTACACCCTCGAACGCGAGGGCTTCCGGGTATTGGTCGCCGGTGACGGCGGTGAAGCCATCAGCGTCGTCGCCGACCAGGCACCGGATGTGGTGGTGCTGGACTGGATGCTGCCGGTGATGTCGGGGCTCGAGGTCTGCCGCCAGCTGCGGGCGCGCCCCATCACCCGCGACGTGCCGGTGCTGATGCTGACCGCCCGGGCGGAGGAAAGCGACAAGGTGCGCGGACTCGACACCGGCGCCGACGACTTCATGACCAAGCCGGTGTCGATGCGCGAGCTGGTGGCCCGCCTCAGGGCCCTGCTGCGCCGCGCCCAGCCGGCGCCGCCGCAGAGCCGCCTCGTGTGCCGCGACGTGGTCATGGACCTGGACGGGCGGCGGGTGACCCGCGGCGGCCGCCCCGTTCACCTCGGCCCGACCGAGTTCCGCCTGCTGCGACATCTGTTGCGCCACCCCGGACGGGTGTTCTCCCGCGAGGACCTGCTGAACGCCGTGTGGGGCCGCGACATCTATGTGGAGCCCCGGACCGTGGACGTCCATGTCCGTCGCCTGCGCAAGGCACTGAACGGCGACGATGCCCCCGACATCATCCGCACCGTCCGCGCCGCCGGCTATGCCATCGACCCGGCCGATGGAATGGGGTAGTCTCCGGCGCTGTTCCACCCGTTCCCCAGTCCCAGCCTCCAGGCCCCGTTCCATGACCGATCGTATCCTCATCGTCGACTTCGGCTCCCAGGTAACCCAGCTCATCGCCCGCCGCGTGCGCGAGTGCGGCGTCTACTGCGAGATCCATCCCTTCAACCGGGTGACCGGGGAGTCCATCCGGGCGTTCGGGGCCAGGGGGGTGATTCTCTCGGGCGGGCCGGCATCGGTGACCCTCGCCGATACGCCGCGGGCGCCGGCTGAGTTGTTCTCCCTGGGGCTGCCGGTGCTCGGCATCTGTTATGGCCAGCAGACCATGGTGGCGCAACTGGGCGGCGCGGTGGAAAGCTCCGATCATCGCGAGTTCGGCCGGGCCTGGGTCGAGGTGACCAGCACCTGCGCCCTGTTCGAGGGCACCTGGACCGCCGGTGGCCGGGAACAGGTGTGGATGAGCCATGGCGACCGCGTGGTGTCGCTGCCCCCGGGCTTCCGGGTGGTGGCGGCCTCCGACGGCGCGCCCTTTGCCGCCGTCGCCGACGAGGAGCGTCGCTTCTATGGCGTGCAGTTCCATCCCGAGGTGGTGCACACCCCCCACGGCGCCGCTCTGCTGCGCACCTTTGCCCACCGGATCTGCGGCTGCTCGGGCGCCTGGACCATGGCGGCGTTCCGGGCGCAGGAAATCGCCAAGGTGCGGGCTCAGGTGGGGAGTGGCCGGGTAATCTGCGGCCTGTCGGGCGGCGTGGACTCGGCGGTGGTGGCGGCGCTGCTGCACGAGGCCATCGGCGATCAGCTCACCTGCGTCTTCGTCGATCACGGCATGATGCGGCTTGGCGAGGCCGACCAGGTGGTGTCGCTGTTCCGCGACCGCTTCAACATCCGGCTGGTCCACCGGGATGCCTCCGACCTGTTCCTGTCCAAACTTTCGGGGGAGCTGGACCCGGAGCGCAAGCGCAAGATCATCGGCGCCACCTTCATCGACGTCTTCGAGGAAGAGGCGAAGCGGGCCGGCGGCGCCGACTTCCTGGCCCAGGGCACCCTGTACCCCGACGTCATCGAGTCGGTGAGCTTCATCGGCGGTCCGAGCGTCACCATCAAGTCGCACCACAACGTGGGCGGCCTGCCAGAGCGCATGAACATGAAACTGGTGGAGCCCCTGCGCGAACTGTTCAAGGACGAGGTCCGGGTCCTCGGCCGCGAGCTTGGGCTGCCCGACGAAATGGTGGGCCGCCATCCCTTCCCCGGCCCCGGCCTCGCCATCCGCATCCCCGGACAGGACCTGACCCGCGAGAAGCTCGACATCCTGCGCCGAGCCGACGCCATCTACATGGAGGAGATCCGCAACGCCGGCCTCTACGACGCCATCTGGCAGGCCTACGCGGCGCTGCTGCCGGTGCGGACGGTGGGGGTGATGGGTGACAGCCGGTCCTATGACTACGCCCTGGCCCTGCGGGCGGTGACGTCCACCGACGGCATGACCGCCGACTACTACCACTTCGACCACGACTTCCTGAGCCGGGTCGCGAGCCGCATCATCAACGAGGTCCGCGGCATCAACCGGGTGGTTTACGACATCACCTCCAAGCCCCCCGGCACCATCGAGTGGGAGTGATCCTCCCAACCCCGTATCAGATATAGTCCGACAGACTGAGCTGCTGGACCCTGGCCAGCACCTTCATGGAGATGTCGAGGGCCGTGATGTCGGAGTTGAGGGTGGCCGCCGTCTCCAGGGGGTTCACGTTCTCGATCTCGATGATCCTGGTGCTGAGGAAGCTCATGAACTCGGTGTGGCGGTCGTCGGCGTCACTGAGGACGACCTGATTGCGTCCGATGGTGTTCTGCAGGTTGCGGATGTCACCCGTGTTCTCGGCCGCCATGCCGGTCGGGTCATGCTCCAGCGAGTCGTTCAGCATCTTGAGAACAGCCTGGACGCGCCCGGGAAACGCCGCCATGACGGCCGCGGTGTTGGTCGCGGCGTCTCCCTGCGCGATCATGCCCATGGCCCGTATGGCCTTTTCGAAGCCTCCATCCGCGGCATTGATGCCGAGGCTGATGGTGCGATCCTCGTCGATCCGGTGCTGAAGCTGGAGCTGGTCGCCCTGATAAAAGCTGTTGGGCGTCGTCGCGCTGATCGTCACCGCCGCGGTCCCCACCTCAGCGACCGGAACCGGGGTTACCGTCAGGACGGTTCCGGTGTTGCCGGTGATGGTGAACGTCGTGCCGGAGTTCAGCCCGCCCGAGACCGAGAACTCGGTGCCGATGGGCAGGTGCTCGAACACGTTGGGAACAACCGTCGGCGTGGTGGCCGCCAGAAGCGTCTCGGTCTGGGGCGTCGGGCTGACGGTCAGGTTGGTCCCATCGTTGCCGGTGACGGTAAAGGTGGTGCCGGCGTTGAGACCGGCTGACGTGGTGAACGAGGCGCCAATGGGCGGCGTCGGCGCCGCCGCGGTGCCAAACGCGCCGGCCGTCGCGACACCGGCGATCGTGAAGGTGAGGGTGCCGTTCGTGCCATTGACGGTGAGGTCGCTGCCGGCGGAGGTGATGGACGGATTGGCGGTGATGGTTCCGCCGACGGCGAAGTCCAGGGTGCCGTAGTCGGCGGCGGTCATGCTGGTATTGCCCAGGTGCTTGTCACGGGTCACCGGGAAATTGGCGCCGGTGCCGGGGAAGGCGGTCTGCAGTGCGGTCAGGGACGAGTATGGAAGAGTGACCGGACGGGTATCGGTCTTGCCGCCGGCGAACAGGAAGCGGCCCTCGATGCGCGTGTTGAGCATGTCCTCAATGTCATTCATGGCATTGAAGGCCTTTTCCTGCATCTCTCTGACTTCGGACAGTTTGTCTGGCGTGGGGTTGCTGAAGTCCAGATTGGAAAAGGTGATGACGTCAGTACGGAACTTGCGGATCACCTTTTCTATCGACGAGACCGCCGTCAGTTCTGTGCTGAGCCGAAGGTTGGCCGTTGCGTTTCCGGTCATGTACTGCTTCGCTTCCCTGGTCTGATTGGTGAAGTTGACCAGTTCCAGGGAGCGGGTTGCAATGCCCGCGTAATCCCGTGACCTCTTTCCGGTCGTAAGCTGCACCTGCTGGTCCTGAACGCGCTTCTGGACGGTCATCATGCGTTCGGCCAGAATCTGGTGAGAAACGAGTGTGGCGACCCGTGGCATGGCTACGCCCTCCTTCGCCTATCGTATCAGGTTGTTCAGTACATCCAGCATCGCCTGCGTGGCCGCGATCACCTTGGCCGCCGCCGTATAGGACTGCTGGAATACCATAAGCTTCGACATCTCTTCGTCAAGGTTTACCGCACTGAACTCGGCCGATTTCATGACCAGGGCCTGCTGGAGGCCGTTCTGGTAGACGAGAGAGTCCTTGACATTGGCCGCCTCGTTGGAGTTCTGCGACAGAATGTTGGCCGCATAGTCGGAGAACGTGCGCGTGGTGCTGGACAGGTTGCCCGCCAGGGTAAACGACGCGCTGCTGGTGAAGAGATTGGCCAGCTGGTTGGCCGTCGTATTGTCGCCGGCGCTCATGTAGTACTGGCTGAGGTCCGTGCTGTACTGGACGATGCCTCGACTGATGAGCTGGGGCGTGGCGATGATGTCGTTGCGCACGGCGGCAATGTTCGACACACCGCAGTCCGATGGGGCCAGCCCCAGCGTGTCCATCATGGAGTGAGGGAGGGCACCGCTCTGGGTGACCAGCAGTTCGGAACCGTCGGTGGTCTTGATGCGCAGCCGATAGCCGCCGCCGTCGGGGATCACCGATGCCTGGAGCGAGATGCTCAGGGTGGCGCTGTTGTTGATCTTGTCGGCGATGGTGGACAGGGTGTCGGTGGCGGTCACCGAAATACTGCCGAGCGCCGGGATGCTGATGTCCGCCGCCACGGCGGCCTCGGCCACCGGGGCCGGCGACACGGTCAGCACGTTGCCGGTGTTGGCGGTGACGGTGTAGGTGATGCCGGCGTTGAGGGTACTGCCACCCGTCATGGTGAAGGTGGACCCGACCGGCGGATAGGGTGTGGTCGCATCATTGTTCTTGTAGAACGGAGTGCCGCTCGAAGCGGTGATGGTGCTGCCCGCAACCGTGACCGTGGCACCGGTGAGGGTGCCGCCCGCCGTCAAATGACCCACGGGCACGAAGTTGTTCGTCGTCTGGAAGTTGAGCGTCCCGGCCGATAGTATCGTGTCGGTGCTGTTCTTGACGGCCGAGTCCCACATCCACTTGTTGCGATCGGTCGTTATCAGGTCGTTGAGGCCGAAGAAGTTGGAGAACCCGCTCACGGTCAGGTCCGTATCGGCGGCCACGGTTGATCCGACGGTGATCCCCGCCGTGCCGAGTGCCGACGTGGCGCCGCCCGCCGTGCTGTTGCCGATGGTGATCGCCGTGGTGCTGGCGGTACTGAACGACAGTCGTCCGTTCACGTTGGAGGCGTACACGCCGGTCGTCGCCGCCTGGGCATTGATGGTGGCGACGGCGGCGGCCAGGGTCTGGCCGGCAACACTGATATTGGTCGTGCCGATCCGCAGTCCGTCGGCGGCGGCGAATGTTGCCGCAGCCGCCATCGTCGTCGTGCCGATCAGTTGCGGTCCATCGGCGTTGAAGGCGATGGAGACGTCGCCCGCCGTCGCCCCGGCGGTGCTCGAAGCCTGGTCGCGGAAACCGAGGCTCAGGCTGGTGGAGTTCAGGGTGATCGCCAGCTTGCCGGTCGTATTGACGGCGACCGTGGCCGTGGCGGCGCCATTGGCATTCAGCCAGGACTGGAGGTGCCCCGCCACCTGGTCGATGGTCCAGGCGGCGCCGGTCCCGCCCTGGGCGACCAGATTATGATCGGGGCCGGCCGCCGAGTAATCGGTGTTCATGATGGTGGAAAGAGTGGTGGTGGCCGACTGCGCCCCCTGGCTGTTGAAAAGGCCGATGGCCACGTCGCCGCCGGACATGGTGAGGGTCTGGGTGTAGCCCTGGGCGGCATAGAGGTCGGTGGCGACCGTCCTGTTCTCGTCCGCGTCCTGTATGAACTTGCGAGATCCGGTCATGGTGGTCGTCATCTGGGGATAGGCGACCCCGCGATTGTTGACCTTGTTGATCTCATCACGCATCGTCGAGGTCAGCTCGTCCAGTTCGGACTGCAGGTTCGGCAGAATGGTGTCGCGCAGATCGATGAGGCCCTTCAGCTTGCCCTGGCGGACCTCGGAGGTGATATCGACGGGGCCGACGCCGATCGACTGGAAGTCGCTCGAGCCGTTGTTCTGCCACGGGCTGACGGAGGTGATGGACGCGTGGGTGACCGACACCGACGAACTGTCGACGAGGCTGGTGCCGCTGGTGGTGAAGACGACGATGGCACCGTTCGGCCGCGAGAACACCTGAATGTCGATCTGCTCCGAGAGCTTCTTCAGGGCGAGGTCCCGCTTGTCCTCGAGATCGGCGGCGCCGGTCCCCGTCGCCAGGTCGCGCACGATCTTTTCGTTGAGGTTGGCGATGTTGGTCAGGGTGTCGTTGAGCGAGGCGACATTGTCCTCGATGGACCGGTCGGCCTGACGCCGCAGTTCCTGAATCTGTTCGGCCATGGAGTTGAGCTTCTGGGTGACGCGCACCACGCTATCGACGGCGTTGGCCTGAACGGTCGCGGAACTCGGGCTGACCGCCATGTTCTCGATCTCGGACTGGGCGGTCGAAATGATGTGGCTGATGGAGGAGGCGTTCTCGGGCTCGCCGAACAGGTCCTGCATTCTGGCATAGTAGTCGCTGATGCTTTGCATCTTCTGCTGGATGCCGGTCTCGCGGCGAACGTCGCGCAGCAGCCCATTGTCCACCTCGCGGGTGGCCTGGCTCACCTGAACGCCGACGCCATGGCCGTCCAGCACCCGGCTTTCCGGGTTGAACTGCTTGCGCGTGTAGCCTTCGGTGTTGACGTTGGCGATGTTGTGGGAAACCAGATCCAGCCCCTTCTGGCTGGTCAGCAGTCCGCTCAGTGCGGCTCCCAATCCTAGCGTCAACGACATGGTAGCGACTCCTGCCGGGGGTAAATATTACCCTATACGTCTTGATCAAATGCAATCGCCGTGCCAGGCCCCTTCATTTCGTCGGCGGCAAGGGCGCCCACGGCCGAGTAGCCGGCGTTGCTGGAGCGGCGCTCCCTGACCGCCTCGACCACGATCTTCATCAGCCGGTTGGCCGCGTCGACGTTGGCCTTGAGCAGACGGGAATTGACGGCGGCATTGGTCTCCAGCTTGACGGCGAACGCCTTCAGCCGCTCGCGCCGCTCCGGCTCCATGGCCTTCAGCAGGTCCGGCGCCCCGGTGACCGCTTTCACGTTGTCGGTATAAAGCCGGGTCAGCCGTTCCTTGCGCTCGGCCAGTTCCCGCACCTTGGCGATGTTGTGCACCTTGAGGGCGGCGTTCTCCTGGTCGAGCACCTCGTCGAGGAGGTTCACGGCATCGAAGAGCTGGTCAATCTTGCCGGGTCCCGGCTGGGCGGCCGGACCGGTGGAGGGGGGCGGGCCGATGCGGCGGGGCGGCGGCGGCTCGGCCGGGCGGCCGACCAGCTTGCCGAGGGATGCCATGGCCGAGGGCTTGGCCGGGGCGGCGCCCGTGCCAGCAGCCGCAGGGGTTCCGGGGGTTCCGGGAGCGGCCTTGGGCGCGCCCGCCCGGGGGGGCGGCAGGTTCGGCTTGAAGGGGGGAGGTGCGGCGCTCATGGGGTTTGCCTCGCCTGGGTTTCGATCATGGTGCGCATCACCGCGTCGGCGATGCCGAAGCCGCCACGGTGAGCGAGCATCTTTCCGTATTCGTCCACCAGCATCGAGCGGAACATCTTCTCGCCGTCGCCGCCGCCGGTCGGACCATCGGTGCTGATGCCCTCGAACATGGGCTTGAACATCTGGCTGATGAACATGGCCTCGAAGTCCTCGGCGCTCTTGCGCATGCGGGCGGTGCCCTGGTGGGAGTTGATCTTCGGCATGGGACGACCGGCATCCGTGGACGACAGGTCGAGGGCGGGAAGGGTCGTGGTCATCACATCACCTCGATTTCGGCCTGGAGGGCGCCGGCGGCCTTGATGGCCTGGAGGATACTGATCATGTCGCGGGGGCCGACGCCGAGCGAGTTCAGGCCATTGACCAGACTCTGCAGCGTGACGCCGCCGTCCATCATGGTGAGCTTCTTGTCCTTGCCTTCGTCCACCTGGATGTCCGAGCGCTCCACCGTGGTGGTCGTGCCGGTCGTCGAGAACGGCTCCGGCTGGGACACCTGGGGAGTCTCGGTGACCTTGATGGTCAGATTGCCCTGGGCGATGGCCACCGTCGAGATGCGCACGTTGTCACCGATGACGATGGTGCCCGAGGTCTCGTCGATCACCACGCGGGCGAGCTGGTCCGGCTCGATGCGCAGCTGCTCGATGTCGGTCAGCATGGCCACCACGTCGCCATGATACTTGTCGGGAACGTTGACCTCGATGGTGCCGGGGTCGGTCGGACGGGCCACCGGGTTGCCGAGGAAGGCGTTGATGGCCTGGGCGACCCGCCGGCCGGTGGTCAGGTCCGGATTGCGCAGCGAGATGTTGATCTTCTGCAGGGCGCCGAGGGCGAAGGGAACCTCGCGCTCGACGATGGCCCCGCTCGGGATGCGGCCAGCGGTGGGGACGCCCTTGGTGATGGAGGAGCCGCTCTTGCCCGAGGCGGTGAAGCCGCCCACCTGTACCTGGCCCTGGCCCACCGCATAGACCTCGCCGTCGGCGCCCACCAGCGGCGTCACCAGCAGGTTGCCGCCCAGCAGGCTCTTCGAGTCGCCGAGGGCGCTGATGCTGACGTCGATGCGGCTGCCCTGACGGGAGAACGGCGGCAGGACCGCCGTCACCATCACCGCCGCCACGTTCTTCGCCTTCAGCGAGCCGTCGCGGGTGTTGACGCCGAGCCGCTCCAGCATGCCGATCAGGCTTTCCTTGGTGAACGCCATGTTCTCCAGGCTGTCACCGGTGCCGTTGAGCCCGACCACCAGGCCGTAGCCCACCAGCAGGTTGTCGCGTATGCCCTCGAACTCGGCGATGTCCTTGATGCGCGAGTTGGCGAGGGCGGGAACGGGGACCGCAACCGACGTCGCCAGCATCACCAGCGCCAGCGCCGGAGCCGTCACGGCCCGGAGCAGGGAAGTCATCGACAGGGAGCGGAGCGACGTCATGGCGGGTCCTCTTGCATCTCAGGAAAACGGGCAATCATCCGTCTACCCATATGCGAAAGTCGTGCCAGTCGCGAATAAGGACGTTCCGGGGCGTCCTGGAGGCCTCTGGGACCTCCGTCGGCACTTTCGTCCGCGAGCGCGGCAACAATTGCCGGGGCGGAAATGTCAGTGCATGTAGGGTCTGGGCGGCAACCCAAGCGATCGGCGGATGGTGGCGAGGTAGGCAGGCAACCGCTCGAGCGGGATGTGGACGGCCTCGGTGATGAAGGGGTTGGTGCCGGACACATGTTCCCAGCGGCGCGCGAGGCTCGCGGTGATATTGGTCTTGCGGAAGCCGAGCCGCACAAGCTCGGCTTCGAACTCCTCGGGCGTCACGCCACGGCCTGCCGTGACGGATGCACCGGGATCGCCACCCACGGACGGTGGAAAGCGACGGCGCCAGGCGCGTCGGCGGGAAGAACCTCGATCGCCATGCCCCTCTCAAGATGATAGATCGCCTCGATCACTTCCGGGATGGCATCCATCAACCGGCCGATATCGACATGGGCGACCAGCAACTCGGGCAACGTCGGGCAGGTGGCCACGAACAGGCCATCCTGTTCCTCGATGATCACATCCAGGATCTCGACGGTGGGGCGCACGGCGGCGTCTCCTCGGCTGACGGAAGCTTGAAGATACAAAGACCTACCCTGTCAGGGTACGTCGCGCGGCGGTTCCGATCAAGCGCCACGGAGGCTGGGGACTGCGAATAGTCCTTTTCATCAACGACTCGGACGGCTAGAGTCATGGAGTTGCGAGTTCCAGACGGAACCGGTGTGGGTACCCATGAAGATCACTCAGGCCGGCTCCACGGCCGGCGCATCGACGGCCAAGCGGGCCGACAAGGCGGGAAAGGGAACGGGGGCGGGCGCGTTCGCCGGCCACCTGCAGAAGTATCTCGGCGAGGTGGAGGAGCCGTCCGGCGCCGAGGCGCCGACGGCTCTGGCCAGCGTCGACGCCCTCATCGCCGCACAGACGGCGACCGAGGACGACGGCCGCTCCCGCCGCGAGATGCACCGGCGCATGGTGCAGCGTGGCGCGGAAATTCTCGACCGGCTCGAAGAGGTGCGACAGGGCCTTCTGACCGGCGCCATCCCCAAGGAACGGCTCGCCGGTCTGGCGCAGCTGATGCGCACGCGGCGCGAACAGGGGGTCGATCCCGACCTCGCCGCCATTCTCGACGAAATCGAGCTGCGGGCCGAGGTGGAACTGGCCAAGCTCACCCGGCGGACCGAACCGGGAGCCTAGCCCGCATTTCTCACCGGTCCGACGGATGCTGGCTTGATCCTTGATTCGCCTATGATTTTTCCTCCCTTGCCAATACAGCCAGTATTGCCGGCGGTCGGAAAAATCATAGGCGAATCAAATCTCTGCGCCATCATTCCGCGTCCCGGTGAGAAATGCGGGCTAGAGCAGTTTCCGCTCAAGCGGAAACTGCGAAAAGCCCGCGCGGCGCTTGAGCGGCCAGAGGCAAATTCTAGAGCGTTTCCGCTCAGGCGGA
>JAMOBE010000021.1:0-48294 GCA_039908285.1 Alphaproteobacteria bacterium
TTGCCCGCTACGCCATGTCATCGACGACCCTCGCCTGTTGCGATCGGCCTTCTATGAACCATAAAAATTGCGTCATGGGAATCCCTGGCGATTCGGCTCGGTCTGAAAATGCTCTAGAAATGCACCGCCCTGCCGAAGGCCGACAGGGCGGACTCGTGGATCATCTCGGAAAGGGTCGGGTGGGGGAAGATGGTGCGGAACAGGTCGGCCTCGGTGGATTCGAGGGTCATGGCCAGGGAATGGCCCTCGATCAGTTCGGTGACGTCGGCTCCCACCATGTGGGCGCCCAGGAGTTCGCCGGTGTGGGCGTCGAACACGGTCTTGACCAGTCCCTCGGGCTCGCCCATGGCGATGGCCTTGCCGTTGCCGAGGAAGGGGAAGCGGCCGACCTTGACCGCGCGGCCAGTGGCGCGGGCCGCCGCCTCGGTCAGGCCGATGCTGGCGACCTGGGGATGGCTGTAGGTGCAGGCGGGGATGCGGGTCCGGTCCAGGGGGTGGACGTCGGCGACGCCGGCGATCTTCTCGACGCAGATCACGCCCTCGTGGCTCGCCTTGTGGGCCAGCCACGGGCCGGCCACCAGGTCGCCGATGGCGTAGACGCCGGGCTCGCCGGTGCACAGCCACGGATCCACCACCACGTGCCCCCGCTCCACCACGACGCCGGTGCCCTCCAGGCCGCAGTCCTCGACGTTGGCGACGATGCCGACGGCGACGATGACCCGCTCCGCCGTCACCTCGTGGGTCTCGGCGCCGCGGGTGATGGTGGCGGTGACGCCGTCGGGGCCGCGCTTGAGGGAGGCGACCGTCGCCCCGGTGTGGAGGGTCATGCCCTGGGCCGCGAAGGCCTTGCCGGCCAGGGCGGAGATCTCCTCGTCCTCCAGCGGCAGGATGCGGTCCAGCGCCTCCACCACCGTCACCTCGGCCCCGAGGGTGCGGAAGAAGCTCGCGAACTCGATGCCGATGGCGCCCGAGCCCACCACCAGCAGCGACGCCGGCATGCGGTCGGGGATCAGGGCGTGGCGATAGCTCCACACCAGCCGGCCGTCGGGCTCGAGGCCGGGCAGGGTCCGTGCCCGGGCGCCGGTCGCCAGGATGATGTGGCGGGCGCCAAGCTCCTCTATGCCTCCGTCGGCCCTGGTGACGCGCACTCGCCCCGGCCCGGCGAGGCGGCCCTGCCCCTCCACCACCGCCACGGCGTTCTTCTTCATCAGGTGGTGGATGCCGCCGGAGAGCTTCTCGGCCACCGCCCGCGAGCGGGCGACGATCTTCGCCAGGTCGAACCCCACGCCCTCGGCGGCGAGGCCATAGTCGGCGGCCTGGCGCATCTGGCGGTAGACCTCGGCCGAGCGCAGCAGCGCCTTGGTCGGGATACACCCCCAGTTGAGGCAGACGCCGCCCAGCCGCTCCCGCTCCACCACCGCCACCCGCAGGCCAAGCTGCGCCGCCCGGATGGCCGCGACATAGCCTCCCGGTCCCGATCCGATGATGACCACGTCGAACGAGGTGTCGGCCATGGCTGGTCTCCGGTTGTTGTCAGAGGAGCATGGTGGTGGGTTGCTCGATCATCCCCTTGAACGCCGCGAGGAAGCGGGCGCCGACGGCGCCGTCGATGGCCCGGTGGTCCGCCGCCAGGGTGCAGGTCATCACGGTGGCGATGCCCAGCGCGCCGTTCTTCACCACCGGCCGCTGCTCCGCCGCGCCAAGACCCAGGAGGCAGGCCTGCGGCGGATTGATGACGCCGGCGAAGGCGCGGACGCCGAGCATGCCCAGGTTGGACAGGGTGAAGCCGCCGCCGGTGTAGTCCTCCGGCCGCAGCCGGCCCTCCCGCGCCCTGGCCGCCAGATCCTTGAGCCCGGTCGAAATCTCCCTGAGGCCCAGGGCGTCGGCGCGGCGGATCACCGGAGTGACGAGGCCGCTCGGCGTGTCCACCGCCACCGCCACGTCCACCTCGGTGAACTGGAGCATGGCATCGTCGCGCCAGGCGACGTTGGCAGCCGGCACCCGCCGCAGCGCCACCGCCACCGCCTTGATGGCGAAGTCGGTGAGCGACAGCCGTTGTTCCGCGGGGGCCGGCTGGTTGAACTGCTCACGGAGCGCCAGCAGCGCCATCAGGTCCACGTCGATGGTCAGGTGAAAGTGGGGCGCCGTGCGCACGGACTCGGTCATGCGGCGGGCGATGGTCCGGCGGATGGTGGAGTGGGGCACCTCGACGAAGGCCGGGCCGAAGGGAAAGGCCGCCGGCGTAGAGGGTTCGGGAGGGGGAGCGACGGGCGGAGCGGGCGGAACGGGCGGAACGGCGGTCCCCACGGCCTGGTCGATGTCGGCCTTGACGATGCGTCCGTGGGGGCCGGTGCCGCGAATCCGCGACAGGTCGAGTCGCGCCTCCCGCGCCATGCGGCGGGCGAGCGGACTCGCCGCGATCCGTGTCTCGGCGACGGGGGCCGACGGAACCGGAGGCGGAGCCGGAGCCGGAGTAGGGGCAGGTGCGGCGGCGGGTGCAGGCGGAGTCGGAGGCGGAGGCGGAGATGGAGATGGAGCAGGTGCGACTGCTTCGGCGGTTTCCCCCTCGGCCAGCAGCAGGGCGATGGGCGTGTTGACGGCGACGCCCTCGCTACCCGCGGGCACCAGGATGCGGCCGAGAATGCCCTCGTCGGCGGCTTCCAGTTCCATGGTGGCCTTGTCGGTCTCGATCTCGGCCAGGGCGTCGCCGGGGGAGACCGGGTCTCCCTCCGCCTTCAGCCAGCGGGCGATTTTTCCCTCGGTCATGGTCGGCGACAGGGCCGGCATCAGGATCTGGATCGGCATGGCGTCCCCCCTTCCTTGAATGCTGTCACGCGCGATGGCACACGGACCGGACCGCGGCGACCACGTCGTCGGGTTGCGGTATCGCCAGCTTCTCCAGATTCGCCGCGTAGGGCAAGGGGACATCGGCCCCCGTCACCCGCAGGACCGGCGCATCGAGGGCGTCGAAGGCGTGTTCCATCATCAGGGCGGCGATTTCGGCCCCCACGCCGGCGGTGGGCCAGCCCTCCTCCACCGACACCAGGCGATTGGTCCGCGTCACCGAAGCCACCAGAGTCGGAACGTCCAGGGGTCGCAGGGTGCGCAGATTGATCACCTCGGCGTCGATGCCGTCGTCCCGCAGCAGTATCCCGGCGGCATCCAGGGCCACGTCCACCATGCGCGAGAAGGCGACGATGGTGACGTCCCGGCCCGGCCGCTCGATCACGGCCTTGCCGATGGGCAGCAGGAAATCGGGATCGTCGGGCACGTCGAAGCTCCGGCCATAGAGCAGCTCGTTCTCGAGAAAGATCACCGGGTCGGGATCGCGGATCGCCGCCTTCAGCAGCCCCTTGGCATCGGCCGCCGACCACGGCGCCACCACCTTGAGGCCCGGACAGTGGGCATACCAGCTGGCGAAACACTGGGAGTGCTGCGCCGCCACCCGCGCCGCCGCCCCGTTGGGGCCGCGGAAGACGATGGGGCAGCCAATCCGGCCGCCCGACATGTACCGCGTCTTGGCCGCCGAGTTGATCACCTGGTCGATGGCCTGCATGGAGAAGTTGAAGCTCATGAACTCGACGATCGGCCGCAGACCGCCGAAGGCCGCGCCAACGCCGATGCCCGTGAAGCCGATCTCGCTGATGGGCGTGTCCACCACCCGCCGCGGCCCGAACTCGTCCAGGAGGCCCTGACTGACCTTGTAGGCGCCCTGGTACTGGCCGACCTCCTCGCCCATGAGGAACACGCCGGGGTCGCGGCGCATCTCCTCGGCCATGGCATCGCGGAGCGCCTCGCGCACCGTCTGGCGGACCTGCTCCATGGTCACCCCCGTCCCTCGGCCAGCACGTCGGTGAGCAGCTCGGCCGGGACCGGCTCGGGGCTCGCCTCGGCGAAGGCGATCGCCTCGGCGACCACGGCCTTGAGCGCGCCATCGATCTCCTTCAGTCCGGCCTCGTCGATCGCCCCCTCCCCCAGCATCCGGGCGCGAAGGCGGGCGATGGGATCGTTCTCGCTCCGCATCAATGCGACCTCCTCACGGCTCCGGTAGCTGGCCGGATCGGACATGGAATGACCCCGGAAGCGATAGGTCTTCATGTCCAGGATGCGGGGACCACCGCCGGCCCGGATCTCGGCGACGGCCTCGGCGACCGCCGCCCGCACCGCCAGCACGTCCATGCCATCCACCTCGCGACCGGGGATGCCATAGGCGAAGCCACGCTCGCTCATGGCCCGGCCGGCCATCGCCCGCTCCACCGAGGTTCCCATTCCGTAGCGGTTGTTCTCGATGGCATAGAGGACCGGCAGCGACCACAGGGCCGCCATGTTGAACGCCTCGCTGACCTGCCCCTGGTTGATCGCTCCGTCGCCGAGACAGCACAGGCACAGGCCGCCATCGCCGCGATAGCGGTGGGCGAAGGCCAGTCCCGTGCCCACGGGCACCTGGGCGCCGACGATGCCATGGCCGCCGAAGAAACCGGCCGCGACGTCGAACATGTGCATGGAGCCGCCCTTGCCGGCGGAGCAGCCGGTCCGCCGGCCCATGAGTTCCGCCATCACCGCCTTCGGGTCGACGCCGCAGGCCAGCAGGTGGCCGTGATCGCGGTAGCTGGTGACCATCGAGTCACCCGGAGCGGCGCAGGCCTGCAGGCCGACCACCACCGCCTCCTGGCCGATGTACAGATGGCAGAACCCGCCGATCAGCCCCGTGCCATACACCTGCCCCGCCTTCTCCTCGAAGCGGCGGATCAGCAGCATGTCGCGGTAAAGGCGGATAAGCTCCTCGGCCGATGGCTCGCCGACACCCGCGCCCCTCTCCATGACCAGACCCTTTCCCGGCTGAACGATGCCGTCAGGGGTCATGTAGGGAGGGAATCGCGGAAATCAAACGATGAGGTGCGCGAGTGGCCGGGCAGACCCGCTCAGCGGGTCATGATCACGAGATCGTTACCGCGTCCCATGTTGAGGACCACGCGCGCCCGCTCCTCCAGAAGATCGGGATCCAGGCTTTCCGGGCGCAGCAGGCGGACCCGGTTCTCCAGGGCGTCGCGCTCGGCACTGACCACCGCGAGGCGCTGCTCGGCCTGCTGGATCTCGTGGTTCAGTTCCCACCAGGCGAGGAGTCCGCGGTCGCCCTGAACGGCGTGGTAACTGAAATAGACCACCACCCCCATCCCGAACAGGGGAGCGAGGACGTAACGGAGTCGGCGTCTGATCTCACGGAGTATCATCATTCCGCCATCACAACACACGCCGACTCGGCTGTCAAATCAATTGATCGGCGTGGGGAGGGATCGTTGCGATACCGGATTGATGTCACCCCTACACGGCGATCAGCGCCGCGGCGACGCGACGCTCCTCGGCCAGCAGGATGTTGAAGGTTCGGCAGGCGGCACCGGTATCCATGGCCTCGGCGACGATCCCGGCGCGCCGCAGGTACTGGCGCAGGGACTCCGGCAGGACCGCCCGCGCCCGCCCGCATCCCACCAGCAGCAGGTCGACGGCTCGCCCCGCGGCCGTCACCGCGGCCAGGCTGTCCAGGGTGATGCCGGCCGGCTCCGGCACCGGCCAGGCCTCCACCGCATCGGCGAACACCAGGACCGAGCCGGCGTGAAAGAGGCCGCCGATGCGGAAGCCGCCGTCGCCATAGCCCTGGATCAGGCTGCGACCACGGGGGGCCGGCGGCGTGAGGGGTGCCATGTCAGATGGGCAAAGTCTTCGGCTTGACCCGGCGCAGCCACGCCACAACTATCAGGCGCGTCACCATGACCGCCGTGAACATGGTGGTGATGATGCCGATGCCGAGCGTCACCGCGAACCCCTTCACCGTGCCCGAGCCGAACAGGAACAGCAGCGCCGCCGCCATGAAGGTGGTCAGATTGGCGTCGAGGATGGTGGCGAAGGCGCGCTCGAAGCCGGCCTCGATGGCGTTGATGGTGGTGCGGCCGAGCCGGTACTCCTCGCGCATGCGCTCGTAGATCAGCACGTTGGCGTCCACCGCCATGCCCATGGTCAGCACGATGCCGGCGATGCCCGGCAGCGTCAGGGTGGCGCCGATGGAACTCATGAAGCCGATGAGCAGGATCAGGTTGAGGAACAGCGCCACGTTGGCGATCACCCCGAGCAGCCCATAGACCAGGACCATGAACACGACCACCAGAACCAGGCCGAGCCCGCTGGCGAACGCTCCGGCCCGGATGGAGTCGGCGCCGAGGCCGGGGCCGACGGTGCGCTCCTCAAGGAAGGTCAGGGGCGCCGGAAGGGCGCCGGCCCGCAGCAGCAACGCGAGATCGCTGGCCTGCTGCACGGTGAAGCTGCCGGAAATCACGCCGTTGCCGCCCAGGATCGGCTCGCGGACCACGGGGGCGCTGATGACCTTGCCGTCGAGGACGATGGCCAGATTCTTGCCGACATTGTCCTGGGTGACCTTGCCGAACTTCCTGGCGCCAAGGGCATTGAAGCGGAAGGTGACCACCGGCCGGCCGTCCTGGAACGATGGCTGGGAGTCGGTCAGCATCTCGCCGCCCACCTCCACCTTCTTGCGCACCAGGAATTTCCCCGGCCCCGACGAATCGCTCGACGGCAGCAGTTCCGACCCCGGCGGCACCCGCCCGCTCATGGCCTCGGACAGGGGCGTGCGGTCATCGACGATGTGCAGGGTGAGCTTGGCCGTCTTTCCCAGCAGGCGCTTGACCCGCTCCGGGTCATCGATGCCGGGCAGTTCGACGATGATGCGGTCGGTTCCCTGCCGCTGGATCGAGGCCTCGCGGGTGCCCGACTCGTCGACGCGCCGACGGACGATCTCGATGGACTGCCGCACGGCGGAGTCCTGCCGCTCGCGCACCGTCGCCTCGGTGTAGCTGAGGCGGATGACACCGGAGTCGTCGCTGTCCATCAGCGCCGAGCGATCCGCGTCCCGAATCAGGCGGCGGGCCTCGTCGCGCTTCTCCGCGTCAGGGATGGTAACGCTCACCACCCCGTTCGCGGCCGTCAGGTTCTGCTGCCGGATCCCCGCCGTGCGCAACGCCGCCCGCACCGTCTCGGCCAGGTTGCCGAGCTGCTCCTGCGCCGCCTCCTTGACGCCCACCTCGATCAAAAGGTGGGACCCGCCCTGCAGGTCAAGACCAAGACTGACCGGTTGCCACCACTGAGGAAGGGCGAGCCGAACCTCACGAGGAAGAAAGTTCGGAATGGTGAACAGCAGACCCGCCCCGCAGATTACGAGGATCAGGATGATCTTCCATTTTGGGAAATAGAGCATTTGAGCGATCGCGCTCCGCTATTTGGTCTTACCCGACAGAAGCTTTTTCAGCGCCGACGCCGGGCCGGAGCCTTCGCTCGCCTTGGAGGAGGCCGGGGAGGAGGCAGTGGATTCCGACGCTCCGCCGCCCCCATCGCCGTCGCCACCGCCGCTGTCATCCTTGCCCTTGCCGCCACCGGCCACCGGCTCGGTCTTGGCCAGCACGGCATGGATGGTATCGCGCAGGACCTTGATCCGCACGTTGTCGGCAATCTCGACCATCAACTCCTGGTCGTTGATCACCTTGGTCACCAGTCCGTAGATGCCCCCGCCGGTGATCACCCGGTCACCGCGCCGGATGGCGGACAGCATCTCTTTTTGCTGCTTCATCTTCTTCTGCTGCGGTCGGATCAGCAGGAAGTAGAACACCACGAAAATCAGAATCAGCGGCAGGAAGGCCTGCAGGCCGTCTCCGGCAGCGGCACCGCCGGCGGCAGCCTGAGCGTAGGCGGGAGCGATAGGGAACATGCGCGGGACTCCTGAATCTTCCATCAGCCAACCCTGCCGGACTATAACGGCAAGAGCCAAAGTTGCAAACGCAATCCTCCCCCCGTTGCGCCCGGATCCCACGATGACCCCGCCGTCCCCCCCCCTTCCCTCCCCCGCGGCACTCCTGGACGTCCTGGAGCGGATCGCGGAGGCGCTGGAGCGGCTGGCGCCCAAGCCGCCGCCGCCCTGCGACCTTCTGGCCGCCGACGCCTTCGTCTGGCAGGCCGCGCAGAAGCTGCTCGACCCGGTCGCCACGGTCAGCCATGTGGACATCGCCCTGCTGCGGGGGATCGACCACCAGAGCGCCCTGCTGCTGGAGAATACCCGGCACTTCGCCCGCGGCCTGCCGGCCAACAACGCGCTCCTCTGGGGCGCCCGCGGCACCGGCAAAAGCTCGCTGGTCAAGGCCGTGCACGCCGCGGTCAATGCCGAGGCGCGGGAGCACGGCACCCACCCGCCCCTGGCGCTGGTGGAAATCCACCGCGAGGACATCCCCACCCTGTCCCGGCTGCTGGCCATCCTGGCCGGGTCCGGACGGCGGAGCCTGCTGTTCTGCGACGACCTGTCGTTCTCCGCCGCGGACGAGGGCTACAAGTCGCTCAAGGCGGTGCTGGAGGGCGGCCTGCGCGGCCGGCCCGACACGGTGCTGGTCTACGCCACCTCGAACCGCCGCCACATGATGCCCCGCGACATGATGGAGAACGAGGGCGCGACGGCCATCACCCCCGGCGAGGCGGTCGAGGAGAAGGTCTCCCTGTCCGACCGCTTCGGCCTGTGGCTCGGGTTCCATGCCATCGATCAGGAGACGTTCATGGCCATCGTCGCCGGCTATGCCCAGGCCTTCGGCCTCGACCTGCCGCCCGAGCGACTCCGCGCCGAGGCCAACGAGTGGTCGGTGACCCGGGGAGCCCGCTCCGGCCGGGTCGCCTGGCAGTTCATCCAGGACCTGAGAGGCCGGCTGGAACCCCCTGTCACACCTTGAGATTTTCCATGAGGGGAGTCGGGTCCACCGCCTTCACCCCGCGCCGCACCTCGAAATGGAGTTGGGGGAAGGGGGCACTGCCGGAACTGCCCACCGTCCCCACCACCTGGCCCCGCGTCACCTTGTCACCCCGGTTGACGGTGATGGTCTCGTGATGGGCGTAGGCGGTCATCCAGCCGTCCGCATGCTTTATGAGAAGAAGATTGCCGAACCCCTTGAGTTCATTGCCGGCATAGACCACGACCCCGTTGTCGGCCGCCCGCACGGGCGTCCCCCGGGGAACGGCGATGTTGACGCCGTCGTTCTGCAGGCCGTCCCCCATGGAGCCATACTTGGCCACCACCTTGCCCGCCACCGGCCACTGGAAGGCGCGACCGGAGCGTGCCGGCGGTGTCGGGATGTCGGGAGACGTCGCCACCCGCGGCGGCGACGCGGCGGGAGCGGGAGTTGATGCGGGAGCGGGAGAGAGTGCGGGTGCGGGCTCAGGCGCCACCTGCACGGGGTCCTGCTGGGCAGCGACCTGAGGTGCCGGAGGCGGTGACGGCGGCGAATCGAGTGGCTCCGACACCACCTTGCCGGCCGCCGAGTACGGCGACGGCGGCGGCCTGTCTCCCCCGGCCGGTGCCGCCGCGACCATCGGAGCGGAGGGCTTGACGGGGGACGCTTCACCAGTACCGACCTCGGGAATGGCCAGAGTCGTCCCAAGCTGAATGATGTACGGGGGCTTCAGGTCGTTGATGCGCACCAGCGCCGGACTCTCCACCTGATAGCGGCGGGCGATGCCGTTGATGGTGTCTCCCTTCTGCACCACGTGGAGCCGAATCGACGGCAGCACCAGGCTCTGCCCGGCACGAAGCGTAAAGGGCGGCGCCAGGCCGTTGGCGACGATCAGCGCCTTGACCGGAACCCGGTGACGCCTGGCGATGGCATGCACCGAATCACCGCGCTGAACGGTGATGGTGCCCGAGTCCGGCTGCGGCGCCGCAGGCCTGGCCGTCCCCGACACGTTGCCATAGACGACCGGGGCCGGCCCACCGGAACGCTCACACCCCGCCGCCGTCAAGCCGGCGACGGCGACCACCAGAACGGCCAATGATGAACGAACGCTGGGAGTGTCCATCCCCCGACTATAGTGCGCGTCGCCCCAACCCTCAACCACCCGCGTTGACGTTTCCCATTATCATCGACTCCGACGTGGAGGTCGTCGTCCACAAGCGATAGCGGGCCGATGAGCCCATTGACCTTGCCGCTTGATGCGATACACTCCCCCCTCCAAGGGAGGGCCGGACAAGCCCTCCCCGGTTGAGCGGGTGTGACTGATGTCGGTTCAGAAAGCTGCTTCTGCAAACTTCGGCCTGGAACGGAAGACGATTCTCATCATCGATGATGAACCCGTCAATGGGCATCTGATAAACGAGCTGCTGCCCCAGCATGAAGTGCTGTGGGTGGAAAATGGAACCGAGGGAATCGAGATGGCCATCAACGAACGGCCGGACCTGATTCTCCTCGACATCAACATGCCGGACATGCTCGGTTTTGAGGTTTGCAGGCGCCTGCGGGCCGCTCCGGTCACCCAGGACACGCCGATCATCTTCATTACGACGATGGACGCGATCGAGGACAAGATTCGTGGCTTCGAGGTCGGGGGCATGGACTACATCGTCAAGCCCTATTCCAAGGAAGAGGTGGTGGCGAGGGTCAATACCCACCTGCTTCTGCGCAGTCTTCGGTCTGATCTTGAGGATCGCAACCAGAAACTGACTCACTTCAAGGGCGTCCTCGAGCGCCTCGTGCTGATGATGACCGAGGCCAATGGGCGAGTCTATGAGAACCTCCGCGCGGCATCGGCCAGCCTCGGTGCTTCCGAAGAGCTTGATAAAGCAAAGGAAACGGTTCACGGCATGATCGTCACCCTTGAGACGGAACTGCGCTCGTATCTCCTGTCGGATGACGGTACGTAGGCCTCTCTCTCCCCTCAAGAGGGGAGAGAGAGAGAGGTAAGAGAAATGTCCTTACCGCTTCTTCGCCTTGCGCGGCACGAGGACCGTGTAGTCGAAGTCAAGAACCACCTGCGGGTCATACTTCCCTTCGGCGTCCTTGTAGGGGAAGGCGTCGCAGGGCAGGTCCTTGGTGGCCACCGTGCGGATGCGCAGGGCGCCCACGTCGTCGCGGCCGTCGATGGCCAGCTTGTCCAGGACTTCCGACCACGCGTAGATGGTGCAGCCGGCGAAGGTGGGGTTGGCGTGGTTGCCGCCGTTGATGGCGACCACGCGGAAGGCGTTGCCGAGGCCGTTGAAGCTGAGGGAGCGGGCCAGCGAGATGATGTGGCCGCCGTAGATCAGCCGCTTGCCGAAGCGGTCCTTGGCCATCTGGTGCTGGTTGAAGTGGACCTTGGCGGTGTTCTGGTACAGGCGGGTGGCCATCTGGTGCTCGGCCTCCTCGATGGTGAAGCCGTCCACGTGGTCGATCTTCTCGCCCACCGCGTAGTCGTCCCACAGGTGCGGCGAGCCGGCCAGCACCGTGTCATAGGCCTCCATCTTCAGTCCCGGCGGCAGCACCAGGGCCGAGGCCGCCACGGCGGCCGGCAGCTTGGGGGTGACGGGGGCCGGGGCGGGAGCCGCCTCGTTGCGCTTGCGCACCATCACCCAGCGGGCATAGTCCAGCACCATCTCGCCGCGCTGGTTGGTGCCGGTGGAGCGGACGTGCACGACTCCGGTCTTGCCGTTGGAGTTCTCCTTGAGCCCGATCACCTTCGACACCGAGGTGATGGTGTCGCCCACGTGCACCGGCGCCCCGAATCGACCATCGGCATAGCCCAGATTGGCCACCGCGTTCAGCGAGATGTCCGGCACGGTCTTGCCGAACACGAAATGGAAGGCGAGAAAGTCGTCGATGGGCGCGTCCGCGAGCCCGATGGCCTTGGCGAACTCGGTCGAGCTGTGGACGGCGAAACGCGGGCCGAACAGGGCCGTGTAGAGGGCCACGTCACCGGCGGTCACGGTGCGCGGCGTCGCGTGGACGATTACCTGATCGAACTTGAAGTCTTCGAAGAAGTTACCGGAATTGGTCTTGGTCATGACGATCCCCCTTGAAAATCGGTTCAGCCCAGCTCGGCCGTCGCGGTCAGCGCCGCGGTACCGTCGGGCCCCTGGGCCTCCAGCTCCACCTTGTCCCCCGACGGCTTGCCGATCAGGTGGAACGCGTTGAGGTCGAACAGCGGCGACCGGCCGCGGAAGGAATAGCCCACCACCGGCCTGGACGCGTTGTTGCGCACCAGGTCCATCAGCAGCAGGGCGGTGAGCGGCCCGTGCACCACCAGGCCGGGATAGTTCTCCTCGCCGGTGGCATAGGGGCGGTCGTAGTGTATGCGGTGGCTGTTGAAGGTCAGCGACGAGAAGCGGAACAGCAGCACCGGATCGGGAGTGATCTTCTTCACCCACGCCCCCTCGGCCCCCCGGGGGACATCGGCGACCTCCACCGGAGCCGGGACCTTGCCGCCGGGCTCGCGGTAGACGATGTCCTGCTCCTCCTCGACGCACAGCCGGCCATCCTGATGGATGCGATAACGCACGGTGACGAACACCAGGGTGCCGGTGCCGCCCTTCTTCTCCGAGACGCTGATGACCTCGCCGTCCCGGGTGGCGGGACGGCCGATGACCAGGCGGTCGGGGAACTTCATGCGGGCGCCGGCGAACATGCGCCGGGGCAGCGCCACCGGCGGCAGGAAGCCGCCGCGCTTGGCGTGGCCATCGGATCCCACCTGGGACATGGGCGCCCGCGGCAGGAAGTAGAGCCAGTGCCACAGCGGCGGCAGCTTGTCGCCATTGGCAAGGACGGTGGTGGTGTCGTCGAGGGTGGCCAACAACGCGTGGGTCGGCGTGAGGGTGATGTCCTCCTCGCGGTGCTCGGTGGAGCCGATCCAGTCGGCGTAGTTGGCGGGATTTCGCTCGCTCATGGGGGTGTGTCCTGGCCGGGGTTACGACAGTTCGACGGGGCCGGCGACGATCTTCTTGTCACGGAGCTTGCCGATGTCGGCGTCGCTCAGACCCAGCAGGGTGGACAGGATCTCGTCGGTGTGCTCACCGAGAATCGGCGCCCGCTTCGGCGTCTCGCGGGGCATGGCGCTGAAGTCCAGCGGCGAGCCCGGCACCAGGAACTTGCCGATGCCCGGCTGCTCAAGCTCGGAGAACATGGGATTGCGAGTCGAGCAGCGGGCGTCCTCGTTGACCATCTGCTTGAAGGTCTGATAGGGCCCCCAGCACACCCCAGTGCCGTTGAACGCCTGGCGCACCTCGTCCAGGGTCCGCTTACCCACCCAGAGGCGCAGGATGGCCGAGATGGCATCGCTGGCCTGGAACCGTCCGCCCTCGGTATTGAGGTCGAATCCGGTGGTGGTCTGGATGGCGGCGAAGGCGTCGGTGAGCCCGGTCACCTTGCCCAGTTCCTGCCACATGCGGGTGGTGACGACGACGATGTAGAGGTGCCGGTTGTCCCTGGTCTCGAAGTCGCAGCCATAGGCGCCATAGAGATAATTCCCATAGGAGCGGCGGTCATTGTCGTTGATCTGCACCTCCTGGATGTACCCCAGGTTGCCCACCATGGAAAAGGCGATGTCCGACAGCGCCATCTTGACCAGTTGTCCCTCGCCGGTGCGGGTCCGGTGCCGCTCGGCGGCCAGCACCGACAGGGCGACGTTGATGCCGCAGATGGCGTCCCACGCCGGCATCACGTGGTTGACCGGATTGACCGCGGCTTTGCCATGGGTCGGACCGGTGACGAAGGGGAAGCCGACGGCGCAGTTGATGGTGTAGTCCACGGCGGACGTGCCGTCGGAACTGCCGAGCAGGTTGACCATGATCAGGTCCTCCCGCTTCTTCTTCAGGGTCTCGTACTTGAACCAGCCGCCGGCCGGGAAATTGGTGACGAAGATTCCCTTGTCCGGACCCGGGGCGGTGATCAGACTGGTGACCAGTTCCTGCCCCTCGGGCTTGGTGGTGTCCACCGCCAGCGAGCGCTTGCCCTTGTTGAGTCCGACCCAGTAAAGGCTTTTCCCGTCGTCGGTGACGGGCCAGCGCCGGGCGTCGAGACCGCCACCGATCGGGTCGAACCGAATGACGTCGGCACCAAGCTGCGCCAGGGTCATCCCCCCGAGCGGTGCGGCGACGAAGGCGGCACTCTCGATGATCCGCAGTCCTTTGAGCAGGCTGTTCATGAACCGTATCCCCCAATTATCCAAGGCGGGCGGGATATTGTCAAAATTCGAGCGCGAGCGCACGCGAAAAGGCGTCTTCCACACACATCGTCACGCTGCCTCCACCGTCACCCGAACAGGTGGGACGGGGGTACGCAAAGGGGTGGCTCTCCCCCCGGATAGCGGGGTAGGGCCGAAAAAATGGCCGATTTCCGGGCTTGCGGCGGACGGTGAGGGATTGTTAGTGTCGAGACGGTGAACGCCGGGGCTCGCCGCCTGCGGCGGCGCCGAGGCCGCGACACGCCATCCACCGCAAATCCGGGGGGAGTCCCAGAAAGCCCATGAGCGAGCAAGCCAACGAGCAACCGCTGCCACTGGACGGCATTCGAGTCGTCGACGTCGGCACCTTCATCGCCGGCCCCTACAGCGCCTCCATCATGGCCGAGTTCGGGGCCGAGGTGTACAAGGTCGAGCACCCGCTGGCCGGCGATCCGTTCCGCCGCTTCGGCACCGCGACCAAGCGCCCCGACTCAAGCCTGGCCTGGCTGTCGGAGGCCCGCAACAAGAAGTCCGTCACCATGGACCTGCGCATGCCGAAGGGCGTCGAGCTGTTCCGGCGCCTGGTGGAGAAGTGCGACGTGCTGATCGAGAACTTCCGCCCCGGCGCCCTCGAGAGCTGGGGCGTGGGGTGGGAGGATCTGCGCAAGGTCAACCCCGGCCTGGTGATGCTGCGGGTGACCGGCTATGGCCAGACCGGCCCCTATCGCGATCGCCCGGGCTTCGCCCACATCGCCCACGCCATCGGTGGCCTGTCCTATCTGGCCGGCTTCCCCGGCCAGACGCCGGTGGTGCCCGGCTCGACGCCGCTTGGCGACTACATGTCGGGGCTCTACGGGGTCATCGGCATCCTGCTCGCCCTGCGCCAGCGCGACAAGACCGGCCGCGGCCAGGTGATCGACATCGGCATCTACGAGGCCGTGTTCCGCCAGCTCGACGAACTGGCGGCCGCCTACGGGATGTTCGGCAAGGTCCGCGAGCGCGAGGGTGCAGGCACCGTCATCGCCTGCCCCCACGGTCACTTCCGGACCAGGGACGACAAGTGGGTGGCCATCGCCTGCACCACCGACAAGATGTTCGCCCGCCTGGCCGAGGAGGCCATGGGCCGGCCGGAACTGTCCTCGAGCGCCCTGTACGGCACCAAGGCGAAGCGGCTCGCCGCGCGCAAGGAGGTGGATGCCCTGGTCGGCGCCTGGACCATGTCCCTCTCCCGCGACGAACTGATGGACAAGTGCAACGAGGCCGAGGTGCCCATCGGCGCCCTCAACAACATCGCCGACATCTTCGCCGATCCCCACTACAAGGCCCGCGGCAACCTGACCACCATGGACGTGCCGGGCGTGGGCGAGGTGGTGGTGCCGTCGGTCATTCCCAGGCTGTCCCGCACGCCGGGCCGCATCAAGACGCTGGGGCCGCCGCTTGGCAACGCCACCGACGAGGTGCTCGGAGCCCTGCTCGACCTCAACCAGGCCGAGTTGAAGCAGCTTCACGAAGCGAGAGTCATCTGAGAGTGACGGGGGACATCGATCATGGTTGCCACTGAAATCAAGAGAGACTTCCCGCTGAAGGGGATGCTCGTCATCGACGTCGCGACGTTCATCGCGGCCCCCTACTGCGCCTCGATCCTGGGCGAGTTCGGCGCCGACGTGCTGAAGGTCGAGCATCCGGTGGGCGGCGATCCCTGCCGCGGCTTCGGCACCGCCACCCGGCGGGGCGACACCCTGGCCTGGCTGTCGGAGGCCCGCAACAAAAAGTCGGTGACGCTGGACCTGCGCTCCAAGGAGGGGGCGAAGATCTTCCGCGAACTCTGCCGGAAGGCCGACGTGGTGTGCGAGAACTTCCGCCCCGGGACCCTGGAGAAGTGGGGACTGGGATACGAGGTCCTGGCCAAGGAGAACCCCGGTCTGGTCATGCTGCGGGTGTCGGGATACGGCCAGGACGGCCCCTATCGCGATCGCCCCGGCTTCGCCCGCATCGCCCATGCCGTCGGCGGCCTGTCGTACCTGGCGGGCATGCCGAAGGACACGCCGGTGACGCCGGGCTCCACCACCCTCGGCGACTATCTGTCGGGCCTCTACGGCGCCGTGGGCGTGCTGCTGGCGCTGAAGGAAAAGGAGCGCAGCGGCCTCGGCCAGTTCATCGACGTCGCCCTCTACGAGTCGGTGTTCCGGCTGACCGACGAGCTGGCGCCCGCCTATGGCATGTACGGCACCGTGCGCGAGCGCCATGGACCCCACGTCCGGGTCGCCGTGCCCATCGGCCACTTCCGCACCAAGGACGACAAGTGGATCGCCTTCGCCTGCACCACCGACAAGCTGTGGGCGCGGCTGTGCGATGCCATGGGCCGTCCGGAGCTGGCGTCGAGCGGACTCTATGGCGAGAGCGCCCGCCGGATGGAGGCCCGCCACGAGGTCAACCAGATCGTCGCCGCGTGGGCCGGCTCACTCAACCGCGACGAGATTCTCGACAGGTGCATCGCCTCCAAGGCGCCATGCGGTCCGCTCAACAACATCGCCGACATCTACGGTGATCGCCAGTTCGCCGCCCGCCAGAACCTGGTGCCGCGGGAAGCCCCCGGACTCGAGGGCGACGTGGTGATGGTCCCGAACGTGTTCCCGCGACTGTCGGAGACGCCGGGCCGCATCGATTCGCTCGGACCGCAGCTCGGCGAGCACACCGACGAGGTGCTGCGCGACCTGTTGGGCCTCAGCCCGGAGGAAATCGCCGACCTGCACGAAAAGCGGGTCGTCTGAGTCGTCGCAGGGAGGACGTGCCGACAAGTTTCCAGCAAACTTAAGCCCTCCCCCTCGATGGGGGAGGGCTTTTATTGCGGGAAACGGATGGTTTCTACAGCGAAATTCCTGCAGCCCAGCTTGTCCGACTTGCGTGCATACGGTAGCCCCCTCGAGGGGGAGAGGGGGCAGGTTTCTGGACGTTCAGACAATTTCTCCACCGGTGTGACGGCTGTCACAGCGGTGGTACCGGGTCGATGCGATGCTGTCACCGATGGAGTTGCGCTTGGCCTTGCCGTATCGTCGAACGAGCTGACGGGGCGGCTTCCGAAATTCGGGGGGTTGGGGCTCGTCCAGAGATTGTCGGTATCCTCTTTTCCCTCAAGAGCAAACTTGGGCCGGGGTCACTCCCGGCCCACCTTTTTTGCCGCCGCGCCGGGGCGGGTGGGAGCCGTCCGCCCCTCCCGGTCCAAATGAATGTCGGACGCCCATGCCAGGGGGTTTGACTTGTGGCGTCATTTTTCTCATCATCCCAGATACGGGGTATGAGACGATGCCCGGGGCAGGGGTAGCCGGCCGTGGCGGCTCGACCCTCCCCGCGTCGTAGGCTTCACTTCTTTCCTTGTAGGAAACGCATATGCCAAAGACGATTCTGATCGTTGAGGATAACGACCTGAACATGAAGTTGTTCAACGATCTGTTGATGGCCCACGGATACGGGACGCTTCAGACCAAGGACGGCCGCGAGGCGCTCAAGCTGGCGCGGGAGCACCGGCCGGACCTCATCCTGATGGACATCCAGCTTCCGGAGATTTCCGGCCTGGAAGTGACCCGGATGCTGAAGGAGGACAGCGAGCTGAAGGCCATCCCGGTCATCGCCGTGACCGCCTTCGCGATGAAGGGCGACGAGGAGAAGATCCGCGAGGGCGGCTGCGAGGGATACATCGCCAAGCCGATCTCGGTCGCCAACTTTCTCCAGACGGTGGCGCGGTTCCTTTAGAAAGCCCTCTCCCCTTCTTCGGGGGAGAGAGTTGGATGAGGGGGAGTCTGCCGCAGGGCCTGCTGGTAGGCCGACAAGGCCCGCCGCCGGGCCAGGGCGTGGTCGACGATCGGACGGGGGTAGTCCCTGTCCAGGACCACGCCAGCCTTGGCCAGGACCGCGGGCGGGGCTTCCCACGGGCGGTGGATGAACATGTCGGGCATGTGCTCCAGCTCCGGCAGCCACCGCCGCACATAGCGGCCGCGCGGGTCGAACTTCTCCCCCTGCAGCACCGGATTGAAGATGCGGAAATAGGGCGCCGCGTCGACTCCGCAGCCGGCCACCCACTGCCAGTTCACGGCGTTGACGGCAAGGTCCGCGTCCACCAGCGACTCCCAGAACCAGGCCTCGCCAAGCTGCCACGGCAGCAGCAGGTCCTTGACCAGGAACGACGCCACGATCAGCCGCGCCCGATTGTGCATCCACCCGGTGTGCCAGAGGGCACGCATGCCGGCATCGACGATGGGATAGCCGGTGCGCCCGGCCGTCCACCGCGCCAGCGACTCCGACTCCTCCGAGTCCTCCGCCCACGGAAAGTCGGCGAACTCGGGCCGTAGCGGCACGTCGGGCATGTCGGGCCGGTGATGAAGAAGGTGATAGGAGAACTCGCGCCAATAGAGTTCCCGCAGGAACGGCTCGGCCGGCAGTCCCTCCCCCCGGGTGTGGATGGCATGAACGACCTGGCGCGGGCTGATCTCTCCGACTCCCAGGTGTGGCGACAGCCGCGACGTGCCGCCGCGATCCGGGTCGTTGCGTGTCAGATGATAGGCGGCGAGTCGGCGGTCGATGAACTCCTCCAGCCGGGCCACGGCCGATACCGAGCCGGGACTCCAGGCCGACGCCAGCCCTTCCGCCCAGTCGGGCCGCGACGGCGCCAGTCCGAGGGCGACCAGTTCCTCGCTGAGAACAAGACGCTCCGGCCCAGTGAAACGCGCCGGAGCGGCCAGCGGCGGTCCGGGTGGCGGCAGGGATTGGCACTCCCTCCAGAACTGGGCGAAGCTCTGGAAGGGACCGCCGCTCCGAGTCGCGACTCTCCCGGGATCATGCAGCAGCGCGGCGTCGAACGCCCGCACCGCGATGCCGCGCGCCGCCAGGGCCTCGGCGATCGCCGCGTCGCGCGCCACGGCGAAGGGCTCGTGACAGCGGTTCCAGACCACCGCCCTGGCCCCGGTCTCGGCGACCAGGTCGGCGATGACGGCCGCCGCGACTCCACGGCGCAGCACCAGCGACGCTCCCCGTTCGGCCAGAACGCCGGCCAGGGCGGCCAGGCTGCGGCCGAGCCACCACCGCCCCGCCCCACCCACGGCCCACCGGCCCGCCGTGTCCTCGTCGTGAATATACACCGGGATGACCGGCCCCCCGCTCTCCGCCGCCGCGACCAGGGCGGGATTGTCGTCGATGCGCAGATCCCGCCGCAGCCAGACGATGACCGGGGGGGGCAGACGATCATTTCGGGTGGGGGCTTCGCTCATCGGCCTGCGGCATGCTGTGACAGGCCCACATATGGTGCCGGACGGCACCATGGAAAAGTGGGCGCGCGCAGGGAGTCAGAAACCGGAATGTTTCGCCATCTTCACTCCCTCTCCCCCTCGAGGGGGAGAGGGCCGGGGTGAGGGGGTGGGGCGAACGGCACCATGTTGGGAGTTTCAGCGCCCCCCTCACCCAACCCTCTCCCCCCTGAAGGGGGGGGAGAGGGCTATTTATGGTCGAGGTGCCGGCTCATTTTCACCCGTCAACCGCAGGCGGTTTCCGGAGCCACCGACGGCATGGGGGCGAACCAGGTGAGGGTATCGGCGAGGGTAACCACGCGCCCGATGATGACGACGGTGGGAGCCGCGAGCCGCGCCGCCTCGACTCGGGCCGCCAGGTTGGCCAGGGTGCCGAGCACCCGCCGCTGTCGCGGGGTGGTGGCGTTGTGGATGGCGGCGGCCGGCGTATCGGCCGGCAGGCCGGCGGCCTTCAACTCCGCGGTGATGCGGGGCAGGCTGGACAGTCCCATGTAGATGACCAGCGTGGTATCGGGATCGGCCAGCCGATGCCAGTCGTGATCCAGCTCCAGGTCGTCGCGCAGGTGGCCGGTGACGAAGCGCACGCCGGTGGCCAGGCCGCGGTGGGTCAGGGGGATGCCGGCGTAGGCACTGCCGCCGGCGGCGGCGGTCACGCCGGGGACGACCTCGAAGGGGATGCCGTGGCGGGCGAGATACTCCGCCTCCTCGCTGCCGCGGCCGAACACGAAGGGGTCACCGCCCTTGAGCCGGGTGACGATCCGACCGCTCTGCGCCAGATTGCACAGGAGGACGTTGATATCCTCCTGTGGCAGGTGGTGGTTCTGCGGTCCCTTGCCGGCGTAGATGCGGCTGGTGCCGGGGGGGACCAGCGCCAGAATCTCGGGGCTGACCAGGCGATCGAACACCACCACCTCGGACGAACCGAGCAGCCTGGCCGCCTTCACGGTCAGAAGATCCGGATCGCCCGGACCGGCGCCGACGAGATAGACGCGACCCACCGCCATGAACTCCCACTCCCTTGACCCTGCCGTCAAATGGCCACCAGCCGCTCCGGCGGCAGCCAGATGGTCACCGTAGTCCCCTGCCCTATCACGCTGTCAAGAGACAGACTGCCGCCGTGCATCTCGATCAGGCGCTTCGACAGCGGCAGCCCCAGCCCCGTGCCGGATTGGCTGCGGGTGTAGGAGCTGCGAACCTGACCGAAGGCGGTGAGGGCGAGGGGGATGTCCTCCTGCGCCATGCCGATGCCGGTGTCGTTGACCGTGATGGTGAAATCGCCGTCGCCGCCCACCGTGGCCTCGACGGTGACCGAGCCGCCCGAAGGGGTGAACTTGATGGCATTGGCGAGCAGATTGAGCACCACCTGCTTCAGGCGGCGTTCGTCGGCGACGATGTCGGGCAGGCACGCGGGGATCCGCTCGGTGAGGACCAGGCCGCCGGCCTCGGCCCGCTCGCGCATGAGCTGGATGCAGCCGTCGAGTAGAGTAGCCGGCGCCGTGCGCTCGCAATACAGCTCGAACTTGCCGGCCTCGATCTTCGAAATGTCGAGAAGGTCGTTGATCAGCCCCAGCAGGTGAGTGGCCGACACGTGGATGTCGTTGACATACTCGCGGTAGTGATCGATGCCGATGGGCCCGAAGATTTCAAGGCACATCGTCTCGGTGAAGCCCATGATGGCGTTGAGCGGCGTGCGCAGCTCGTGGCTCATGTTGGCAAGGAAGTCGGACTTGGTGCGATTGGCCCGCTCGGCCTCTTCCTTGGCCGCCAGCAGTTTCTCCTCGGTCTCGCGCAGGGCGGTGATGTCGGTGCGGATGCTGACGGTGCCGCCATCCCCCGTGCGCCGCTCGCTGACCCGCACCCAGCGGCCGTCCGACAGGTGCTGGACGAACACGCAGCCGGGGCCGGCCCGCTGCTTCAGCCGGCGGCGCACGTATTCCTGGGGGGCGCAGTCGAGATTCATGTACTGGCCCCGCTCGACGCCCAGCCTGGCGATGGTGGCGAACGGCGTCCCCGGCACCAGGACGTCGGCGAGGCGCGCATACAATTCCTTGAACTTGCTGTTGCACAGGACCAGGTGGCCGTTGGCGTCGTGCAGGACGAAGCCCTCGGAGATGCTCTCGATGGCGTCATAGAGCTGGCGCTGCGCCTCGGTGGCCCGCTGCTCGGCCAGAATCTCGGCGGTGCTGTTGGTGGCGGTGCCGCGGTAGCCGAGAAACGTGCCGTCGGCGCCGTGGATCGGCTTGCCGCTGGTGCGCAGGAACAGAGTGCGCCCGTCCGGGGTCACGTATTTGTACTCATAGTCGCGGAAGGGGCGCCGCGCCCGCAGGTCCTCGCGGTGGCGGAGCAGCTTCTCGATATCGGAGACGGGAGCGCTGATTTCCTCGCGCGTTTTGCCGATCAGGGTGCCGGGATCGACGCCCAGAACCTCGCGCACCCGCCCGCCGACGCTGGTGAAGCGGTGGGCGGAATCGGTCTCCCAGATCCAGTCCGACGAGGCGGTGACGAAGTCCCTGAACCGCTGCTCGCTTTCGAGCAGGGCGAGTTCGACCGCGCGCCGCTCCTCGATCTCGGTGGTCAGCTCGTAGGTGCGCCGGTCGATAAGCCGCTCCAGCTCATCCAGCACGCGGCGGTGCCCGGCATCGGGGGAGCGCTTGCGGCGAAGAAGCCCGTTGCGGATCGCCCGCCACAGTCGGATCGCCGACAGGTCCTGGTCCACCAGCACCTCGTCGGCTCCCTCGACCAGCGCCGTCGTCGCCGCCGTTTCCGAGTCGGCGTCGGCGATGACGATGATGACGGCGTAAGGCCCCTCCTCCGCCAGCCGCCGTACCGTATCCAGGGTGCGAGGCCCCTCCCAGCCGACCAGAATCGCGTCGCCAGCGTCCCCAGAGTGAGCCAAGGTGTGGGTCACGGCGCAGAAGGACGCAAGACCGGTCAGTGCGGCCCGCGCCTCCGCGCTGGCCGGCATGGCGGCATCGACGACCGTTGCCCGGATCGTGGCCGTATCCATGCTTCCCCGTTTCCTCCGCTCCGCCCGTCTGATCCCTTATAACACCATTTCCAGAGCGGCGTCCTACGCGTCGAGTCCGGCGACGAACTCCTGGAACCAGGGCAGGTGGTGGAGCGACGCCAGGTCCGGGTCGCAAACCAGGTGCGCATGCTCCGGCAGGTAGCCAGCGTCGCGGGCACGCTCGAGCCACTGGCGACAGGCGTCCTCCTGCCCCCGCACGGCGGCGAGACAGGCGAGGTTGTAGGTTCCCCGGCCCGAGTCCATCTCCTCGACCTGGACGCACTTGCCCTCGGCCTGGTCCAGCAGGCGGTCGCGGTCCGGACCGGTCTTGGTCTGGGCGTGGGCGGACAGGGCGCCGCTCCAGTTGGTCAGCGGCACGAAGACGTCGGGAGCGAGCCGCACCGCCTCGGCGAATTTGGCATAGGCCTCCTCGAACAGGCGGTCGGCCTCCTCGCCAGTCCTGGCGCGGGCCTGATCGGCCAGGGCATTGCCCCAGTTGTTGAGGACATCGCAATCGCCGGGGGAAATCTCCAGCGCCCGGGCATAGCAGGCACAGGCCTCGGTGTACAGACGATCGGCCTCCGGGTCGGTGGCGTGCGAGGCCTGGGCCGCCAGCGCCCAGCCCCAGTTGTGGTAGCTCTCGGCCATGTGGGGCTCCACCGCCACGGCGGCGGCGAACTTTTCATAGGCCTTGGCGTACAGGGCATCGGCGGCGGCCCCCTCCTCCATCTGCGCCTGGATGGTCAGGGTCCAGGCCCAGTTGAAGTAGGCGTCGGCCATGGTGGGATCGCCCTGCACGGCCAGGGCGTACTTGTCACAGGCCTCGCCATAAAGACGGAACGCCGCCGTCTGGTCGCTGGTGAGCCTCGCGTGGTTGAACAGGGCGATGCCCCAGTTGCTGTAGGCCAGATACATGTCGGGCCGGACGGCCACCACATTGGCGAACGTGTCGCAGGCGGCGATAAACAGGTCGGGGGAGCCCTCGTCGTTCCGCGCCTTGCCGTGGTCGGTCAGGGCGATGCCCCAGTTGTTGAAGGCCTCGTACATGTCGGGATTGATGGAGACGGCCGTCGCATATTTTTCGTAGGCCTCGTCATAGACACTATCCCGCTGATCGCCCTTGAGCCGCTCGGCGTGGGCGGACAGGGCATTGCCCCATTTGTAATAGGCCTCGTGCTGGTCGGGACGGATGCGCACCGCCATGGAGAACTTGCGATACCCCTCGGCGAACAGGCGATCCGCCACTCCGTCGCGCATCGTCTGGGCCTGATCACACAGGGCGACACCCCAGTGGACATAGATTTCGTGCAGGTCGGGCCGGATGAGGGCCGCCGCGGCGAAGTCCTCATAGGCACGGGCGAAATCCCGTTCGGCGAGTCCGACCGCCAGCAGACGGGCCTTCTCGGCCAGGTCTCGGCCACGGCTGACGTGGGCCCAGGCCAGGGCAGCCACCGCCGAGGGCGCGGCATCGGCCAGGATCGTCTCGCGCCCGGAGATCACCGCCTCGTGGTCACCGCACAAAAGGCTCAGCTCGGGCGGCGTCTGGGTCTCGCACTGAACCGCCGCCGCATCGAGCCAGCGCCGACACGAGCCGGTGGCGTCGAAGTCGCGCAGACCGGGAGCGGGCGTGTAGGGAGCGATATGCCCGAGAGTCTCCTTGAGGTGGGAAAACGGCCGCGTCAGCAGCGGCGGCGGGAAGCAGCCGAACTCGTGGGCCAGGCGCATGAAGGTCTCGTCGGCATCGCAGCTGCCGATAAAGCTCACCCCGCGGTCGTCAGCCAACAGGCCGTCGCGCACACGGTCCGGGATCGTCTCGCCGCGCCCAAGCCAATAGAGGCCACCGTCGAAGTGCGGGACCTTGGCCAGCAGCTCGAACACCGGGTCGCCCTCTCCGCCATAGCCGGCGACGATCCACACCCGACGGCGCCCCGCGTCCTCGAACAGGGGGGCGCAGTGGTGAAAGTGCCAGTCGAACGCGGCCCGTCCATCGAGGATGACCATCCCCGACCGCTGGCCGTGCAGATGGAAGATCCCCCGGGGAATCGCCACGTTGGGGGGAAACCGCGGGGACATGGTGAGGTCGTAGACGGGGGGTATGTCGTCCACCAGGGCGCAGGCCCGCAAGAGCAGCGAATCGAAATTGGTGGTGAGGATACGATCGACCACCCCCCCTCTGAACAGCAGGGCGAGACACAGGTGCGCCCAGTTGACTCTGGCCCGGGACACCAGGTCGTTGACGAGGGACGCGCGCTCAAAGTCGCTCAGGGCGCGCAGGACATGGTGGTAGGTCTTCGCCGTCGCCCGACCGAAGGCCTCCGGGTAGCGGACCCGCACCAGATCCACCACCCCGGCCGCAACCGGAATCCCCCCACTGGCCGAGACTCCGGCGCCGACCAGGACGCTGCACCCGTAGCCATCCCGGCGGTGACGCCGGAGAGACTCGACAAGGTCGGCAACACTGCACCGATGGGCCATCGTTCCTCCACGGGACCGTCCTCAAGTCTTACGTCAATTCGTTTCGCCGATCAATCGCCTGCGTTGGATCAATCCAGCCAACGACTGCCGGTCCCCTGGACAGACGAACATGAAACCGCTACGCCTCGTCCCATGCCGATCGTCACCCCAGTCATCCGCATCCTCGTGCGCCTCCTGTTGACGGCGCTGATCGTCGCGACCCCGGCGGCGGCTCAGCAGGATGGGCGCCTTCCGGCTCCGTCACTGTCCCGAACCTTCGCCGAGGCCGGATACGGCTATTCGATCCGTTATCCGGGACCCTGGACCGTGTCTCGCAGCG
The DNA here is from genome assembly GCA_039908285.1 of Alphaproteobacteria bacterium. Classification (GTDB taxonomy): domain Bacteria; phylum Pseudomonadota; class Alphaproteobacteria; order Rhodospirillales; family Rhodospirillaceae; genus JAMOBE01. The sequence continues at coordinate 25,100 of JAMOBE010000021.1, forward strand.
GCCCCTACACGGTGGTCTTCGCCGGAGCGCCCGACACGCCCGCCTACTATTCCACCGTCAGCATCGCCAACCGCCTGTCGCCCAATCCCGGTGAGCCGCAGCGGGGCGCCGCGGCGGTGATGAGCCGCTATCTCGAGGAACTGACGGCCAAGGCCCGGAACGCCAGGGTGTTGAAGCGAACATCCTTCATGCGACGCGGACAGGGGGTAACCCTCGACGGCTACCAGGCGGTGACCGAGTTCGTGGCCAACGGGGGCGGCCACATGCGCCAGTGGGTGGTGGTGGTCCCCCGCCGCAGCGGTACCGTGGTGCACACCTGGATGTACACGGCGGAGCTGGACGACTTCGAGGAGTCCATCCCCATCGCCCGCGCCATGCTCGATTCATGGACCATCGACGGCACGGACGCGCGATAGGCGTATCGGTTCAGTGACCGACGCCAGGAACGAAGGACTTCAGGACCAGCAGCAGCATACCAAAGCCGATACCTCCAACCATCCACTTGACGATGGCGAGTTCGGCCTTGATGGCGACGATATCCAGGCGAACCGGCTCCAGTTCGCTCCGAAGGTCGGCCTTCGTCACCACCGAATCGTGCAGGGCGGCGTCCAGAGCGGAGGCATGGGCGCGGGCCTGATCATCGGGCACGCCAGATGCCTTGAGCGTCTCAAGGTATGCCAGTTTGTCAAAGGTGACGGTGCTCATGTCCCAAACATGAGGCGTTCGGCGGCCAGAGTCAACGGAGGGAGCGAGGCCGCTACAGCACGCCCTTGGTGGACGGTACCGCGTCGGCCTTGCGCGGGTCGATCTCTACGGCCTGGCGTAGCGCGCGGGCCAGGGCCTTGTAGCAGGACTCGGCGATGTGGTGGTTGTTCTCGCCGTATTCGGTCTCGACGTGCAGGGTGGCCCCGGCCGCCTGGGCGAAGGCCTGGAACCACTCCTTGAACAGCTCCGTGTCCATGTCGCCGAGCTTCGGCCGGGTCAGGACGACCCGCCACACCAGATAGGGCCGATTCGACAGATCGACCGCCACCCGGGTCAGCGCCTCGTCCATCGGCACCAGTGCCGCGCCATAACGGGCGATGCCACGGCGGTCGCCGAGCGCCCTCGTCACCGCCTCGCCGATGGCAAGGCCGCTGTCCTCGACCACATGGTGAAAGTCGATATGCGTGTCGCCCCTGGCCCGCACCACGAGGTCCATCAGGCTGTGCCGGGAAAGCTGCTCCAGCATGTGGTCCAGGAACCCCACCCCGGTGGCCACATCGTAGACTCCCGTGCCGTCAAGGGAGAGGCGGACGGTGATGTCGGTTTCCTTGGTGACACGCTCGACCGTCGCCGTGCGCATGAAGACTGCTCCCGGATGGTGACCCGATGCCCCTCCTTATCAGGATTCGCCCGCAAAGGCGACAGGCGAAGCGACGGCCTCAAGACGGGCCACAGCGACACAACCATTGCGACCCATCACTTGCACAGACTATCCCGGAGAGATAAAATAATGAGTAGTCGTCGGAAAACGGGATCGATTGCAGGTAATTCACACGGTCAATTCATCGCAGAGATCCGGGTTCCCCGCAACAGGCGCGCTATTGTTGGTAAAATAACAATCTCTGGCGTCTGGCGCCGTGTGCCACGAGTGAGGTATATCAACCGACATCGGTTGGGGTATGCGGCGGGGATACCTTGGAAAAGAGCGATAACACTCCGGATCCGGTCGACGTCCATGTCGGTCGGCGGCTGCGTTTGCGTCGGGAAATTCTGCGCCTGAGCCAGGAGCAGGTTGCCAGCGCGATTGGCGTCACCTTTCAGCAGATTCAGAAGTATGAGCAGGGCCGGAATCGGGTCAGCGCCAGCCGGCTGTACGACATCAGCCAGGTCCTGGGCGTGCCGATCACGTACCTCTTCCAGGGGATGGAGGCCTCCGAGACGACCTCGAAGCAACGGCGCACACGGGGGAGCGACCCGGCGCCGGCGCCGGGGATGGGCGAGACGCCCGCTCCGGTGTTCGAGGGCGACTCGCTGGAACGCACCGAAACCCTTGAACTGGTGCGAGCCTTCTGGCGCATCCCGGGCAGGAAGGCACGGCAGGAGCTGCTGGACCTGATCAAGCTGCTCGGCGAAACCAGCGGGAACGGCGGCGACTTCGGCTCCTGAGCGGTCGAAGGCGGCCCGATCCTCGTCCCCCCGGTTCTCGTCCCCGAGTCGCGTCATCGTCCGGTCACGTCGGGTGAGCGGAGGTTGTTACGTGCGAGTCGCGCCCGGGCAGCAAGACTGGCGGCGCCCACGAGGTGCGCGACGTCCGACCATCCGAGGCGTTCAGCCTCATCTCCCACATACTCCAGCATCGCCCGCAATGCCCGTACATCGCCGCCTTCGGGAGCGACGGCGTCCATCCCGGAGTCCTGCGTATCAGACCGTGTTCCTGCGGGGGGCGGACGATGCGGCATGACGGCTCCTCCGGAATGGGGACGGTGCTCACTCTCTACCAGGTCCGGCCTCATTACAATAGAAAAATGCACTTTGAGCATCCCACAGTTGTTCATCTTCTGGTCCACCCCATGGGGCGTGACAACCCAAGACTGCGCATCGTCGCCTCACTGCGCGCACATCGCCAGGCAGGCGGACGGTGCATTGTTCCACCCGCTGTGATATGCTCGGCCCCCTTGGCCGGGGAGACCGGTCCGATAGCCCTGCGATCCGGCGCAGGTGACGTGAGGGACAGGCGACGTGAGGTGCAGGTGACGGGCGACACTCTCTGGCACGGAACGACGATTCTCAGCGTTCGCAAGGCCGGTCGCGTGGTGGTGGCCGGCGACGGGCAGGTGACTCTGGGACAGACGGTGATCAAGTCCAACGCCCGCAAGGTGCGGCGGCTGGGCGACGGTGGGACGATCATCGCCGGATTCGCCGGGGCCACCGCCGACGCCTTCACCCTGTTCGACCGCCTGGAAGGCAAGCTGGAGAAGCATGCCGGCCAGTTGACCCGCGCCTGCGTGGAACTGGCCAAGGACTGGCGCACCGACCGCTACCTGCGCCGGCTGGAGGCGATGATGGCGGTGTCCGATCGGGACGTGTCGCTGGTCCTGAGCGGCAACGGCGACGTGCTGGAGCCCGAGGACGGGCTGATCGGCATCGGCTCGGGCGGCGCCTATGCGCTGGCGGCGGCGCGGGCACTGATCGACCTCGACGGCCTCGATGCCGAAGCCATCGCCCGCAAGGCCATGGGCATCGCCGCCGGCATCTGCATCTATACCAATGACAACGTCATCATCGAGAGCCTATGACCTCCTTCAGTCCCCGGGAAATCGTCTCCGAACTCGACCGCTTCATCGTCGGCCAGGTGGAGGCCAAGCGCGCGGTGGCCATCGCCCTGCGCAACCGCTGGCGCCGGCAGCAGCTCCCCAGTGACCTGCGCGAGGAGGTTCTGCCGAAGAACATCCTGATGATCGGCCCGACCGGCGTCGGCAAGACCGAGATCGCCCGCCGGCTGGCGCGCCTCGCCCAGGCTCCGTTCATCAAGGTGGAAGCGACCAAGTTCACCGAGGTGGGCTACGTCGGCCGCGACGTCGAGAGCATCATCCGCGATCTGGTGGAAAGCGCCATCACCATCACCCGGGAGAAACTGCGCCGGCAGGTGGTCGCCAAGGCCGAACTGGCCGCCGAGGAGCGGATGCTGGACGCCCTGGTGGGCACCGAGTCGAGCCCGGAAACCCGCCAGAAGTTCCGCAAGAAGCTGCGGGAGGGCAACCTGGCCGACCGCGAGGTGGAGATCGAGACCCAGGACGGCGGCTCAGGCGTCAGCATGCCCACCATCGACATCCCCGGCATGCCGGGAGCGCAGATGGGCATGCTCAACCTCAACGACATCCTGGGCAAGGCCTTCGGCAGCCGCACCCGCCCGCGCAAGATGACGGTGGCCGAGGCCTATGATGTCCTGATGGCCGAAGAAAGCGACAAGCTCCTCGACCAGGAAAAGGTGGTGAAGGAGGCGATCGACGCCGTCGAGAACAACGGCATCGTCTTCATCGACGAACTGGACAAGATCTGCGGCCGGGGTGAGGAGCGGGTGGGCGGCGACGTCTCCCGCGAGGGCGTGCAGCGCGACCTCCTGCCGCTGATCGAGGGCACCACCGTGCCGACCAAGCATGGCACGGTGAAGACCGACCACGTGCTGTTCATCGCCTCCGGCGCCTTCCACCTGTCGAAGCCGTCCGACCTCCTGCCGGAGCTTCAGGGTCGCCTGCCGATTCGCGTCGAGTTGAAGGCGCTGAGCCGCGATGACTTCGTGCGCATCCTCACCGAGCCCGAGGCGAGCCTGATCAAGCAGTACAAGGCGCTGCTGGCGACGGAGGAGGTGACCCTCGACTTCACCGAGGAGGGCATCGCCGCCATCGCCGACCTCGCCGCGGAAATCAACCGCAGCGTCGAGAACATCGGCGCCCGCCGGCTGCACACGGTGCTGGAGCGACTCCTGGACGACATCAGCTTCACCGCCACCGACCGCGCCGGCGACACCGTGGTGATCGACGCCGCCATGGTCCACGACCGGGTGGGCTCGCTGGCGAAGAACACCGACCTCAGCCGGTTCATTCTGTAGGAGCCGGAACAAGCTCCTGGCCGTTGACCGTCGTCGGCGGCGGCTGGGTCCGAGCCCACAGCGGGGACGCCAGGATGAGGCGCACCAGTTCCGCCTGACGGTTGGTGCCCGTCTTGAGGAAGATCGATTTCAGATAGCCGCGCGCCGTGCCATAGGTCACGTCCAGTGTCTCGGCGATCTGCTCCAGCGCCTCTCCCAGGACCAGGCGGTTGGTGATGGCGGCCTCGCGCGGCGTGAGGCCGAACAGCCGCTGCAGGAGTTCGACGCTGGTTTCCTGCGGTCTGTCCGGATCGGTGATGAACACGATGGCCAGCGGCTCGTCCAGGGTGCTGAGGCCGAAGCGACAGTTGTTGCCCCACAACAGGCTGACCACCACGTGCAGGTCGGCCTGGCCGCCGGGACGGGAAATGGCCATGGCGCGACCCTGGAACGTCCCCCCCTGCCCTGCCGCCGCCACTGCATCGACGATATGCCTTCTCAACTCCGCGCCATCACCCGGGTGTGGGCAGGCGAGGCGTCCCTGATTGACCAGCACCTCGCTCGCCGTCTGGTTGGCGAAGCGGAGGGTTCCGTTCCCTTCGCAGATGACGATGCCAAGGGGCATGTGTTCCAGCGCCGCCAGGGCCGAGCGCCGCTCGAAATCCAGGGTCGCGAGACGCCGGTGCAGTTGGACCGCGCGCTTGAAGTGGGGCACCAGTTCGCCGAGAAGGGCACACTCCTCCTTGTCGAAATATCGCTTGCCGGGTTCGCGGAACACCCCCATGGCCGCGGTGGTCCGGTTGTCGTCCATCAGACTCACGGCAAGGGTGTACTCGGCGCGGGTATGGACCAGGACCTCGGTGTAGGACCGGGAGCGCCGGAACGCCTCGCGATCCAGCATCAGGTGGCAGGAAAACGGCTTTTCCGGATGCTCGGCCATGTAGGTCAGGCGCGGATCCTCCTGCCACAACTCCTCGAAACGCTTTCCTACCTCGACGGTCATATGGTCAAAGCCATACAACAGATTGAACGTCAAGGCATTGCCGCAACTATCGTAATAAGCAACATGCGCACCGAACGCACCGAAAAAAGACGCGAATTTCTCAAGAAATATCATCCATTTGTCTGTATCCGTCGACGCATCGTAAAGGTGCCCGACCAGCCTCAGGAGTTCACGTTCTCGTTCCATTGCCCTATTCACAGCAATTACAGCCTGTAGTCACTCCGAAAATCACACGAAGAAGACTGTAATTCTCAACGCGCTACAATACGGACGGTAGCGCAGGATTTTTTTATTGTATACCCCAAATGGGGGGTGTGGCCGAAGCGGGTCTTGGTTAACGTCTTCGCCGGAGACGGTGAGTCGGTCGCGGGGACCGAGGTGTCGGCGATGCCAGCAAGGGGTGCAGCGGCAAAGCCTTGGCGACTCGGTCATTTTCCCGAGGCGACTCAACTCTCTACCGGAAATCGATTTTCGCGTTGGATCCTTACGCTGCGGTCGATATTCCTGGCACGGTGCGGTCGCGGCGGATGGGTGGTGCCAGCACCGTCGCGGCCGTGCCGTCTTCAAAGGACAGCGGCGGCGGGGCGCATCAAGACTCCCGGCGGGACCAGGGCAGGGAGGCGAACTCCACCCCCTCATCGGCGAGTTCACGGGCCTCCTCGACCGAGGCCTCGCCAAAGATGCTGCGCTTCTCGGCCTCGCCGTAGTGGATCCGGCGCGCCTCCTCGGCAAAGCGCTCGCCCACGTTCTCGCAGGTGGCCTCCACCGTGCGGCGCAGCTCGCCCAGAGTCTCCTTGACCGCCGCCGCCAGCGCCGCCTGCCGCTCCTCGCCGGCCGATGAGGTTCTGCGGCCGATGCGGGGGGCCATCGGCGCCTTCGCCACGTGGGTGTCGCCGCACACCGGGCAGGTCACTTCGCCATCGGCCGCCTGCCGGTCGAACGTGGCGCCGTCCCGGAACCACGCCTCGAAACGATGGCCTTGCGAACAGTCGATGTCGAAGACGATCATGGCCCCACGCCCGTTCATGCCGGCTATCCTTGTTGGGCATACCGTGTCCTGACGGCCGGAGCAAGACAGGAAGGAATCAAAGCGACCATGCCCCCACCGGAGATCCATCTGCAACTGACCGCCCCCTCGCCGTGGGTGGTGCGGTTCTCAGGGCTCCTTGACGCCGGCGCCACGGTGCTGGACGTGGCCTGCGGCGGTGGGCGCCACACCCGTCTGCTGCTGGAGCGGGGCCACCGGGTCACCGCCGTCGACCGGGATGCCTCGTTCGTCGCCGACCTGGCCGGCCACCCCGGACTGGCGATCGTCGAGGCCGATCTCGAAGACGGAGCCCCGTGGCCGTTCGCCGGGCGGCACTTCGATGCGGTGGTGGTGACCAACTACCTGCATCGGCCCCTGTTCCCCGCCCTGATCGCCGCGGTGGCCCCGGGCGGGCTGCTGATCTACGAGACCTTCGCCCGCGGCAACGAGCGCTTCACCCGCCCGCGCAATCCCGACCACCTGCTGGAGCCCGGGGAACTGCTGCGGGTGACGGAGGGCCGGTTGCAGGTGGTGGCCTATGAACATGGACACCTGGACACGCCAAGGCCCGCGGTGGCGCAACGGCTGTGCGCGACGCGCAGCCTCGAGCCCCAGCCTCTTAATCCTCAGCCTCTCAATCCCGCCAGAACTGCGGATTGAACAGCACCAGGATGGTGAAAATCTCCAGCCGGCCCAGCAACATGGCGCAGGACAGAATCCACTTCACCGCGTCGGGGAGCGGTTGGTAGGTGCCTGAGGGACCGACGATCGGACCGAGTCCCGGACCCGAACCGGCCAGTGCCGCCGACACGGCGCTGGCGCTGGTCAGGAGATCGACATTGAACAGGCTCACCAGGACCGTCAGGAAGCCGAAGGTGATGAGATAGACGGAGACGAACGTGACCACCGACACGATGACGTCGTCGGAATAGCTCTGCCCGTTGTAGCGCAGATCCACCACCCGGTGCGGCTGGAACATCAGGACGAGCTGGCGCTTGATGGCGCGGAACAGAATCTGCCAGCGGAATATCTTGATCGATCCCGTCGTCGACCCGGTACAGCCACCGAAGAAAGTGAACAGAATGAACGCCGCGATGGCAAAAGAACCCCACGTGCCGTAGTCGATGGACACGAAGCCGCAGTCGACGATGATGGAAGTGACGTTGAAGGTCGCGTGGCGCAGCGACTCGAAAAAGGACATGTCGCTGCTGAGCCAGCGCCACACCGCGACCACCGCGATCGAGGTGCCGAGGACGGAGAAGAACGTGGACACCTGGCTGTCCCTGGCCCCGCGCCATCCCTTCTGCGCGGTCCTGAGGTACCAGGTCAGCGGCAGGGCGCCGGAGATCATGAACACCACCAGAATCGCCTCGTACACCGGATTGTCGTAGAACCCGAGGGAGGCGTCCTTGGTCGAGAAGCCACCGGTGGACACCGCCGCCATGGCGTGGGCGACGGAGTCGAACAGGCTCATGCCGGCAAACCACAGTCCGAGCGCGCACAGGACGATGAGCAGAAGGTAGACCCCGACGATGGCGCTCGCCAACTGGGCCGTCTTCGGCAGCGCCTTCTCCGACTTGTCGGAGCTTTCCATGCGGAAGATCTGCATGCCGCCGATGCGCAGCACCGGCAGCACCGCGAGGGCCATGACGACGATGCCGACCCCACCCAGCCCATTGAGCAGCGCCCGCCACAGCAGAATGCCGGGAGGCGCATTGTCCAGCCCGACGATCACCGTCGCCCCGGTGGTACTCAATCCCGACACCGACTCGAAGATGGCATCGGTGACGCTGAGGTGAAGCTTGGAAAAGATGAACGGCAGCGCGGCGAAGAGAACGACCGCCACCCAGCTCAGCGTGGTGAGGACGAACGCCTGCCGCACGGTCAGCCGATGCACGCTGACCCGGTTGCCGAGGATGAGCAGAAGGCCGGCGAACATGGTCACCGCCGACGATGCCAGGAACACCGACCAGTCGTGATGCCCAAGGTATCCGTCGACGGCGGCTGGAACCAGCATGCCCAGGGCCAGGGTCGTCAGCAGGATCCCGACGGTAAGCAGAATGGGCCGAAAATTGAGCATACGGTGCCCGGTGGTTTTTGCGAACCGGGGGCATCATTCGTCAGATGGCCGCGTTTGTCCACAGTTGTCTTGGGTCGCGCCAGGGCAATCGGGTGAAGGAGCAAGGGCCGCCATCTTCACACCCTCTCCCCCCTGAGGGGGAGAGGGCTTTTGTCGGTTTCAGTGCCAATGCACTTTCCTTCACCCGATTGCCCTGTATTACTGACCTGAAAAAGTCAGTAATACAGTAATATTATCGCCTTTCCTTCAGTTTCTCGACGATGCCTCGGGCGCTGGCGCCACCAGCCTTGAAGTCCAGCTTGGCCAGGGCCGCCTCCAGTATTTGGACCTCCTGAACGAATCCGTCGCTGCGCAGAAAGCCCTTGATGTTGTCGGCAAGTCGGATCGCGTTCATCTTGCGGGAGTCGAGCAACTCAACCAGCTGTATGCAATCCTCCAGCAGCTTCTGGCGCTGCGCCTCATCGACACCTCCCGGAGCCCCGGTGTCCACCGGGGCGGCCGAGGCCTCCAGCCGATCGATGGCGGCAAGGGCGTCGCCCAGGTGCCGCTGGAACTCCTCGAAAAGGGCGGCGAAACCATCGGTCTTTCCCGCCTTCAGGGCCGCGTGGAGGGCTTCGGCGGCCTTGAACAACTGGGTGGCGCCAAGGTTGCCGGCGGTTCCCTTGACGGCATGGACCAGCCGGAAGGCCCCCTCCACATTGCCCTCATCCATTGCGGCGCGGACGCGGGTCGTCACATCGGCATTGCCGGTTGCGAACGAACGCAACAGCTTTCGCAGCAGGGCCTCGTCGCCACTCAGGCGGCTCAAGGCCTCCGCGATGTTGAAGCCGGGCAGGTCCAACGGAGGAGCCGTCTTCTTTTCGACGGGCAAAGGCGCGACCGGCGGCGGCGGAGAGGTCTCCCCAGCAGATTGGAACTTCATCCAGCGGGCAAGCGTCCCCAGGGCGTGTTCCACGTCGATGGGCTTTGGCACGTGATCGTTCATGCCGACCTCAAGGCAGTGCTGACGGTCTTCCGCCATGGCACTGGCGGTCATGGCGATGATCGGCAGGTCGTTGAAGGTCGGGTTGGAGCGAATCCGGCGTGTCGCCTCGAAGCCGTCCATGTCCGGCATGTGCAGGTCCATCAGGACCGCATCGAAGACGGCCCCTGGCTTTTCGACCGCCGCCACCGCCTCCACCCCGTTGCCCGCCACGGTGATCACGGCACCCTCGTTGCGGAGGATGGTGACCGCAACCTCCTGATTGATTTCGTTGTCCTCGGCCAGAAGGATGTGGCGCCCGACCAGCCTGTTTCCGTGACCGCGGTGGCGGTGTGCGGCGGGCTTGGAGGGCGCGATTTTTCCGGGTTCAACGGAACGAACGATCGTGTTGAGGAGGGACGACGGTGTGACCGGCTTGACCAGGATGCCATCCAGGCCGACATCTTTCGTCTCGCGCACGACATCGTCGTAGCTGTACCCCGTGACCATGACGACGATCGGCGTCGTGCCCTCCTGGGACCGGTCGCGGATATGGGCGGCCGCCTCGGTGCCGTCCATTTCCGGCATCTTCCAGTCCAACAGGACCAGGTCGTAGGGCGGCTCCCCGACCTCGGCCGCCCTGGCCAGTTCGGCCAGTGCCGCCTTGCCGCTGTGGGCGGTCGTCACCTTGACGCCGAACGACTTCAGCATTTCGCCGAGGGACTCGCGTGCCTCGTGGAGGTCGTCAACCACCATGGCGCGCATGCCATCGACGGCCTGAGACGCTGCCTGCCGCGGCTCCGCTGCGGGACGATGGCCGAATCGGGCGGTAAAGAAGAACTCGCTGCCCTTGCCGGGTTCGCTGGTGGCACCGATGGCGCCCCCCATCAGCTCGACGAGTCGCTTGCTGATGGTCAGGCCGAGGCCGGTGCCGCCATATTTGCGCGTCGTGGTGGCGTCGGCCTGGGTAAAGGCCGTGAACAGCCGTTTCATCTGGTCGGGCGTGATGCCGATGCCGGAATCACGCACGGAGAAGCGAAATTCCACGTCACTATCAGAGCGCGCAACCAGTTCGCTGGTAACGACGATCGAGCCCTCGTCGGTGAACTTGATGGCGTTGTTGGCGAGATTGAGCAGGACCTGTCCAAGTCTGGACGGATCACCCACAAGATTTTCTGGGGCGCCTTTTGGCAACATGAAGACCAGTTCGATGTTCTTCTTGCGGGCGACTCCGGAGACGACATCGGACAGGCGCTCGAACACGTCCGTCATCTGGAAGTCTATCGCCTCGATCTCGATCTTGCCGGCCTCGATCTTGGAGAAGTCGAGGATGTCGTTGATGACCACCAGGAGGGAATGGGCGGCGTTCTCAGCCTTCTGCACATAGTCCCGCTGCTTGTCGGACAAGTCGGTCTGCTGGAGCAGGTAGTGCATGCCGATGACCGCATTCATCGGCGTGCGGATCTCATGGCTCATGGTGGCGACGAATTCGGACTTGGTGCGATTGGCCCTCTCGGCCTCGTCCTTGGCGGCATGGAGCGCCTGTTCCACGTCATGACGGTGGATCGCGGCGGCAAGGGTGCCGGCCGCCGCCGTCAAAAGGTCGACTTCCGAGGCCAGCCATTCCCGCTCGCGCCGGGTGTCGGCGAAGCAGACGATGCCCCACCACTCCTGTTCGACGAACATGGGCACGACGATGAGGGATCGCACATCCCGCCCGAGCAGATACCGACGCTCGTCATTCGGCAGATCGCGCACCAGGGCATGGATCGTCCGCCCGGCGCGGAACTCGTTCCCCCAGCGCTGCAGACCGGACTCCTCCAGCGAAAAGCCGCCCTCCTTCAATGGCGGGGCGTCGCCATCCCTCACCCATTCGTGCAGCATTTCCAGCCTGTGGGTGTCCCCCTGGCGACACAGGGCAAAGGCGCTCGCCCGGTCGGCTTCCACGGCACGACCAAGGCCAACCAGGGCCAGGGCGAGACTCTCACGCCAGTCGGACGCGTCTAGGAAGCGCCGCGCCGCCTCGGCCATGGCCCCCATGATGGCTTCGGCACGCTGCCTCTCGGCCATGCCGGACAGGACTTCGTCCAGCCGGTCGATCTGCCGCGCGTTCTCCTGGAACACGCGCACGGCCTCGGCCATCTCTCCGATCTCGTCACGACGATCGAGGCTGGGAATCCGGACGTCCGTATCGCCCCTGGCCAGGACCTGCATGGCCGTGGCGATACCCTGAAGCGGGGCGTCCACCAGCCAGCGAAACAGGAAATATCCGAAAGCAGAGAGCAACACAAGCTGGAACACTCCCGATGCGATCAGGGTGACGATCATGCCTCGGATCGAGGCATTTGCACTTTTCCCCATTCGCTCCAGAAATGAGTCCCTGTCGGCCTCCACCCAGGTGATTTCCGATTCGATCCGTTGTCTGGAAAAGGTCATTTCCAGGGCGCCAATCTTGTCGCCCTCGTCACGGATGTCAAAACGCACGACATCGGTGTCGTTGTTGGAAACTCCCCCTTCCGAGGCTTCGGCGATCACCCTGCCATCGGCATCGACGAAGCGAACCGCCGTGATGTCCGGATCGGCGATGGCGGTTTCGGCGTACTGTTCCAGTGTGCCGACGTCAAAAACGGCGATGGACGACGGGGCAATCCTGGCCAGCAGGCGGCCAAGCTGCTGCATCTTGACAAGCTGCTGAGCCTCCATGTCCTTGACGCGGGCGGTGATGTTCGAAGTGAACGCATCACGCGTATCATTCTCCAGAGACTCATGTGCAGTCCGCTGGTCGGTCGCCAGAAAGATGAGAAGCGCCAGGTTGGCGATGGTGATCACGGCCACCAGGGCCGTGTTGAACTTGACGGATAGCCCAGTCCGCAATGACTCTACTCCCCCGCGCGGTCACGTACACTTAATAATTACCAATCTGCCGGGCTTCCTTCATGGACTCTCGGTACTTCGGCCACAGTCGGCTGCCGTCCTTGAGCGTGACGGTGCCTTCACTCCTGATGATGTCCTGCCCCTCGTCCCTGGTGGCGAACTTGATGAAGTCCTTGACCTTGTCGGACGGTGTCTTGGATGTCACCAGGTAGAGGGGGCGGAAAAATGGATACGAACCCGAGGCCACGTTTTCGTAAGTGGGAGCCACGCCATCGACGCTCAGCAGGTTGAGAGTGCGCTTGCGGCTGCTGCTGATGCCGGTCAGGGCGATTGCGGTTTCGTCCTGCTCGATCAACTCTTCGATCGGCCCCGACTCGGGCAACGTCGTCACCGCGGGTGGGTAGTCCTCGTCGGGATCCTTGAAGATCAGTTCCCGCGCCATGCGGCCGACCCCGGAGATTTTTCCCTCCCTCACCACGACCTTGATGGGCTTGTCCGGACCGCCCAGATCCCTCCAGTTCACGATGATTCCGGTGAACACTGACGTGAGTTGGGCGAGCGAGATGTCCCTGATCGGGTTGGATGGGTGGGTGATGGCGACCAGGGCGTCCCAGCCCACCGGAACCAGCCTGGCGTTCTTTTCCTCCGGGGCGTCGATCAGATGGCGGCAACTGCCCCCCATGTCGCTTTCGCCGGCGGCGGGGGCGCGAATGCCCCTGGTGGCGCCTCCCCCCGACAGGGAGATCCCAACCCCCGTCTTCGCCTCATAGGCCTTGGCCAGGGCCGACATGAAGGCCTTCTTGGAAACGCCGCATCCGACCCAGGTCAGGTCGTCCCCCATGGCGGAGGCAGGCTGCAGGACTCCCAGAATGGCTCCAAACAGGACAGCCAAGAGCGTCTTCATGCAAACCTACACCAGATAAGGGATGATCAGCACCGACACACACCAATGCATCTTCTACATACATCGGGATGGTAGTCTATCGTGTGGCTAATTTCCACGAATTTTGTGTGAGTTTGACCCACTGGCACATCACATCGGAAATTGGCCTTTGCGGAGTTGACGCCAGGCCCTATCAATCGCACCTTGGAAATAGAGGAGGCACGGCCATGGCCCGCAAAAAGCCGACCAACACCGCCTACGTGTATTTCGACATCGTCTATGAAGATGGCACCCGCAGCTCAAATCGCAAGATCGCCAGCGCCGAGTTGCAGGGACTGGATGGCGACGCCCCGGCCAAGGCGATGATGGAGGCTCAGGATCTCAAGATCGCCGCCATGTCCGGCAACCCGCGCGGTCCGATCCGGACCATCACCCGCTCTCCCGGTCAGTAGGCAGCCCATGGAACAGCGTCTCAGCATCGTGACCCTCGGCGTCGCCGACCTTGAGCGGTCGCGGCGGTTCTATGAGGCCGGGCTCGGCTGGACGGCCTCGCCGGCCAGTCAGGATGGCGTCACCTTCTACCAGGTGGGCGGCATGGTTCTGGCGCTCTACCCGCGCTCGGCGCTTGCCGAAGATATGGGGGCCGACGGCACCCCGGCCCGTGGTTTCGCCGGCCTCACCCTGGGCTACAACACCCGCAGTCGCGAGGAGGCGTGCGCCGTCCTGGCCTCGGCGGCGGCCGCCGGCGGAACGATCATCAAGCCCGCCGCCGATACCTTCTGGGGCGGCCACGGCGGCTACTTCGCCGATCTCGATGGCCATGCCTGGGAAGTCTCCTTCAACCCGTTCTGGCCGTTGCTGGCCGACGGCTCGGTGCAACTTCCTGGTAAAGCCTGAAGATGTGGCAGGACGCCCTTGATGCACGGCTCACCCATGGCATGGACGGCGCGGAAGAGGGAGTGGGTTCAGGTTCGTGACGAAATAGGGGCTCCCCCAGCCGTACCATCAACGGAGGATGACGTCGACCTGGCACGTCCCATATGCGATATGACATTGGGACCGACGAGTCCCGACTCCGTATCAGGCAGACCACGACCATGTATCCCGTGACGCCGGAACTGATTTTGCGCGCCTATGCGGCTGGCATCTTCCCGATGGCGCGCAGCCACGACGACCCGCAGCTCTACTGGATCGACCCCGAGGTCCGCGGCATCCTTCCCCTTGACGATTTCCACGTGCCGCGGAAGCTGGCGAAACTCCTGCGCCAGTCGCCGTTCGACGTCCGCTGCAACAGCGATTTCGACGCCGTGGTGCGCTGCTGCGCCGAGCCCCGGCCGCACCGGCACGAGACATGGATCAACACCGAGATCCATCGCCTGTTCGTCGAACTGCACCGCCGCGGCCACGCCCACAGCGTCGAAACCTGGCGGGAGGGACGGCTGGTGGGTGGGCTCTATGGGGTGGCGCTTGGGGCGGCGTTCTTCGGCGAGAGCATGTTCTCGCGGGAGACCAACGCCTCGAAGGTGGCGCTGTGCCACCTGGTGGCGCGGCTGCGGTGCTCGGGCTTCACCCTGCTCGACACCCAGTTCATCACCGACCATCTAAGCCAGTTCGGGGCGGTGGAGATCCCCCGTCAGGAATACCTGAACCGTCTGGACGCGGCCATGGATCAGCGGGTCAGGTTCATCGGTGAACTGGACGAGCCGGTCGTCGAGGCGTTGCGGCACTCGATCAACCAAAGGTCGTAGACCGGGTGCTCCAGCGCCGACAGGCCGGGGCTCGAGGCGAACATCCAGCCGCGGAACACCTCGGCCAGGGGCTCGCCCGGCTTGGCCTCCGACACGTCGAGGAAGGCGGCGCTTTCCGGAGTCTCCTCGGGCGGACGAGTGACGCAGGCGCGGACGATGATCCTGAGGGTCCCGACCTGCACCGTCTCGCCCACGGGCGCATCGACGGTGCTGACCCGCGCCACGACCTTGTCGATCCAGCGCATCACCGCCACGTCGGCATGAATCTCGGTGGCCCGGGCCGCCGCCCCCGGGAGCAGAGCGAGAAGCAGGATGGCGGAAACCGCCGAACGGGCTTTCACGGTGGCATCATTCCGGACAAGAGTTGGCTACTTGGGGCTGGCACCCGTACCAGAATGGGCACCGGCATTGTTATCCTGGGTGGCGAGGAAGATGAGTTCGCTGACGGTCTCCTCCAGCGACTTGTAGTCGCGGGTCTTGGAGATGGCGCCGCCCTCGGAGAGCCGCTCCGGCGACATGCCCGGCTCCAGCTTGATATACTTGCCGCCCAGCAGGCCCTCGCTGGCGATGGAGGCCACCGTGTCCCGCGGTAGCGCCACCTGAGCGGCGATGTTCATGCGCACCACGGCCTGATAGGTCTGCGGGTCGAGCGTCTGGGCGGTGACGGTGCCGATCTTGATTCCCGAGATCCTGACGTCGCTGCCGGTCTGCAGGCCGCCCACCCGGGAGAACGCGGCGCTGACCGGATAGCCCTGGATCGGCTTCACGCTGGAGTTCGAGTAGGCGAACGCCAGGAAGAAGGCGGCCGTCAGCACCACCACCGCGCCCATGATCGTCTCGACGGGATTCCTGCCCATGCCTTTCCCCTCGCCGCGCGCCGACAGACCGGCCGACGGCGTCATAGTGGTCATAGTTTCGGTTCCGCCGTCGCCCCCGGGTCCGGAACCTCGGCAGCCGGGGCGGTCCGGCCACGCTTGGACCTGGCCTCGGCCACGATCTTCGTCAAAAGGTCCTCGACCACGATGGAGTCCTGCGTGAAGCGGATCTGACTGCTGGGTTTCAGCGTTTCCTCGGCCCCGCCCGGTTCAAGCTCGACGTACTTGGCGCCCAGCAGACCATCCGAGTGGATCAGGGCGGCGGTGTCGGAGGGAAGCCGGACGTCACCCCGGACATGCAACGTCAACTGCGAGCGGTAGTCCTGGCTCAGGACGGCGTGGGATACCTTGCCCACCGACATCCCCGCCAGCCGGACGTCGCTGCCGACGCTCAGTCCATCGGTGCGGTTGAACACCGCCGTCACGTCGTACCCGTTCTCCACCCCGCCATAGTCATGGTCCGCACCGCTGCCATAGGCGGTAACCAGGAACACGATCCCGATGCCGGCCACCAGGGCGCCGATGAGGGTCTCCTTCCGGTCGGCATTCATGATGGCCACCCACCCGCGACTCGGCCAGGCAGAGGGCCAGACAGAGGGGAGGTCAGCTCGGTCGCCATGCCTCGTAATCCCCGGTTGCCTTGTCCCTGCGCCCACCCAGATCGTCGTGGCCCGCCGGCAGATAGCGATTCTCGGTTCCGCTGAGGTTCGGGATGTGCTCCTGCCGCCAGGGCCGCCGGCTGGCGTCCAGGGGCTTTGGCGCGAGATGGTGGAGCCAGGCATGCCACTCGGCGGGCACCTTCGACGCCTCCGACCGGCCCTTGTACAGCACCCAGCGCCGTTCTCGCCCGCTGGGCTGGCGGACCGGCCCGCGAAAATAGCGATTGCCGAACTGGTCGGCCCCCACCAGCTCGCCCTTGAGCCAGGTGTACAGGCGTGTGCCGATGGTCATGATCCCGTCTCCGTCACGGATGTCGTCCCGGCGCGACTATGGCTCAACCACGCGCCAAGGTAAAGCTTCGCGGGATTGCCTCCAGGGCACTTCTAAAAAGCCCCCTCCCCCCGGAGAGGGGGAGAGGGTGCAGGTTATTGGAAGTGCCCTCTTCACGGACGCCGTCCCGGACGGTAGAGTTCGGCCCGATCGGCCGCAACGAACGACGCCGCGGCCAAAGAGACGAACACATTCGGGGGATCCGAACACATTCGGGGGATCCGAACACATTCGGGGGATAAACGTCATGAGTTTCACCATCGTCGAGGAGACGACGCCTCGGCTGAACCGCTCCGAGCTGGCCGTTCCCGGCTCGAACGTCAAGTTCATCGAAAAGGCACCGTCGAGCGCCGCCGACGTCATCTTCTTCGATCTCGAGGACTCGGTCGCGCCCGACCAGAAGCCCCAGGCGCGCAAGAACATCATCGACGCCCTGAACTCCCTCGATTTCGGCGGCAAGACCATTTCCATCCGCATCAATGGCCTCGACACGCCGTACATGTACCGCGACGTGGTGGACGTGGTGGAGCAGGCCGGCCACAAGCTCGATCTGATCATGATCCCAAAGTGCGGCACCGCCGCCGACATCTACGCCGTCGACATGCTGGTGACCCAGATCGAGCAGGCGAAGGGCATCAAAAAGCGAATCGGCTTCGAACTGCTGATCGAGACCGCCCTTGGCATGCAGAACATCCATGCCATCGCCGCCGCCTCGCGGCGCAACGAGTCCATGCTGCTCGGCACCGCCGACTATGCCGCCTCGACCCGGGCGCGCACCACCCGCATCGGCGGGGCCAATCCCGACTATCTCATGCTGACCGACCCGCGCGAGGACGGCAGCCGCGACGCCCACTGGGGCGACATGTGGCATTACGCCCTGGCGCGCATGGTGGTGGCGGCGCGGGCCAATGGCCTGCGCCCGGTCGATGGGCCGTTCGGCGACTTCAAGGACGAGCAGGGGTACCTGGCCGCCACCCGCCGCGCCGCGTCGCTCGGCTGCGAGGGCAAGATGGTGATCCACCCGAGCCAGATCGCCTTCGCCAACGACCTGTTCAGCCCCTCGGAAAAGGAGGTGGCCCAGGCGCGGCGCATCCTCGACGCCATGGCCCAGGCGGAGCGCGACGGGAGCGGCGCCGTGCAGCTCGACGGCAAGATGATCGACATCGCCTCCATCAGGCAGTCGGAGGTCATCGTGCGCAAGTCCGAACTGGTCGCCGCCTCGAAGACATGACGCGACCGCCATTTTCAAAAAATTCAACCATCCTAATACAGGACCAACAGGAGGAAACATGAAGCTTCCCGCCAATTTCTACAAGCCGCTGGCCATCGGCGCCCCGATGCCCCTGCGCGAACTGCCCGTCCGTGCCGAGCGCATGATCCACTTCTTCCCGCCTCACAATGACAAGATGCGGGCCAAGGTGCCGAGCATGGTGAAGCAGGTCGACGTTCTGCTCGGCAACCTCGAGGACGCCATCCCGGCCGACGCCAAGGAAGCGGCCCGCGCCGGCTTCATCGAGGTGGCGAAGGCCACCGACTTCGGCGACACCGGCCTGTGGACGCGGGTCAACTGCCTCAACAGCCCGTGGGTGCTGGACGACATCACCCAGATCGTCGCCAGCATCGGCGACAAGCTGGACGTGATGATGCTGCCCAAGGTCGAGGGGCCGTGGGACATCCACTATCTGGACCAGCTCCTGGCCCAGCTCGAGGCCCGGCACAACGTCAAGAAGCCGATCCTGATCCACGCCATCCTCGAAACCGCCCAGGGCGTGAAGAACGTGGACGCCATCGCCACGGCGAGCCCGCGCATGCACGGCATGAGCCTCGGGCCCGCCGATCTTGCCGCCTCGCGCGGCATGAAGACCACCCGCGTCGGCGGCGGTCACCCGTTCTATGGCGTGCTGGAGGACAAGGCCGAGGGCAAGGACACCCGCACCCTGTTCCAGCAGGACCTCTGGCACTACACCGTCGCCAAGATGGTTGACGCCTGTCTCTCCGCCGGCATCAAGGCGTTCTATGGCCCGTTCGGCGACTTCTCCGACGGTGCCGCGTGCGAGGCCCAGTTCCGCAACGCCTTCCTGATGGGCTGCGTCGGCGCATGGTCGCTGCATCCCGACCAGATCACCATCGCCAAGAAGGTGTTCAGCCCCGACGTCAACGAGGTCAAGTTCGCCAAGCGCATCCTCGACGCCATGCCCGATGGCACCGGCGCCGTCATGATCGACGGCAAGATGCAGGATGACGCCACCTGGAAGCAGGCCAAGGTGATCTACGACCTTGCGAAGCTGGTGGCGAAGAAGGACCCCGACATGGCGGCCGCCTACGGGATCTGATCATCCGCTCATCCACGCCGCGTCCGCGGTCCGGGTCCCCTTATACGCTCACACCGGCGAGCAGGGGGCGCGGCCGCGGATGTCGGTGTGCAAGGTGTGGACCCCGGGCATGTCGGGGATGGGCTGTGCCACCGATTCGCCCGCTCCGGCCCGGTCGCGCATGCGCCGGTCCAGCCGGGAGATCCGCTGATAGACCTGCAGGCTGCGCCGCAGCAGGCTGCGCAGCCGGGCTGGCAGGGCCTGATTGCCGCTGGCATCGTCAAGACAGACGAGATTGTCGCACAGCGGCGGGAAGCGGGCGCAGATGTCGTCGTGGGACATTTCGCCGTTCTGGACCGACCGCTGCAGACGAAGCCACACCACCGCCACCGTCAGACGGCGGGTCAGACGCGTGATTTCCGAGGCCATCGTCATCCGGGCGGTCGTGTCGAGGGAAGCCCGGTCTCCGGGTGCCGTGCTGGCGATGTAGTGCTGCACCTCCCGGGTCAGAGTCAGTGCCTCGTGGAACATGGTGTCGAGAAGCACGGTTGATGCGTTGCCCTGCATCTTCATCTCCCATTCAGCCGGCCCGCATCCAGATCAACGCAGACTGGGATGAATCAGCAGCGCACGAGCCCAGGTTCTTTCGAGAGACTCGTCTGCCGAATGGTTGTCCATCAGGGCAACATGGATGCCGGAATACCCCGCGGCGTCGAAAACGGTGCACAACAGCAGCGTCATGCCCGCGAGCGCGACGATCGCCAGCCCGTGCTGCCCGATCCGCGGGCGGAGGCGGTGCGAATGCGTCATGTCGGCTTCCTATCCTCCAGGTCCGCCCGGGTCCGCCACGTCGCTCCGGCCGTATGGCCGGCGGTCACGAGGAAGAACCCGTCTCCCCGGACACGGCCATCGTCGGCGCAAACGCCGCGGCCGTCGTCACCCCTGGAGGCGATCGTGGACGTCTGGACATCGTCCACGCCATGCCGGCCGTCCGGCCAGGCCGGGATCTCCCCTATCGCGGCGGAGCCGCAACCCAAAAGATTCGTATCCCTGACCCGATGTGCGACGTCACGCCCGTGCCACCCGTTCGGCGGAAAGGATGTTCATCAGGCTTATGATGTCGTCGAAAGCCTCGCGATGGAAATCCGCCATGTATTCATCGAAGTGGTCCCGGAGAAACAGCAGCTTCATTGTCGCGTCCTCGATCGTCTCCACGGGGGTTCGCGAAATCTCCTCCTCGACCTCCATGATCATGTCGAAGACCCTGTCGGCTTTCTCGTCCTCGGAATCCTTCGCCAGGGCGATGAACCTTTCGACGAGTTTCTGACGCGTGTTGTATAGATCGGAAAGCACCCGCATCGACCCCTCCCTGCGAAATCCCGCCCACTTAACCATGGTTCCTCCCGATGACATAACGCGCATCGGCGTTATGACCGGCCGCCGAACTCCTGAGCCAAGGTCCAACGCATAGAGAAATCCATCCGTTCCGCCCTGGACGTTGGTCATGCCTGCGGATGCCCTTCCCGCCGAATATGGCGCGCGAACAGCATGAACTTGCGTCACCCACCTGTTAGGGTTTTGACCGAATTCCCCCGCTCGGGCGTTTGCCGGACAGCGAGGGGAACCGGGGGGCGACTCGGGCAAATGGAGTGCCGATGACAAACACCGGGTGGACCGACCACGAGGCATCGGATGCGGTCACGGCCGACAGGGCGGTGATGGTTCTCGACGCCTGTGGACGGGTGACGAACTGGACAGCCGCCGCCGAGCGGATGACCGGGCGTTCGGCGGACGAGGTTGTCGGCGTCCACGGCTCGGCCCTGTTTCCGGACGCGGAAGACGGCTCGAGTCTGGACGATCTCATGGGGCAGGCGGCCTTGTCCGACTCCGGCATGGCCACCCGGATGGCGAGGGGGCACGTCCTGACGGTCAGCGCCCTGCGCGGCGGCGGCGGCCTCTGCGGATTCGCGCTGTGTGTCGAGGTGTCCCCCCTCGACGCCTATCGGCAAGCCTTCGCCACCTGTGGCGAGGCCCACGTTCTCGTCGATACCGAGTCGTGCCGGGTGGTCGACGCCAACGCGAAGGCCGCGAGTCTGTTCGGGCGGACGGTCGTGACCATGCGGGGGAGCCGATTCGATGCCCTGAGCGGTATCCAGCCATCGACCCTGGTGGCGGCGTGCGCGGACCTTCGTCCGGGAGCGATCCGCCGGCTCCGCCTCGACACCGTCCTCGGCGAACAGGATCTGACCCTGGCGCCCATCTCTCCCTACGATTGTGGTCTGGTGGCGCTGACCCTGCGGGACGCTTGCGAGTCTCCCGAAACCACGGCGCTGAAGGCAGACTATAGGCGGCTGGCCCATCTCGCCCATTACGACAGCCTGACCGGACTGGCCAACCGTCATTACTTCACGGATTACCTCGGGAAAGCTGTGGCACGGGCGCGACGTCGGCGGGAAAAATTGGCGGTGCTGTTTATCGACCTGGACAATTTCAAGCCGGTCAACGACAGTCTCGGTCACGAAGCGGGGGACATGCTGCTCGCCGAGATCGCACGACGCCTGCAGCGGTGCACCCGAGCCAGCGATCTGGTCGCACGGTACGGCGGCGACGAGTTCATCGTCGTGCTGGAGGATCTGGAGGACCAGGACGCGGCGGTGGAGATCGCGACGAAGATCGCCGCTTCGATCGCGGTGCCGGTCCTTCTGAGTGGCCGACGGGCGGTGGTGGCGGCGAGCATCGGGATAGCCTGCTATCCGGAAGGTGCAGACACGGTGCAGGGGTTGATACGGGCGGCCGACAAGGCTATGTACGAAGCCAAACGGACCAGGAGAAGGAGCAGGGCTGCCGCAACCGGACGTTCCGGTCCGCGACGTCCGCAGGGTCCGACCGGGGGCAGCCTCGACAGAGGGACCCGCGGCGAACGTCATGGCAGGCACCGTTCGTGAGCGGGACCGGGGTTTTGGCGGCCTATGCGGGGCGACAGGATCAGGTCCGCGGGATTGGGATGTTTCAGCGCCTTACCCCACCCGGGGATGGCGCACGACGAACCGGAAGGACCAGACTATGCTGGTGATTGTGGCTGACGATCATGCGTTGTTCCGGGAAGGACTGCGGCTCCAGCTTCAGGACCTCGGCGACGACATCGAGGTATTGGAGTCCGGTGACTTCAAGCGAACGCTCGAACTGGTGACCGAACGCTCCGGCGCGGTGGACCTGGTCCTTCTCGACCTGGACATGCCGGGCATGGACTGGCGCCAGGCCATCGACGACCTGGTGGGCCGCTCCGAGTCGGTGGCGGTGGTGGTTGTCTCGGCCACCGGCGACCCCGAGATCATCGAGGAGGCCCTGGCCAAGGGCGCCGTGGGCTTCATCCCCAAGGACTGCAGCGGCAAGGTCATGCTGGGAGCGCTCAAGCTGGTGCTGTCGGGCGGGACCTATGTGCCGCCGGCCATGCTGGCCAACTGGCATCGCCCGAATCCGTTCACCCGCCGCTCGGCGGCGTGGGAGAACGCGACGGGCTCGCGTCACAGCCTGACCCGGCGGCAGATGGACGTGCTGTCCCGACTCGCGGTCGGCCAGTCCAACAAGGAAATCGCCCGCGACCTCGGCCTGGCCGAGGGCACGGTGAAGCTGCACGTCACCTCGATCCTGAAGTCCTTCGGCGTCAGCAATCGCACCCAGGCCGTGGTGGCCGCCCAGCAGGCGGGAATCCTGACCGGCGACCGTCCCGGCCACTGAAACCAACAAAAGCCCTCTCCCCCCTCTTCCGGGGGGAGAGGGGTGGGTGAGGGGGGCGTGAAGTTCCCAAAATGGTGCCGGCCACCCCCTCACCCCGGCCCTCTCCCCCTCGAGGGGGAGAGGGAGTGAAG
>JAMOBE010000144.1:0-6325 GCA_039908285.1 Alphaproteobacteria bacterium
CGACGATGACGACGTGCCCCGACCTCAACACCCCCTCCCACTCCACGGAAAATTGAGGTAGTATCGTCCGGCGCACACCCACCCAGGCGGGCGTGTCGAGGCGCGCCCACTCAGGAAGGTGGCGCACACTCAAGCGGACGATCGCACCATGAACCACGTGACGGCAGGACGGCAGACCGGGACAGGCCAGACCCACCACGGCGCATCCCGTCCCGCCACCCTCTGTCTTGGCATCCTCGCAGGCGCGCACCCGCAGGCCGGCCTCGGTCATCAGGCGGACCAGGATGCGCACCGCCTCGGCCACCCCCTCGTCCGGTGTTCTGGCCCGGCCATCGGTCAGCAGCCGCTCGATGATGGCGTGGGCCAGGGTGCCGATGACCTGATCGTCGTTGGGCAGGGCGTTGACCTGCCCCGGGCGGATACGGGCCGCGTACTGGAGAGTCCAGGCGAACGGGCACTCGATCAACCGCTTGATGCTGGAGACCGATTCCGTGCCGCGGCGGGCGATGGTGCCGGCCGGGGTCAACCACAGACGTCTCGGTTCCGGTAGATCGACGCAGGTGACGGCGACGCGGGCAATGGTCCGGCCGGCAAGGTCAAGGTGTTCTCCGGCGGCAAGACGCGCCGCCGGGACCACAACCTGGTCCAGCGCCTTCATCTCCTTCAGCATCGGGCGTAGTTCGTGCCAGAAAGGATGAGGAGGGACGGTCTCGCCGCCGACCCGGCGCGGAGCCACCAGGATCAGTCGGTCACGGGCGAAGCGCAGCGGATTGCGCCAGGACTCCGCTTCGCGCAGGATCGCCGCCTCGGGCGGCTCGACGAGGATGCCGGCGGCGGCAAGTGCCTGGCTTTCCGCGCGCGTCCACGGCAGACGGGGAGCGGCAGGCATGGCTCCGACAAAGCCCCACCACAGGATGGTTCCGGCCGTTCCCCACACCTGTCCGGGATGCGTGACCGCCGACCACGGAGCCGCTTCGCCGCCGCCATCCGGGCGGGCGATGCCTTCCCCGGTGACCGCGTCAAGGATTCGCCCGAGTTGCACGGCCGGAATGGTCGCGGCTCCGGGCGCCGTGATCGCCTCGCCGAGATCCGAGGCCTGCGCCTCGCCGAGGTGGTCAACGGCCGCCGGGTGGCCTGGGGGGCGACGCCGTGAACGACCCTGGTCAGGTGCTATTGTTTGGCATAATATGCCAACGACAGCCGGTCGCGGGAGGTAATAAAATGCCGACACGGAACGTGGTGCTGACGGATCGCCAAACGGAGATGATCGAGCGGCTCGTGCAATCGGGCCGCTACCAGAATGCCAGCGAGGTCCTGCGCGACGGCCTTCGCCTTCTGGAGCAGCGGGAGGCCGAAGACGAGGCGCGTCTGGTCGCCCTGCGGCAAGCCGTGCAGGTCGGGCTCGATGACATTGAGGCCGGCCGCTCCCGCAGCTTCGCCACCGCCACCGCCCTGCGCGCCCATTTGGCCAGGGTGGCCGAGGGTGCGGTCGGCCAAACCCGGTGACCGCGCCAACGTTCTGGCCGGTCCGCCTGTCGGCAACGGCCGAGGCCGACTTCGAGGGCATTGTCACCTGGACGGCCCAGCGCTTCGGAACTGATCAGGCACTGGCCTACGCGGAGGCCTTGTCCGAAGCCCTGGCGGCCCTGACCGCCGGCCCGGTGGTCATCGGCGTCAAGGCGCGGGACGACATCGGCCCGGGCCTGCACACGCTGCATGTCGCCCGTCTTGGCCGCAGGGGACGGCACTTCATCCTGTTCCGCGTCGACTCGTCGGAGGACATGCCTTGCGTCGACGTTCTCCGCCTCCTTCATGACGCCATGGATCTCGCCCAGCACCTGCCGACCGGTGAGACGGACGAAGTCAACGGATAACGGCAGAAAATGCCACGTAATCTCGTTTGGTACCGACGGTTCGCACCGTCCCTCTCGCTTTACCAGGCCCGACTCGACGCGAATCGGGGCTCCGACAGAGCCGCGCGCTGTCAGCATACAGCGTGAACTGCGTCGCCATTCCGGTGACGATGCGCAAGAATTCTGCGGCGTACAGAATTCTGAGGAGGGACAGCCAGCGGGAGACAGCGGGTCGCATTTTGGGATTGCGGCGCGGCCATAATTTCGATATTTCTGGAAACATGAAGGAAGACGACGTCATCGCCGCACTGGCGGCGCTCGCCCAGGAAACGAGGTTGCGTCTGTTCCGGCTGCTGGTCG
The DNA here is from genome assembly GCA_039908285.1 of Alphaproteobacteria bacterium. Taxonomy (GTDB): domain Bacteria; phylum Pseudomonadota; class Alphaproteobacteria; order Rhodospirillales; family Rhodospirillaceae; genus JAMOBE01. The sequence continues at coordinate 2,214 of JAMOBE010000144.1, forward strand.
CGGTCGGGCCGGAGGGGCTGCCGGCCGGGCGGATTGCCGAGAAACTGGGCGCGACCGAGAGCACCTTGTCGTTCCACCTGTCGCACTTGCGCCAGGCGGGATTGATCAGACGGCGGCGCGACGGGCGTTCGCTCATCTACAGCGCCGACTTTGCGACGATGACGGCGCTCCTCGGCTTCCTGACCGAGAACTGCTGCGGGGGCCGGCCCGAGCTGTGCTGTCCGCCGACCGAACTGGAGGCTTCGTATGGATAGAGTCTACAACGTGCTGTTCCTCTGCACCGGCAATTCGGCGCGCAGCATCATGGCCGAGGTTCTGGTGAACGACCTCGGCAAAGGACGCTTCAAGGCCTACAGCGCCGGCAGCCATCCGACCGGTCAGGTGAACCCGCTTTCCATCGAGGTGCTGCGCGAGAAGGGCCATGCGGTGGAGGGCCTGCGCTCGAAATCCTGGGACGAGTTCGCCGCCCCTGATGCCCCGAAAATGGATCTGGTGATCACGGTCTGCGACAACGCTGCCGGCGAGGTGTGTCCGGCGTGGCCGGGGCATCCGTCCAAGGTCCACATCGGCTTTCCCGATCCGGCCGCCGCCACCGGGACGCACGAGGAGCGCCTGGCCGAGTTCCGCCGCATCTACGCCCTGATCGAGGCCAAGGTGCGCCGGCTGGTCGAACTTGGCCCGGAGCGGGCCGCGGAGGTGTGACATGTCCGTCGCGTGCGAGGTGGCCTCACGGCCGCCGATGGGACTCTTCGAGCGCTTTCTGACCCTGTGGGTGGCCCTGTGCATCGTGGCCGGGGTCGCCCTCGGCCATGTGATGCCTGGGCCGTTCCAGGCCATCGGCCGGATGGAGATCGCACAGGTGAACCTGCCGGTGGCGGGGCTGATCTGGCTGATGATCATCCCCATGCTGCTGAAGATCGACTTCGGCGCCTTGCGACAGGTCGGCGAGCAATGGCGCGGCATCGGCGTCACCCTGTTCGTCAACTGGGCGGTCAAGCCGTTCTCGATGGCGTTGCTGGCCTGGGTGTTCGTCTCGACCCTGTTCCGTCCCTACCTGCCCGTCGAACAGATCGATTCTTACGTCGCCGGCCTGATCCTGCTGGCCGCCGCGCCGTGCACGGCGATGGTGTTCGTGTGGTCGAACCTGTGCGATGGCGAGCCGCACTTCACCCTGTCCCAGGTAGCCTTGAACGACATCATCATGGTGTTCGCCTTCGCCCCCATCGTCGGCCTGCTGCTGGGCCTGTCGTCGATCACGGTGCCATGGCAGACGCTGTTCCTGTCGGTGGTACTCTACATCGTAGTGCCGGTGCTGGTGGCGCAGGGGTGGCGGCGGATGCTGTTGGCCTCGGGTCCCGAGGCGCTGTCCCGGACGCTGAAGGTGCTGGGCCCGCTGTCCCTGTCGGCGCTGCTGGCGACGCTTGTGCTGCTGTTCGGCTTCCAGGGCGAGCAGATCATCGCCCAGCCGCTGGTAATCGGCCTATTGGCGGTGCCGATCCTGATTCAGGTCTATTTCAATTCGGGGCTCGCTTATCTGCTGAACCGCCGGCTCGGCGTGCCGCATGGCGTCGCCGGGCCGTCAGCCCTGATCGGCGCCAGCAATTTCTTTGAACTGGCGGTTGCTGCCGCCATCAGTCTGTTCGGCTTCCAGTCGGGCGCGGCGTTGGCCACCGTGGTGGGGGTTCTGATCGAGGTGCCGGTGATGCTCTCGGTGGTGCGGATCGTTAATCGCACGAAGGGTTGGTACGAGGCGCGGGCGTGAAGGAGGAAACCATGGACAAGACCGCCATCAAAGATCTGGTGCGCAAGAGCTACGGCGCCATCGCCGCCGAAGGAGGCAATTCCGGTTGCTGCGCCCCCTCGTCATCGGCCTGCTGCGGACCTTCTTCACCGACGCCGTCGGCCGAGGACATGGCGCGGCGCATGGGCTATTCCGACGACCAGTTGGCGGTAACGCCCGACGGCGCCAATCTCGGCCTCGGCTGTGGCAACCCGTCGGCCATCGCCGACATGAAACCGGGTGAAGTGGTGGTCGACCTCGGCAGCGGCGCCGGTTTCGACGCCTTCCTCGCCGCCCGCCAGGTCGGAGAGGCTGGCCGGGTGATCGGGGTGGACATGACCCACGAGATGTTGGCGAAGGCACGCGCCAACGCCACCAAGGTCGGCCTCGCCAACGTCGAGTTTCGCCTGGGCGAGATCGAGCACTTGCCCATCGCCGATGCTACCGCCGACGTCATCATCTCCAACTGCGTCGTCAACCTCTCGCCGGACAAGCCGGCCGTTTTCCGGGAGGCGTTCCGGGTCCTGAAGCCGGGCGGCCGGCTGGCGGTCTCCGACGTGGTGAGTCTCGCACCGCTGCCCGATGCACTCGCCCGCGATCCGCATCTGCTGTGCGGCTGCGTCGCTGGCGCCGCCTCGGTGCAGGATATCGAAGCCTGGCTCGCGGCAGCGGGCTTCATCGACATCTGCATCGAGGTGAAGCCGGAAAGCCGCGACTTGATCAAGGACTGGGCGCCCGGTAGCGGCGTCGAGAACCACGTCGCCTCCGCCACCATCGCGGCCCGCAAACCTTGACAAAATTCAGGTCACGACCGCAGCCAAGTCTCGACCTTGTCCGGCTGCGGCACGCCGCCCGCGTGGACCACCTTGCCGTCCATCACCACGCCCGGCGTGCTCATCACGCCATGGCCCAGGATGGCGGCCATGTCGGTGACCTTCTCGATCTCGATTTCGACCCCCAGCGCCTTGGCCTTGTCCTCGATCAGCTTGGCGGTATTGACGCAGTTCCGGCAGCCGGAACCGAGCACCTTGAACGATTTCATGGCATCCTCCTTCAGGTGAAAAGGGCGTTGAGCAGGTAACCGACCGCGATGAAGGCGACGGCGAGGAAGGTGCCGAAGAACACCAGCATCGGAACCTTGAGCACCTTGCGCAGCATGATGAACTCCGGCGGTGAGATGGCCACCACGCTCATCATGAAGGCGATCACGGTGCCGATGGGCACGCCCTTGGCGATCAGCGCTTCGGCCACGGGGATGATGCCCGTCGCGTTGGAGTAGAGCGGCAATCCCATGAGGACGGCCACCGGAACGGCGAAGGGGTTGTCGGCGGATGCATAGCGGGCGAATAGTTCCTGGGGAACATAGCCGTGCAGCGCGGAACCGATGCCGATGCCGATGATGACATACAGCCAGATCCGCCCGACGATGTCGCGGACCTCGCCCCAGGCATAGCGCACGCGTCCTCGCGGCGAATTGTCGATATCCCCTTGGGCGACGGCGCCCATGCGGATCTTCCAGACATAGTCCTCGACATGGCGTTCCATGTGGAAGCGGTCGATGATGATGCCGCCGAGGATGCCGACCCCCATGCCGACCGCCACGTACACCGCCGTCATCTTCCATCCCATGATCGACGCGAGAATGACGACGGCGACCTCGTTCACCAGTGGCGATGTGATGAGGAAGGCCATGGTCACGCCGACGGGGATGCCCCCCTCGAGAAAGCCGATGAACAGTGGTACCGAGGAACACGAACAGAAGGGGGTGACTGCGCCGAGGATAACGGCCAGCAGATAACCCACGCCACGCGACTTGCCTTCAATCGTGCTCCGAACCTTTTCCGGCGAGATCATCGTTCGGAACAGGCCCATGATAAAGACGATGGCGACCAGCAGAAAAAAGATCTTGGTCGTGTCCTCGACGAAGAAATGCACGGCGTCGGCGGCCTTGCCGCCCTGGGCGAGCCCGAGCAGGTCGAACGTCGTCCAGTCCGCCAACCGCGTGAAAAGCTCGAGCATGACAGTCACCTTGATGAATTCAGGCCGCACGCGCTCCTGGTGGGACGCCCGGTCATGGTGCGCAGCCGCCGCCGGTCCTCGGCATGCACCGGGTCCTCGCCGACACCACGGAACAGCGCCTGTGCCTTCTCAATATGCCTCCTCGACGCCGGGAATGGAATCGCTCCTCTCGCCGGCCGGCCAAACCACCGCCTATTAGTTGAATTTCCTTCTTGGCGTGCTGGTTTGTAACCGGTTGGTGGCGTTCCCAGATCATGATCCTGGTGAGCGCCGGGGTGAATGCCCCCCAGCGGGGGGCAGAGGGGCGGAGCCC
>JAMOBE010000145.1:0-6228 GCA_039908285.1 Alphaproteobacteria bacterium
TGCCGCCTGCCCCACCCCCTCACCCCGGCCCTCTCCCCCTCGAGGGGGAGAGGGAGGATAGGCTTCGAGTTCAGTTTCAGGTTCTAAGGACCGATCATGGCAGAGGATACGGGAGGACAGCTTCAGACGGCCAGCCTGATGGCCGGCGCCCCCGGCGCCGCGGCCGGCGGTGGAGGCATGGAGTTTCTGAACCGGCTCGCCAAGGCGGCGCGCCGGGGTGACATCACCTTCGCCCTGATCCTGGTGACGATCCTGGTCGTGCTGATCCTGCCCATGCCGGGCTGGACCCTCGATCTCCTGCTGGCGCTGTCGCTGACCTTTTCCGTGCTGATCCTGATGACGGGGATCTTCATCACCAAGGCGGTGGAGTTCAACTCGTTCCCCATGGTGCTGCTGCTGTCGACCATGCTGCGGCTGGCACTCAACCTGGCGTCGACCCGCCTCATCCTGACCCATGGGCACGAGGGCACCGACGCCGCCGGCAAGGTCATCGAGGCCTTCGGCGGCTTCATCATGGGCGGCAACTTCGTCATCGGCGTCATCGTGTTCGCCATCCTGGTGATGGTGAACTTCGTCGTCATCACCAAGGGCTCGACCCGCATCGCCGAGGTCGCGGCCCGCTTCACCCTGGACGGCCTGCCGGGCCGGCAGATGGCCATCGACGCCGACCTGTCCGCCGGCATCATCACCGAAACCGACGCCAAGAAGCGACGCCAGGACCTGCAGAAGGAAGCCGACTTCTTCGGCGCCATGGACGGCGCCTCCAAGTTCGTCCGCGGCGACGCCATCGCCGGCATCCTGATCACCTTCATCAATGTCATCGGCGGCATGATCATCGGCATGGCCCAGCAGGGAATGCCGTTCGACAAGGCGGCCGATACCTTCACCCGCCTGACCGTCGGCGACGGCCTGGTGTCGCAGATTCCGGCCCTGATCGTTTCGGTGGCCGCCGGCCTCATGGTGTCGAAGGGCGGCCTGACGGAAAGCGCCAACGAGGCCCTGTTCGGTCAGTTGAGCGCCTACCCGAAGGCGCTCGGCATGAGTTCCCTGCTGACGGTGGGCCTCGCCCTGGTACCGGGCGTGCCGATGCTGCCGTTCCTGGTGCTGGGGGTGATGACCGGGGGCGCCGCCTATTTCATCGACCGCGATAACGAGGCCAAGCTGACGCGGGCCAGGGTGGCGGCGGAGGTCGCCGCCGCGGCACCGCCTCCCGTCGCCGAGGAGCCGATTTCCAGCGCCCTCAAGGTGGACCTGCTGCGGCTCGAGCTTGGGTACGGGCTTTTGTCCCTGATCAACACCCCGAAGGGACAGCGCCTGACCGACCAGATCAAGTCGCTGCGCCGCGCGCTGGCCATCGAGGCCGGGTTCGTCATGCCGTCGGTGCGCATCCAGGACAACATGCAGCTGGCCGCCAACGCCTATGTCATCTACGTCAAGGAGGTGGAGGCCGGCCGCGGCGACCTTCGTCCCACCATGCTGCTGGTCATGGACCCCCGCGGCGAGGAGATAACCCTTCCCGGCGAGCGGACCCGCGAGCCCACCTTCGGGCTGCCGGCCCTGTGGATCGACGCGGCGGCCCGCGAGGAGGCCCTGTTCCGCGGCTATACCGTGGTCGATCCGCCCACCGTGGTCACCACCCACCTGACCGAGGTGGTGCGCGACAACATGGCCGAACTCCTGTCCTTCGTCGAGACGCAGAAGCTTCTCGACGAGTTGGACAAGGAGCACCAGAAGCTGATCGCCGACCTCGTGCCCACCCATATCACCGTCGGCGGCATCCAGCGCGTCTTGCAGAACCTGCTGCTGGAGCGGGTGTCGATCCGCGACCTGCCCACCATCCTGGAAGGCATCTCCGAGGCGACCGGCCTGACCCGCAGCATCACCCTGATCACCGAGCACGTGCGCGCCCGCCTGGCGCGGCAGATTTCCGACTCCAACACCGGAGCGACCGGCTTCGTGCAACTGGTGACCTTGTCGCCCGAGTGGGAGCAGGCCTTCGCCGAGGCCCTGCACGGCGCCGGCGACGAGAAGCAGCTTTCCATGCAGCCGTCGCTGCTGCAGGACTTCATCGGCAAGGTGCGCCAGACCTTCGAGCGCTTCGCCATGCAGGGCGACACGCCGGTGCTGCTGACCAGCCCGGGCATCCGGCCCTATGTGCGCTCCATCATCGAGCGCTTCCGGCCGATCACCGTGGTGATGTCGCAGAACGAAATCCACCCGAAGGCCCGGATCAAGACCATGGGGCAGATCTGAGACGATGAAAATGGACTGCCGCCACGAACGACATAAGCCCTCTCCCCCCCCTTCAGGGGGGAGAGGGGGTAGAAGTTTCTGAGAGGCGTTTGACCGTCGATGCGTATCAAGTGCTACACCGCCACCACGATGGCCGACGCCATGCAGCTCATTCGCGACGAGCTTGGCGACGATGCCATCATCATTTCGACCCAGCGTGGGGCGGGTGGCAAGGGCGTGCGCATCACCGCGGCCCTGGAGATGCCGATCCAGGACGACGACGACGCCATCCAGGACGCCCTGACCGGCGAGCACGAGTCCCGCGCCATGGAGGCGCTGCGCGAGGCCTTCGCCTTTCACGGCACGCCGGCCCGGCTGATCGAGACCCTGGTGGCGGCGGCCCGGGCCAACGATCCCGGCTATCCCATCGCCGCGGTGGATGCCATCAGCCTGGCCCTCGGCGCCAGTTTCAACTTCGCCCCCCTGCCCGAGCGCAATTCGCCGCGTCCGTTCCTGCTGCTGGGTCCGCCCGGCGCCGGCAAGACGGTGACCGTGGCCAAGCTCGCGGCGCGCTCGCGCATCAAGGGCCGGTCGGTGGCGGTGGTGACCGCCGACGCCGTGCGGGCGGGAGCGGTCGAGCAGATCGCCGCCTTCACCCGCATCCTTGAGATCGACCTGATGCGGGCCCGCGGGCCGGAGGCGCTGAAGGCCGCCCTCGACGAACTGACCGGCGCCTGCGACCTCATCTTCATCGACAGCCCGGGCGTGAACCCGTTTCACCAGCCCGACATCGCCTACCTGGCGGAGCTGGTCAGCGCCTGGGACATCGAGCCCATCCTGGTGATGGCCGCCGGCGGCGACGCCAACGAGGCGGCGGAAATGGCCGAGGCATTCGCCACCGTTGGGCCGACGCGGCTTCTCGCCACCCGGCTTGACCTGACGCGGCGACTGGGCGGCATCCTGGCGGCGGCGGCGGCCGGCGACCTGATGTTCAGCGACGTCAGCGTCAATCCGCACGTCGCCAACGGCCTCTACCCGATCAATCCCGATTCCCTGGCGCAGCTCATCGTCCCCTCCGACGCCGACCAGGACATGGACCTACACGACGACCTGGAAGACGAACCCCATACCGAGGCAATGTCATGACCATGCCCCCGTCACCGAGTCTCGCTCCCCGACCGGCCGCGCGCGCGAAAGGGCGCAACGTCATCGCCATCGCCTCCGGCAAGGGAGGCGTGGGCAAGACCTGGTTCGCCATCACCCTGACCCACGCCATCGCCAAGAAAGGCGGCAAGGCGCTGCTGTTCGACGGCGACCTTGGGCTTGCCAACGTGGACATCCAGCTCGGCCTGATGCCCCGCCACGACCTCGGCAACGTCATCGCCGGGCGGCTGACCCTGAACCAGGCCACCATGCCGTTCGAGGGCGGAGGGTTCGACGTCATCGCCGGACGATCGGGGTCGGGCAGCCTGGCCAACATTCCGCTGAACCGGCTGCAGATGCTGGGGGATGACCTGGCTCTGCTGGCGGTGGCCTATGACAAGGTGGTGCTGGACCTCGGGGCCGGCGTCGAGAAGTCGGTGCGCATGCTGGCCCGTGCCGCCGGCACCTGCCTCGTGGTCACCAGCGACGAGCCGACGGCCCTCACCGATGCCTACGCTTTCATCAAGGTCAACGTGATGGAAAAGGCCATGACCGACATGCGGATCGTGGTCAACGCCTGCAACTCGGCGCGGGAGGGCGAGCGCACCTACAACACCCTGCTGAAGGCCTGCGAGGGTTTCCTCAAGATCTCGCCGCCGCTGGCCGGGGTGATCCGCCGCGACACCCGGGTGCGCGAGGCCATCCGCAACCAGACGCCGCTGCTGACGCGCTATCCCAATGCCGAGGCGGCCCTCGACGTCATCGCCATCGCCGATCGGCTGCTAAAATCATGAGGTCGTCCTATGGACTCGGTCGGCGCGCCTCCCCTGCCTGTTCTCAGTCAGACGCAGGCCACGGCCCTGCAGATCCTGGCCGCGGTGACCGATCCCTCGCCCGAGTTGCGCGCCCTGGCCCAGGGAGCGCAGTTCGACGTCAAGCTTCTCGGCGACACCATCAAGGCCCTGGCCTCGGTGGACAGCCAGTTCGGACAATTCTCGCTGCGCCTCCCGGTGGGGCTGGCCGAGGGCACCACCCTGACGCTGCAGGTGGCGCAGACCGGCTCGTCCCTGATGCAGGTGCGGGTGCTGGCCCTGAATGGCCAATCGGTGGACCAGTTGGCCGCGAATCCCGGCCGCGGCGGGGCTCAACCCCAGGGGCCGGCCGTCGACGGGAAAGCATGGGGCGGTGCCGTCGACCTGTTCACCCTGGGACAACCAGCGGCAACGGGCGGGGTGGCGACCCCCGCGGCGGGAGTGCAGGGCGGCATCTCGGCCCTGGTGGTGGGAGGGACTCCCGGTCAGGGAGTTCAGACCCCGGGCCCCGACGGCGCGGCCCTGACGGCGAACGGCCCCCCCCAGCTTGCGACCGGAACACACCTCGTGGTGCGCATCGCCGCCCTCCAGGCGCCCACCGCCCCGACCGGCGAGCCGGGGACTCAGGCCCAGCCCCAGACCCAGCCTGAGTCCGCCTCTCCCCAGCCCCAGCCCCAGTCCCCCGCCCGACCGGCGGCGGCCGCAGGAGGCTTCGCCGCCTACGCCGCCACCATGGGCATGGGAGGACGGCCCCAGGCTCCCCCTTCCTCCCCCGCGGCTCCCGCCCCTCCCCCAGCGACCACGCCCCCCCTGTCGGCGCCGCTTCCGGAGGGTGCCGAGTCGCCGCTGACCCTCACCGGCACGGTCGGCCCCAACACGGTGGGCGGACAGCCGATCATCCACACCAGGGCCGGTCTGATCGCCCTCAACGCCCGGATCGACCTGCCGCCGGGGGCGACGGTCACCCTGGAGGTGGTAAGCCAGACCGCGCCGCCGCCTCCGACTCCGGCCTCCACCGCCACCGCCGGCCTCCGCCCGGGAGCGGAGACCCCGCTGCCGACGGGTGGCGCAGGCCAGCCGTGGCCGGCGTTCAACGAGGCACTGACGATCCTTCAGCGCACCGACCCGGTGGCGGCCCAGCAGTTCGCCAGCCTGATTCCGGCGCTCGGTCCCCGGCTGGCGGCGACGATGATGGGACTGGCCGGAGTCGGCCGCAACGGCGACACCAGGGGCTGGCCGGGCGAGGCCGGGCTCAAATCACTGGAAAAGACCGGTGCCCGCGGTGCGGCGCTGGCCCGGGAACTGGCCGAGGAACTGACCGGCGGCGGCCCGCGCCGCGCCGGCCAGGGCGCCCAGGGGAACAGCGGCGACTGGCGGGTGATGACCATGCCCTTCCTCGCCAACGGCCAGGTGGACCGGATCACCTTCTCCGTCCACCAGCCTCCCCCCGAGGAAGAGGAGGAGCGCAAGGCACGCGGCGGCGGCGAGAGGGGCACGCGGTTCCTCATCGACCTCGACCTGAGCCGCATCGGCCGGCTGCAGCTCGACGGCCTGGTGCGCAAGGGGGAGCGACGCTTCGACATGATCCTCCGGACCGCCGAGCCCCTGCCGCAGCAGATCCGCCGCGACATCAGCACCCTGTTCGCCGGCACCGGCGCAGCCATGGACATGGGCGGCAACCTGGTGTTCCAGGTCGCCAAGACCTTCGTCACTCCCGACACCACTCCCAAAAACCGCAGGCCATCGCTGTTCGGGGTGGTGGTGTGAGGGTGCCGCCCTAACCCGCATTTCTCACCGGGACGCGGAATGATGGCGCAGAGATTTGATTCGCCTATGATTTTTCCGACCGCCGGCAGTACTGGTCGTATTGGCAAGGGAGGAAAAATCATAGCGGATCAAGGATCAAGCCAGCATCCGTCGGACCGGTGAGAAATGCGGGCTAGAGCAGTTTCCGCTCAAGCGGAAACTGCGAAAAGCCCGCGCGGCGCTTGAGCGGCCAGAGGCAAATTCTAGAGCGTTTCCGCTCAGGCGGAAAACGCTC
>JAMOBE010000146.1:0-6209 GCA_039908285.1 Alphaproteobacteria bacterium
TTTTGCCCTTGTCTCCGGTGTCCACACCATCCGCCTCTCCATAAACTACAAGGCAACTAGATGTAGCGCCGGAATCGCGATGTCAATACATAATCGACGTTTCCTTACGGACTCTGACGGCGGGAGGATTGTCGCCTTCCCGCAAGTCGGCGGCCTCCACCACGGCTACGCCCGGCTGGCCGCCTGATCAACTCGAGTCCGTTTGGCTCCGCTCCGCACCACGTTGCTGCGGGACGTGGACGGCTGTCTCAACACCGCAATAGAAGCGCACGAAACAGCAACCCCACGTTCTCCAGGCCTGGCGATTGGTTCACTCTCATCCGCTACGCACCACACTCGCCCCTGCCCAATGCGCGCATTTACCGACTTTATTAGTCACTTAATCCCGTTATGCGATATTGATGAAGGACAGGAGCTGAACAGGGTCAGCGCTCCCGCATGGCCTTTTCCTGGGCCCGGAATATGGGTTTCAGCAGATAGTCCAGCACGGTGCGCCTGCCGACGATGATATCGACCTCGGCCGTCATGCCGGGGATGATGGGAAGGATTTCACCGGCCTTGGTCAAGGCGCCCTCGGTACGCAGGTTGACCTTGAAGTAACTCTCGCCCTTCTCGTCGATGATGGAATCGGCGCTGATGTGCTCCAGCGTGGCGTTCAACGAGCCGTAAACCGCGTAGTCGTAGGCGCTAATGCGCACCTTGGCGTGCTGGCTTGGATGGATGAAGGCGATGTCGTTGGGTTTGAGACGCGCCTCAATCAACAGGCTGTCCTCGCGAGGCACGATGGCGATGACATCCTGTCCCGGCTTGATCACCCCGCCGACGGTATTGACGTAGAGCTGCTTGATGGTGCCGTCTACCGGGGCGTTCATCGCGGTCCGGCGCAGGCGGTCGCGCGTTGACTTCAACGCTTCCGACAGGGCCGCCAGTTCGTTGCCGACCTCGCTCAGCTTGCCCTGGGCGCTGGAGCGGACCTCGCCCTGGCGCTCGCCTATCTTCCGCTGTGACTCCTCGACCGCCAGGCGGGCGCGAATGATCGCCTGACGGCTGCTGGCCAGGGTGCCGTCCACCTCGTTGGCCTGGCGTTTGATCTGGATCAGCTTCAGGCGCGAGGCCAGCCCCTTCTCCACCAGCGGCTCCATGATGCGCGCCTCCTCGGCCGACAGCTTGCGGCTCCGTTCGAGCTGGCTGATGCGTGCCTCCAACTCCCGGACTTCCTGCTGCCTTTGCTGGAACTGGCTGGTGAAGACGGCGATGCTGCTGGCGAGGCTGTCCACATGGGCGCGCAACAGATCCCGTTCCGTCGCGACCAGCTTGGGCGCCTCGGCGACCACCTCCTCGGGAAACGTCACCTCGGTCCGGCCCACGACCTCGGCCTCGAGGCGGGTCCGCATGGCCAGCAGACCCAGGTACCTGGCCCTGTCCTCCTTGTATTTCGACAGTGCCTGAGTGTCGTCGATGATCAGCAAGGGGTCGCCCTTGTGGACCATCTGACCTTCGCGTGCCAGGATTTCGCCGACGATGCCGCCCTCCAGGCTTTGCATGATCTGCACCTGGCTCGATGGGATCACTCGGCCCTGGCCCGACGCGACCCGTTCCAGCGTCGCGAACCCCGCCCACACCAGCAGCGCCAGCAGGGCGGCGCCGATGGCCAACACCAGGACGATGGACGACGCATTCTGGGACAGGGACACGGCGGCGTTGAGTTCGCTCATGAACTCGCGGTTTTCCTCGCGCACGCTGTCCCCATGGCCACGCCGCCCCAGTCGCTGGTAGAGGGCGCCGATCGCGTTGAACGGCCTGTGTGGCGGGGCGGGTGGGAGCGGCTGGTGCATGGCCATGGTGTCCGGTTAGTGCCGCGCCGCGCCGATGCGCCCGGCGGCGAGCGCCTCGAGCACCGCCGCGCGCGGGCCGTCGGCCACCACGCGTCCGCCGTCGAGAACCACCACGCGGTCCACGAGCGCGAGCAGCGAGCCGCGATGGGTGATCAGGATCACGGTCTTCCCGGCGATCCAGGGGCGGAGCCTGGTGACCAGGGCTTCCTCCGAGCGGGCGTCCAGGGCGCTGGTCGGCTCGTCGAACACCAGAATCGGCGGGTCGCGCAGAATCGCGCGGGCGATGCTGACCAGTTGCCGCTGGCCGCCGGACAGTCCTTCGCCCCGTTCGCCCACCGGCAGGTCATAGCCCGACGAGGTCTGTTGCACGAACTCGTCCACCCCGGCCAGTTGCGCCGCATGTAGGATCCAGGCATCGTCGGCGAACGGCATGGCGGCGCTAATATTGTCGCGCACCGTTCCACGGAACAGGAACGGCTCCTGCGGGACGAACCCGATGTTGCGGCGCAGATCCACCGGATCGATTTGCCGCAGATCGGTGTCGTCGGCGAGCACGGCGCCTTGCGATGGCTCGTACAGCCCGAGGATCAGTTTGGCGATGGTGCTCTTGCCCGAGCCCACCTTGCCGATGAACGCGACCTTTTCCCCGGGTTTGACGGTCAGGCGCACGTCTTTGAGCGCCTCGACATCGCGGCCCGGATACACGAAACACACTTGATCGAAGCCGAGCTTGCCCGACAGCGTCGGCCGATTGAGGAAGCTTTGGCCCATCGACCGCTCGCTCGGCGCGTCCATCAGGGCGTTGAGGGCCTTCAGCGAGGTCAGCGACTGGTTGAGACGCGACAGCAGGTGCGCGAACTGGCCGATGGGGGCCATCGCCCGGCCCGACAGGGTGGTGCAGGCGATCAGGCCGCCCATGGTGAGGTCGCCGGCCAGCACCAGATGCACGCCGTACACCATCACGCCGACGGTGGCCGCCTGCTGCAGGAATGCGGCGAAGTTGATCGCCGACATGGACAGCGCCCGCGAGGTCTCGCCGGACTGGGCGGCCCGTCCGACATGAAGTTCCCAAAGATGGCGCATGCGCCCGTCCGCGCCGACCCCCTTGATGGTCTCCAGGCCGTTGATGGTCTCGACCAATACGCCGTGCTTGTCCTGGCCCTCCTGGAAGTTTCGGCGGATGACCGCGTTGAGGGGGATCTGGATGACCAGGCCATAGGCCAGGATCAGGGGAATGACCACCAGGAGGACCAGGGCCACCGGGCCGCTGACCACGCCGATCACCGCGATAAACAGCAGCACGAACGGCAGGTCGATGATGGTGGTTAGCGTCGCCGAGGTGAAGAACTCGCGCAACGTCTCGAATTCGCGCAGCGTGCCCGCGAACCCACCCGCCGACGGGGGGCGGGCGGCCATTTTGATGTCTAGGACCTGATTGAACAGCCGATTGGCCACGATCACGTCGGCCCGTTTGCCCGCGATCTCGATCAGGTACCCGCGCAGCGTCTTCAGGATCAAGTCGAAGACCAGGACCACACCCACTCCCGACGCCATCACCCACAGGGTTTCGTAGGCGCCGTTCGGGATGACGCGATCGTAGAGCGCCATGGAAAAGATCGGCACGGCCAGGGCGAACAGATTGATCACCACCGCGGCCAGGGCGACCTGGCCGTAGATGCCCCGGCTCAGCAGGACCGATCGCCAGAACCAGTCGCGGCCCCCGGTGGCCTGCGACGTCGATGACGACGCCGGACGGGCGTGGTCGTGGACGGGCCTGACCAGGATGGCGTATCCAGAATGGTCCTGGGCCAGGTCGGCGACACGGACCCGGTCGACGCCGCCGGCGGTCGGCCAGAAGATGTCCATCTGCTCGTCCTCGCCATGGGCGATCAGGACCCCGGCGTTGCCGTCGGACATGACCAGCACCACCGGCAAAATCACGTCCGGAAGCTCGTCCAGCGCGCGCCTGACGACGCGGGCATGAAGGCCCGCGCGCTCCGCCGCCCGGACGAACAGGTCGGGGCCGATGCGCGGGCCGGTCAAGGGCAGGCCCGCGCTCAGCACCTCGGCGGATTTCGGCCGGCCATAGTGGCGGGTCAGGAAGACCAGGCATTCGAGTAGGGGGTCGTCCCGCTCGGCATGGGCGAGCTTCTGCCAGCGATCGTCCAGCATGGTGGTCGGGGCGCTCCCGGTTGCCGGAGCGCTCTCCCCGGACGCGGCCGCCATTGCCCTTATCGACCCCCCTTGATCGCACCGCGAAATCGGGGCTTCGACCCGGCCGCGATCCGTTCGCACAGCCACGGCCTCCCCACCTTTACTCTAAGGCTCTATCATGGATCAGGGATCACGGCCAGCCCCATGTCGATGGAATCTAAAACTTTAATAAAAACTATTCCATATGGGGTATTCTCGCGGGTGCAGCATTCTGCGAAGCTGCGGCAGTTGAACCATAACCTGGGATTTTCAGATATGGCAAAGATCGTCAAGAAGGTGACCCATGAGACTCACGCCGAGGATGGGCGCAAGCTGAAGATCAATCCGGGCCAGGCCGTCAGCGAGGCCGCGCATGAGTTGAGGGAACTCGAGGGCGGCGAGGAGGTGCGCGAAGCCGCGCATGAGCTTGGCGAGATCGCGCATCAGACGACGGCCGTCAACGTGGGGCCGGTGGCCGGAGCCGATTCGCTGACCATCGGCGAGGACGGCACCCTGACCATCACCACGGCGTCCCTGCTCGCCAATGACACCGACGCCAACGGCGACGTCCTCTCCATCGCCAGCATCGACGCCTCCCTGCTCAAGGGGACCCTGGTCACCAACGCCGACGGCAGCATGAGCTACGATCCGACGGCGGCCTTCCAGGGGTTGCAGGTCGGTCAGACCGCCACGGAAACCTTCACCTACGTGGTCAGCGACGGCAAGGGCGGCACCGCCACCGACACGGTCACCATCACCGTGGTCGGCAGCAACGACGGGCCGGTGGTGGCGACCGCCGCGGGCGGCGGCACGGCCACCGCGACCGGCGACATCCTGACCGATGGCGGCGCGTTCACCTTCACCGACGTCGAGGCCACCGACGGCCACACGGTGGCGGTGACTCCGGCCGACGGCACCCTGGGAACGCTGGTCGCCACGGTGACCGATGATCCGATCACGGGCGTCGGCACGGTGACCTGGGACTACAGCGTCCCCGACGCCGCGATGCGGTATCTGGGCGAGGGGCAGACCCGGACCGAGACCTTCACCATCACTGTCAGCGACGGTCACGGCGGCACCGTGGACCAGGTCATCAGCGTCGAGATCGGCGGCAGCAACGACGTGGCCGTGCTGAGTTCGGACACCGTGGCCCTGGCCGAAGGCAATGACGCCCTGAGCACCAGCGGTGTTCTCACCGTCAGCGACGTCGATACCGGCGAGTCGCACTTCGTCGCCCAGACCGGCACCGCGGGCCAGTACGGTACGTTCAGCGTCGCCGAGGACGGCGCCTGGACCTACCAGATGGACGGCGCCCACAACGAAATGGCGGCCGGCCAGACGGTGACCGAGACCTTCGCGGTGGCCTCGGCCGATGGCACCATGACCTCGGTCACGGTCAACATCGCCGGCACCAACGACGGCCCCACCACCGAGGGCCAGACGCTGTCACTGACCCAGACCGCGGCCCAGCCGCTCGCCCTGACCGGCCAGCTCTCCGCCGCCGACGTGGATGGCGACGCGCTGACGTTCTCGGTCGCGCAGGATCCCACCAACGGCACGGTTGTGGTCAATCCGGACGGCACCTTCAGCTATAGCGCCAACCAGGGCTATTCCGGAGAGGATGTCTTTACCTATTCCGTCAGCGACGGCGCCGGCGGCACCGCCACGGCGACGGTTAACCTGACCGTGCAGACGAGTGGCCAGGTGCTGATCGGTGGCACCGGCAATGACTCCCTGACCGCCGGCACCGGCGACGACATGCTGATCGGCAACGCCGGCAACGACACCCTGACCGGTGGTGCCGGGGCCGACGTCGTCAATGGCGGCGACGGCATCGACACCTTGATCGGCGGACTCAGCACCACGGTGACGGACACCGGCGTCGACACCCTGCTGGGCGGCGCTGGGAACGACAACCTTTACGTCGGTGTCGGCGACGTGGTGGACGGCGGCGACGGTTACGACCGTGTCTTTGTCCAAGGAACCGACGGCGTGAGCATCGATCTCGTCAATATCGACGGCGCATGGGGCGGGTCGGGGAACGATACCTTCAATGGCGCCTCGGCCACGCTCGGTGTGGCCGAGTACGGTATCGGTGGCGACGACACCCTGATTGGCGGCAGCGGTGCCGATTATTTGGCCGGCGGCAACGGCAGTGACACCCTGACCGGCGGTGACGGC
>JAMOBE010000147.1:0-6191 GCA_039908285.1 Alphaproteobacteria bacterium
CACGGTTGTTGCCTGAGGGGGGACGGGCGCCGTCCGCTGCGCGAGGGGGCTGGTGGCCACCAGCCCCCTCGCTACGCTGCTTTGACCATCACGCAGCGCTGTTGTCCAGATACAAGGGGTGGGGCAACCGGCACCATCTCGGGAGCTTCACTCCCCCCTCACCCAACCCTCTCCCCCCGGAAGAGGGGGGAGAGGGCTTTCGTCTTCAGTCTCTCAGGCGATGAGGGAGTCGCGGATCTGGTCGATGTCCTCGCTCAAGTCCGGGTCTCCCTCCATCCGCCGCAGCATCTGAGCCACCAGAAGCTTGAGCTGGCGGAGCTGTTCCCGGGCTTCGTCGCGCTCGGCCTGCCGGCGGTCGGCCTCGGCGGAGGCCTGGGCCGCGGCGCCCAGTTTTCCCACCAGTTCGCGGATGACGTCGTCCTTGCCCCGCAGGGCGTCCCACAGGCGGTCGTTCTCGATCAGGAGGTGCTCCAGCAACTCGCCGCCGGACTGGGGGCCGGACTGGGGAGCGGACGGGTGCGGGATCGTCGCCGGCTGATGGTGCGGCACCTCGCCGGAGGCCGGGACGACCACCCACCACTTGCCGGCGTTGTCGCGCTGGGCGTCGATCTCCCGCCCCTTGATGCGGCGGCGGATGGTGTCGACGGATACCCCGAGGTGCAGGGCCGCCTCGGACACGGACAGGCGAACGGTATCCTCGCTCATGGAGCGTCTCCGACGAAAGGGGCGCAACGAGTCTCCCCCTTGCTACGCCTTCCGGCGCCCCTGTCAAGGACAGATCTGGCTTTCGGAAGGGCGGTTCACGTCGTGATCGACGGATTGTTGACCACGAAGGAGAGCGCCGCGGAACGCGGTCAACACGTATATGATATGGGATCCGTCTTTCGCCGTTTCATTTTCGGCGCCCCGTGACCGTAATTGCTCACCTGGGGTGCGAAGCAATTACGTCGACGGTGTCACAGCAGGCCCCGGTTCTTGAACGAAACGATGCCGTCGCGGCCGACCACCAGGTGATCGTGCAGCGTGATGCCGACGGCCTTCGCCGCATCCCGGACCTGCCGGGTCATGTCCTTGTCCCCGCTGGACGGCGTGGGATCGCCCGAGGGGTGGTTGTGGACGATGATGATGGCCGCCGCCCCCAGTTCGAGGGCCCGCCGCACCACCTCCCGGGGATAGACCGGGGTGTGGTTGATGGTGCCATGGTGCTGGACCTCGTCGGCGATCAGCTTTTGCTTGTGATCGAGGAACAGGATGCGGAACTGTTCGTTCTTCTCGTGGGCCATCACGCCGAAGCAGTAGTCGAGCAGGGCGTCCCACGAACCCAGCACCGACCGCTCCTTCAGCCGCCCCCGCAACAGGCGCACCGCTGCGGTCTGGACGATCTTGAGCGCCCCGATCGCCACCGGACCGATGTCCTTTTCCTGGAGCAGGAGGGCCGGGTCGGCGCCGATGACCTCGGCGAAGCCGCCGAACCGCCGCAGCAGCGCCTTGGCGTGCGGCTTCATGTCCTTGCGACTGTGGGCGAGGGTCAGCACCAGCTCCAGAAGCTCATAGTCGGGCAGGGCATCCCCCTGCCGGAACAGCTTCTCCCGCAGCCGCTCCCGGTGGCCCAGATAATGGGGCTTTTCGTCGTCGCCCGGCGGTTTCGGCTCGTCAAACGGCAGTTCCGACACTGGTCAGCCCTCCCCTCCCCTCCCCTCAGTCATAAGGAGGACGGTGCCAGCCGCGGGGGGACAGCGTGAAGATCTCGCACCCGCCGGCCGTCACCCCGATGGTGTGCTCGAACTGGGCCGACAGCGAGCGATCCCGCGTCACCGCCGTCCAGCCGTCCTCCAGCAGTTTGGTTTCCGGGCGACCGGCATTGACCATCGGCTCGATGGTGAAGATCATGCCCTCGCGCAGGACCAGCCCCTCGCCGGCGCGGCCGAAGTGCATGACGTTGGGCGGCTCGTGGAACACCCGGCCGACACCGTGGCCGCAGAAGTCCCGCACCACCGAGAAGCGGTTGCGCTCCGCCAGGGACTGGATTGCGTGGCCCACGTCGCCCAGGGTGGCACCGGGGCGCACGGCCTCGATGCCGCGCATCATGGCCTCGAAGGTGACCTCGACCAGCCGCAACGCCTTCACCCCCACCCGGCCGACACAGTACATGCGGCTCGCGTCACCGTGCCAGCCGTCGAGTATGGGAGTGACGTCGATGTTGACGATGTCGCCCTCCACCAGGGGTTTCTCGTTGGGAATGCCGTGGCATACCACCCGGTTGACCGAGGTGCA
Source organism: Alphaproteobacteria bacterium (assembly GCA_039908285.1). GTDB lineage: Bacteria > Pseudomonadota > Alphaproteobacteria > Rhodospirillales > Rhodospirillaceae > JAMOBE01. The sequence continues at coordinate 2,275 of JAMOBE010000147.1, forward strand.
GATGGACCTGGGGTAGCCCTTGTAGCCCAGGGGCGCCGAAATGGCGCCCGCCGCGGCGATGAACTCGCGACACAGCACGTCGAGGGCGTCGGTGGTCACCCCCGGAACGACGTGCGGAGTGATGTAGTCGAGCGTCTCGGCGGCCAGCCTGCCGGCGCGGCGCATCCCGGCGAAGGACTCCCCATCGTGGATGGTGATGGAGCGCGGCTCCCGCCCGCCTGGCCTGTGCTTGGTGTCGTTCATTCCCGTCGCTCGCATCCCCTGACCATCGAGGCCCTTCATTGGCCGATCGGCAGCCGTCTGTCCACCATGATGCCGTCCACGTCAAGTGTGCACGAATAGCACAAGGTCTCAACCCCCTTCGCCACGGCATCCTTCAGCGCCGCATCGTAGACCGGGTCGATGTCGGCGGCGATGGCCATGCGGTCGCAGTCGGCCCGCTGCACGAGATAGACCATCACCGCCCGGTGCCCGGCGCCCACCATGGCGGCCAGCTCGTGGAGATGCTTGGTCCCCCGGGCGGTGACGGCGTCGGGAAACTCGGCGGGGAAGGCCGGCCCGGTGCCGCGGCGCAGGGTGACGTTCTTGACCTCCACATAGCAGCGCGGCCGCCCCGCCCCCTCCAGCAGCAGATCGATGCGCGAGCCGGTGCCGTAGCCCACCTCGCGTCGACTCGAGTCATAGCCGGCGAGTTCGGGGATCCGTCCCGCCGCCACCGCCTCGGCCACCAGGACGTTGGGGAGAGACGTATTGATGCCCACCAGCGCCCCGCCGACGCGCACCATCTCCCAGGTATAGCGGAGCTTGCGCGACGGGGCCAAGGCCGGCGACAGCCAGACCTCCGACCCCGGGTCGGCGACCGCCAGCATGGAGCCGGAGTTGGCGCAGTGGGCCACCACCGCCTCGCCGCCATCCAGCACCACGTCGGCCATGAACCGCTTGTAGCGACGCACCAGCGTGCCCCGCAGCAGGGGATGGGGGAATCTCATGGCGTCCCCTCCCCCCGGTCGTCGGCCCGGTCGTCGGCCCGGTCGTCGGCGAGAGCGTCCGACAGGCTGGCCGTGGCGCTGCCGGGACGCAGGGGCTGCGGCTGCGACTCGTGCGGCGCCCAGGCGGTCAGCGTGATCACCTGGAAGGTGGCGGGGATGCGGCCGTCGGCGCCGCCGAAGCGCTCATGATAACCAGCCGCCGCCGCCATCAGGGTGGAGCGCCGCAGGAATGTTCGCCGCCGCTCCACCATGGCGTTGGTCTCGCCCATGCCGCGCAGGTCGCGCATCACACCAAACGCATCGGCATAGCGCACGGTGATCACGTCCACGTCGGCGACCGGCAGGGCGAATCCGGCCCGCTGCAACAGGTGAGCGGCATCGCGGAGATCGGGAAACGGCGAGACCCGCGGGCTCATGCCCCCCTCGGCGGCGATCTCGGCGTCGGCCAGGGCGCTGCGCAGCTCGGCCAGGGTGCCGGCGCCGAACAGGGTCGCGAGAAACAGGCCATCGGGCTTCAGCGCCCGCCGCGCCTGGACCAGCACCCCCGGCAGGTCGTTGATCCAGTGCAGGCCGAGGTTGCTCAGGATCAGGTCGAAGCGGCCCGGGGCGAACGGCAGCCATTCCTCGTCGGCCACCAGCGCCAGCCGCTCCGGCCCGCTGGCCGCCGTCTTTACACCGCGAACCATGGCCTCCGACAGGTCGCAGTGCACCAGGGTCCGGATGCCCCCCCGACCGCCGAGAAGATCGGCAAGTCCCCCACCGCGGCACGACAGGTCAAGCGCCAGCGGAAAGACGCGGGTGACGTCATCGAGCCGGTCCACCAGCCGCTCGCCCACCTCGCGAAAAAGAAAGTCGTACCGATCGAACGCCCCGGCGGCCCGCTCACGCCGGCGGCGCACCAGATCTCGATCGAAAATCGGAACCATGTCAGGCATGGGCTCTCATGCGGCTTCGGGGAAGGGTACTACTCCGTCTTGTCCGTCTTGTCCGTCTTGTCCGGTGTTTCGGTCTTGTCCGTCTTCTCCGCCGCGGCTTTGCGGTCGCGGGCGTCGCGGATTTCCCGTTCCAGATCCTGGAAGGCCTGGGAGGCCCGCAGGCGACCGGCGACCGCCGCGTTCTTCTTCGCTTCGGCGATCATGATCCGGTTCGCCTCCTCCAGGGGATAGCGCATCAGCACGTAGACGCGGTACTGGGTTCCCCGGGGAAGGATCCGGGTTTCCTTGCGCTCGACGCCCACCAGCTGGACCTCGGTGACGACGCTGGAGGTCACCCGCTCCACCTCGGTGGTGAGGGTGGGATCATCGGCGTGGCCCATCTCGCCCAGATAGGTGCGCATCTTGCTGGAGATGCTGGCCCGGAGCTGCTCGGCGATCACCCGCTTGGCCGTCAGCACCGCCTTGTCCAGCGCGAGCTGCACGTCGCCGGCGCTGGCGGTGGCCGGACCATAGAGGCTGATGGCGTCCACCGGCGGCTTGACGAACCAGTCGGGCAGTTCGTCCACGGTCTTGTCCACGTCGTCGGCCTTGGCCTCACGGCGCTCCTTCTGGTCCTTGACGACCCATTCGGGAGAGCCGGGCTTGGGACCGCAGGCGGTCAGCAGCAGGACGACGGCGGTAGCGGCGGCGGTGGCGACGAGAGCGGGTGTCCTCAACATGGGGGTCTCCTTCAATTGCCGATACCGGTACCGGTACCGGTAACAGCGCGGGCCAGGGCCTGTTCGAGAAGGCGGATGTCCTCCGCGGGAGCGCCAAGGTCTGCAAGCGATCGCAGGGAGCGGGCGGCGCGACCGTAGTCCCCGGCCTTCAGATAGGCGAGGCCGGCGCCATAGTGGGCGGTGGCGGCCCCGGCCGCATCGCCGCCCTCGTGCAGGGCCAGGCCAAGGTGATGATAGGCGAAGCCGCTGGAAGGCTCCCGCTCCAGGGCCATCTGGAAGGCGGCCACCGCCCGCTCCGTCTCGCCACGTTCGAGCGCCAGGGCACCCAGCGCGCTGTAGGCGTCGGCCCGAGCGGGATCGGCGGCGATCGCCGACAGGAAGGCCTGCTCGGCCCCCGCCCGATCGCCGGCATGGACGAGGAGCCGCCCCTTGAGGGCCAGAGCCTGACCGTCGTGCGGAGTCGCGGCCAGCGCCAGGTCGACCTGCCGCCGGGCCTCGGCGTGGTCCCCGGCGGCGAAGGCCCGCTCAGCCTGGTCGCGAGGCGTAATAGCCGGCGACGCCTTGGCCGGGGGCGCCTTGACCGGCGGGGAAGACGCCGGGTCCTGGAACGGGGCCTCCACGTCGTCGGGGATGGTGGCCACCAGATCCTGGGCCAGCCGGTCAATGACCGACAGGCGGATGCGATCGCCCATGTTGCGGGCGGCGTCATAGACTCCCATGGCCAGGGCGATGGGCGACAGGGGGATGGCCCCGCCGTTGCTGGCGACGGTGTGGCGGCCGGTCCACAGCACGACGCCGTCGTCGGCCCGCACCACCCGCACCTCGGCTCCCACCGCCACCCGCGACCACACGCCGAGATACTGCGAGGCGTCCTCCACCAGGTGGCCCGTCAGCAGGGCGGAGCAGCCGAGCGTCCGGCCGAGGTCCGCGTGATTGCCGGTACGGCCGGCCTCCACGTCGACGCGCTTCAGTTCGACGTCCCGCCGCCCCTGGGGGGCCAGATGGCCGTACAGCGCCCGGCGCAGGTCACCACCGCCGCCCCCCCCACCGCCCCCACCGTCCTTGAGCGGCAGGAGGGCGATGCAGTCGGGCGGCCCCTTGCGCCAGGCCTCGGTAACGCCCCCCTCGACCCGGGTGGCCAACGGATCCAGCGGATCGACGCCACAGGCCGCCAGCGCCAAGAGCGAGAGCATGGCGAGAACCCGCCTAAAGCCGCTCTCTTCACCCCCTCTCCCCCTCGAGGGGGAGAGGGCGGGGGTGAGGGGGTGGGGCAA
>JAMOBE010000022.1:0-47504 GCA_039908285.1 Alphaproteobacteria bacterium
TCACCCCGGCCCTCTCCCCCTCGAGGGGGAGAGGGGGTAAGTCGCCCAGACTCGACTCGTGACCAGGATCGGCGTGGCCAGCAGCAGGACCTCGAGCGACCACGCCACGGCCTGATGGTTGGCGAGTCCCTCGTTGAACAGGACGAAGACGGCCCCGGCCGCCGCCGTCAGCGCCAGCCACGTTTCCTCCAGGAGATCATCCCTGGGCGCGGTGGAGCGCCGCTTCCAGGCGTCGATGGCGAAGCCGACGGCGGGGATGAGGAACAGCGCCAGCGGAAAATCCCGATAGCGCGGGTCGAACACCAGGCCGAGGGTGATGGCCGCCGCGCCGAACAGGGACAGGCCGCGCAGCCCACCCAGCATCAGCGCGCGGATGTCGCCTCCCACGTCCCTGCCGCGTATCCACATCGCCACCGTGTAGAGCGGGGCCGGGCGGGGCCAGTCGAGGGCGCGCCCGCCGACTCCCGTCAGCAGCAGGGCCGCCACCGTCGCCATCGCCGCCAGCGCCACCAGTCCGGTGGCCCAGTGGGTGGCAGTGATGGCGATGGTGGAGACGTTTTCGGCGGCGAGGACCAGGGCCGTGGCGGCTCCCTCCGCGGCCAGGGCGACTCCGAACCATGCCGCCGCCCCCAGACGGCGCCGCGCCCAGGCGACGAGCCACAGCGGCGGCAGCAGCCCGAGGACTACGGCGACGCTTGCCTGCGTCCGCCAGGCGGGGTACTCCCCAAGCGGCCCGGTCAGATCGAACTTCGGCGCGCGGGCGGCGGTGTAGAGCCCCCAGTAGCCGCCGACGGTGCCCTCCTGCGCCCGCTTCCACGGCTGGTCGAAGGCCTCGATCAGGTTGTAGCCGAGCCCCTCCGCCGTGGCCATGGCCGCGAACGCGCGCACGAAGCGGGCCTGGTTGACCCGCCCGGGTTCGGCCGGGCCACGCATGCGGCCGGCACTCGGCCAGCCGGTTTCGCCGATGAACAGGCGGCGGTCGGGAAAGGCCCGCCGCACCTTTCCCAGCACGTCGGCGACATGGGCCATGCCCTCCGCCACCGCCACCGGCTCGTCCTCCCAGAACGGCAGGATGTGGATGGTGATGAAGTCGGTCTCCGCCACCAGGGCCGGATGCTTGATCCAGAACTCCCACACGTCGGCATAGGTCACCGGCACCGACGTCGCCGCCTTGACCGTGCGGATGTAGCGGATCAGCCCTTCCTCGGTGGCGTCGCCGCGCAGCAGCACCTCGTTGCCGACGATGATGGCGCGCACCGTCTCCGGGTCCTCGTTGGCGAGGCGGATGGCCGTCGCCACCTGCTGGTCGTTGGCCTCCGTCTCCGGACCGATCCAGATGCCGAGCATCACCTTCATGCCGCGGGCGCGGGCGAGCCGCACGGTTTCGGCCTGGCCGTGGTTGACGGCATAGAGGCGGACGCAGCCGAACTGCCGGGACAAGAGGGCGAGATCGCCGTCGATGCGCTCGGGTGGTATGGTCCCCTGGAAGGTGGCCGGGCTTTCCCCCGGAAGGTACGGAGTGAACGAGGCGCAGTCGAGTCTGGGCGTGGCCACGTCGACCACCGGCACCGGCCGGCCGAGCCAGGCCCAGACGGCGACACAGATCACGGCCGACACCAGCATGGCGGCAAGGGGAGCGATGATGTTTCCGGAAACGTGGCGCGCCATGTATGACATCCCATCCTGGATCGCGGTGCCTCAGGGGCTCAGGGGACCTAGGCCAAGTCCATCTTGAAAGCAAGTCCTGCCTGACGAGTCGAGGGAATGAACTACCGACACATCTATCATGCGGGAAATTTCGCCGACGTCGTGAAGCACGCCGTGCTGGCGCTGCTGGTCGAGCACCTTCTGCGCAAGGACACGCCGTTTCGCGTACTCGACACCCACGCCGGCCTCGGAGTCTACGATCTCACCGCGAATGAGGCGGAGCGGACCGGCGAGTTTCGGGACGGCATCGGCCGCCTGCTGGCCGAGCCCGATCCGCCGGCCGCCCTGGCTCCCTACCTGCGCGCGGTGGCGCTGCTCAACGGCGGGACCGGTGGCTCCCCAAGGCTCTATCCGGGGTCGCCGTGGCTGGTGCGCTCGATGCTGCGGGACAGGGACCGTCTGGTGGCGGTGGAACTCCACCCCGAGGACGCCGCGACTCTGGCCGCCACCTTTCGCCACGACCGCGGGGTGGGCGTGCACCAGGCCGACGCCTGGCAGGCCCTCAAGGCCTTCCTGCCGCCGCCGGAGCGGCGCGGGCTGGTGCTGATGGACCCGCCCTTCGAGGCCCGCGACGAGTTCGAGCGCCTGGCCGACGGCCTGGCCCGAGCCCATCGCCGCTTCGCCACCGGCATCCTGGCCGCCTGGTACCCCATCAAGGACCCGGAGCAGGCCGCGACCCTGCACCGGGCGGTGCAGGGGATCGGCGTCGCCCGGGCGCTGGCGGTGGAGCTGCTGGTGCGTTCGCCCGTGGATCGCTTTCGCCTCAACGGCTGCGGCCTCGTGGTGGTCAACCCTCCCTGGCGGCTGGACGAGACCCTCGGCGAATTGATGCCGTTCCTGACCCGGGTTCTGGCCCAGGACTCCCTGGCCTCCGGGCGGGTTCACTGGCTGGTCCAATCCCTGTAAACGCCTTGTTACCAATTCTCTCATTTCGATAATTGCATGGGCGGCTGGATGCGATCACGATCGTGCATCCGAACACGGGGGATCGTCTATGGACCTGGAAACGATGGAGCGCATTCGGCAATGGGCCTACCAGCTCTGGGAGGCCGAGGGGGGCGAGCACGGCCGCGACCAGGAATACTGGTACCGCGCCGTGGCGAAGGTGACCGGATCGCAGGGCGGGACTGACGACGACTCGGGGGCGCCGGGTTAGTCGAATCATGGCTGGGAGAGAGCATGACAACGCACCACGGGACGCGCGTCACAGCAACGATCCTGGCGATGACTCTGGCGCTCGCCTTTGGTCATCCGCCGACGGCATGGGCCGGGGAGCACGCGCCCGGTGGGCACGCCCACGGCGCCGGCATCGCCGATCTGCTTGAACTGGCTCGCACCCTCAATCCCGAGGTGGCGGCCATGCGCCTTGAGGCCGACGCGGCGGCGGCCAGGGTGGACGCCGAGGGCAGCCTGGCCGACCCGAAGTTCAGGGTCAGCGTCGAGGACCTGCCGCGTGACCGGCCCGGCTATGCGCCGCGCCTCAACCCCGGGCAGGTGAAATATACCCTCAGCCAGGACCTGCCGTTCTTCGGCAAGCGGGGACTGAAGGAGGACATCGCCGCCGCCGAGGCCAGGGCCGCCGCCGCCGCCGCCGGGTCGGCGCTGAACGAGGTATTGGCGCGGGTCAAGGTGGCCTACGCCGAGTATCACCAGGCCCACCTGGCGATGGAGCAGACCTCCGCCCTCATCGACGTCATGGCGACGGTGACCAGACTGGCCCAGCTTCGCTATGGCCAGGGACTGGGCAGCCAGCAGGAGGCCGCCAGCGCCGAACTGGAACGCTCGGCGATGGTGGCCGAACTGGCCAGACTGGAAGCCACCCGCTACAAGGCCCGCGCCCGTCTCAACGCCCTGGTCAACCGGGCGGCCGACGCGCCGCTGGTCGAGGAGCCGCACCCACGCACGCTGCCGCCGCCGGCTGCACTCGATTATGCCGCCCTGATGGAGCGGGCGCACCGCGGCAATCCCCGCTTCGCCGAGTCGGACGCCCGTATCAGTGGCGCGGACAAGGGCAGGGAACTCGCCGATCTGGCGTGGTATCCGGACTTCGGCATTGGGCTGACGGCCGTGCAGCGCCAGGGGGCCAGCGGCATCGACGCCTACGAGACCATGCTGGAGATGAACATCCCCCTGCAGGGCGGCCTGCGCCAGTCGCAGCAGCAGGCGGCCGTCGCCATGGCCGCCGCCGCCCGGGCGCGCCGCGACGCGGCCATGCGGGAGATCGACAGCGGCCTTCACGAGGCGTACCTGGCCCTGCACTCGGCGCGCAAGGTCGAGAAGATCCTGGCCGAGAACACCCTGCCGCAGGGCGAACTGGCCTTTCGTTCGGTTGTGAAGAGCTATGAGCTGGGCCGCAGCGGGCTGATCGAGGTCCTGGGCGCGCTGCAACGGCTGCGCCGGACCCAGATCGAGCAACTCAACGCCTTTTATGAGCAGCAGGTGCGTCTGGCCGAGATCGAACGTCTGGTGGGAGCGGATCTATGAAGGCGGGAAGCACCTTTGTCCTGGTCGCAGTCGTGGCCATGGTGGCGCTTGGCGGCGGCTGGTGGGCCGGCCGAGGCGGCATCGACCCGGGCGTGGTGTCAGGGGTGGTGGAGCGGCTGACGAGCCGGGAGACGCCTCCGGTGCGGTCGGCGGAGCCGGTCCCGCCTCCCGCGGTGGCCGGGCACGAGGGCCACGGCGCGGCCGATGCCCGCCGGATCGTGTTCTATCGCAACCCCATGGGCCTGCCCGATACCTCGCCGGTGCCGAAGAAGGACCCCATGGGCATGGACTACGTCCCCGTCTATGCCGACGAACTGGTGCAGTCCGCTCCGCCTCCCCCAGCGCCGGTGCCGGTCAAGGCCGGCACTGGAGAACGACGGATCCTCTATTACCGCAATCCCATGGGCCTGCCGGACACCTCGCCGGTGCCGAAAAAGGACCCCATGGGCATGGACTACACCCCGGTCTACGAGGACGAGGCGCAGGCCCAGGGTTCCTCCGGCGGTCCGGCGACGCTGAGGATCGCCGCCGACCGGGTGCAGATGCTGGGCGTCCGCACCGAGGCGGCGGCGGTCCGCTCCCTCAATCGCACCATCCGCGCCGTCGGCACCATCCAGGTGGACGAGCGCCGGGAGGCCGTGGTGGCGCCCAAGTTCGAGGCCTGGATCGAGGTCCTCAACGTCGATACCACCGGCGCCGTGGTGCGCCGCGGCCAGCCGCTGATGCAGGTCTACAGCCCTGAACTCGTCCTGGCGCAGGAGGAGTACCTGGTGGCCTGGCAGAGTCAGCAGGCGCTGAAGGACGCCGATCCCGCCGCCCGTCAGGCCGCGACGGCGCTGGCCGAGGGGGCCATGCAGCGCCTGCGCAACTTCGACATCACCGGGCCGCAGCTCGACCGGCTGCGGCGGGATGGCACGGCGACCCGCACCCTGACGCTGACCTCGCCGGCCGACGGGGTGGTCCTCGAGAAAAACGCCGTCAAGGGCATGCGCTTCATGCCCGGCGAGATGCTCTATCGCATCGCCGACCTGTCCAGCGTCTGGCTGATCGCCGACGTGTTCGAGCAGGATCTGGGGCTCATCCGCGTCGGTCAGAGCGTCGCCGTCGCCGTCAACGCCTATCCCGACCGGACCTTCACCGGCACGGTCGGGTTCATCTACCCGACGCTGAACGCCGAGACCCGCACGGCCCGGGTGCGGGTCGAACTGGCCAACCGGGAGGGGCTCCTGCGGCCGTCGCTCTATGCCACCGTGGAGTTCGCGGCGCCCGTCGCGGCGGGCCAGGTGCTGGCGGTGCCCGAGTCCGCCGTCATCGACAGCGGCAAGCGCCAGGTGGTGCTGGTCGAGCGCGCCGAGGGCAGCTACGAGCCCAGGCCGGTCAAGCTGGGCGCGCGAGCCGACGGCTACGTCCAGGTCATCGACGGCGTGGCCTCCGGGGACAAGGTGGTGGTGCGGGCCAACTTCCTGATCGACGCCGAAAGCAACCTCAGGGCGGCGCTCGGCGCCTTCTCCCAGGGCCACTCCGGCCACGGACAGTAGGCGGGGTGGATGGCTCTCATGTTTGGGCAGACTGCGCTGTAAGATGTTCGCTGTAGAAACTATCCGTTTCCCGCAAGTAAAGCCCTCCCCCTTGATGGGGGAGGGTTGGGTGGGGGTGGCGGTGAGGCGCATACGGTAGCCCATCAAGGGGGAGTTATTGGGAAAAGGTGACGCATGAAGAAATACCCCGTTAATGGCGCCCATGAGAGGGCACGAACGCTGCGTCACAACATGACAGACGCTGAAAAAAAACTATGGAATATACTAAGATCATGTCAGATTGACGGATACAAATTTCGGCGCCAGGTCCCTATTGGGCGCTTTATAGTCGATTTTATTTGCCATGAAGCCAGGCTTGCCATCGAAGTCGATGGCGGTCAGCATGATCTTTCATCGGACGAGGAAACAGCCAGAACGAATTTTCTGCACAATGAGGGGTACAGGATACTGCGTTTCTGGAACAATGATATTCTGGAAAGCCTGGAAGGCGTGCATGCGGTAATTGACGACGACTTGCTTCACTGCCACCCCCACCCAAACCCTCCCCCATCGAGGGGGAGGGCTTATTTGCGGGGAGCCGAACCATGATCGCCAAGGTCATCCGCTGGTCGGGGAACAATCTGTTCCTGGTGCTGCTGGGGGCGCTGTTTCTTTCCGGGGCCGGCATCTGGGCGGTGATGAAGACGCCGCTCGACGCCCTGCCGGATCTCTCCGATGTGCAGGTGATCGTCTACACCGAGTATCCCGGCCAGGCGCCGCAGGTGGTCGAGGATCAGATCACCTATCCCCTGACCACGTCCATGCTCTCGGTACCCAAGTCGAAGGTGGTGCGGGGGTTCTCGTTCTTCGGCGCCTCGTTCGTCTACATCATCTTCGAGGACGGCACCGACATCTACTGGGCGCGCTCGCGGGTGCTCGAGTACCTGAACTTCGGCGCCAAGCGCCTGCCGCCGGGGGTGAGTCCGTCCCTCGGCCCCGACGCCACCGGGGTGGGCTGGGTCTATCAGTACGTGGTGCTGGCCAAGGACCGGACCCTCGCCGAGTTGCGCACGCTCCAGGACTGGTATCTGCGCTATCAGCTCGCCAAGGCGCCCGGGGTGGCCGAGGTGGCCAGTGTCGGAGGCTTCGTCCAGCAGTATCAGGTGGTGGTCGATCCCCAGAAGCTCCAGGCCTACGACATCCCGCTGCCGGCCCTCTCCCAGGCCATCCGCATGAGCAACATCGACGTCGGCGGTCGGGTGGTGGAACTGGCCGAGACCGAGTTCGTCGTCCGTGGCCGCGGCTATCTGCGCGGCATCGCCGACATCGAGGGGATCGTGCTGAAGGGCAAGGGCGGGACGCCGGTGCTGCTGCGCGACGTGGCGCGGGTGGAACTCGGCCCCGACGAGCGCCGCGGTCTCGCCGAGATGAACGGCGAGGGCGAGGTGGTGAGCGGCATCGTCCTCCAGCGCTTTGGCGAGAACGCCCTCGACGTCATCGCCAACGCCAAGGCCAAGATCGCCGAGATCACCGCCGGCCTGCCCAGCGGCGTCACCATCGAGTCGGTCTACGACCGTTCCGACCTGATCCTGCGCGCCGTCGAGACCCTGAAGCGCACCCTGATTGAGGAAAGTATCATCGTCGCCGTCGTGTGCGTGGTGTTCCTGCTGCACATACGCTCGGCCTTCGTCGCTATCGTCACCCTGCCGCTCGGGGTGATGATCGCCATCATCGTGATGAAATATCTGGGCCTCACCTCCAACATCATGAGTCTCGGCGGCATCGCCATCGCCGTCGGAGCGATGGTGGATGCCGCCATCGTCATGATCGAGAACGCCCACAAGCACCTGGAGCGCGCCCCGCCCGGCGCCTCGCGGCGCGAGGTGCTGCTGGATGCGGCGGTGGAGGTTGGGCCGGCGCTGTTCTTCGGCCTCCTGATCGTCACCGTGTCGTTCCTGCCGGTGTTCACCCTGGAGGACCAGGAGGGCCGGCTGTTCAAGCCCCTCGCCTTCACCAAGACCTTCGCCATGGCCGGGGCGGCGTTCCTGTCCATCACCCTGGTTCCGGTGTTGATGATCCTGTTCGTGCGCGGCCACATCGTCCCCGAGCGCAAGAATCCCATCAACCGTCTGCTGATCTGGCTGTACCGGCCGGTGATCGCCGTGGTGCTGCGCCTGCGCAAGACCACCGTGCTGCTGGCCCTGGTGGCGCTTGGGTTTTCGGTGGTGCCGATGATGCGCATCGGCTCGGAGTTCATGCCGGCCCTGAACGAGGGGACGCTCCTCTACATGCCCACCACCCTGCCGGGCCTGTCCATCACCAAGGCGGCGGAACTCCTCCAGATCCAGAACAAGATCATCAAGAGCTTCCCCGAGGTCGCCTCGGTCCTCGGCAAGGCGGGCCGCGCCAACACCGCCACCGACCCGGCCCCGACCGAGATGTTCGAGACGGTGATCACCCTGAAGCCCGAGGCCGAGTGGCGCCCCGGCATGACCATGGACAAGCTGATCGCCGAGATGGACGAGGCGGTGCGCATGCCGGGCATCAGCAACGCCTGGACCATGCCCCTGCGCGCCCGCATCGACATGCTGTCCACCGGCATCCGCACCCCCATCGGCATCAAGGTGTTCGGCGCCGACCTCGAGCGCATGGAGGCGCTGGCCCGCGAGGTGGAGGCGGCGGTGAAGACCGTGCCCGGCACCACCAGCGCCTATGCCGAGCGCATCAACGGCGGCTACTACCTCGACATCCAGCCCGATCGGGTGGCGCTGGCCCGCTACGGCATCATGGTGGGCGACCTGCAGGAGGTGATCCTCACCGCCCTCGGTGGCGAGACCGTCACCACCACCGTCGAGGGTCGCGAGCGCTTTTCCGTCAACATCCGCTATCCCCGCGAGTTCCGCAGCGACCCGCAGGCCATCGCCCACAACGTCCTGGTCCCGGCAGCCGACGGCTCCAACATTCCCCTGGGCCAGCTCGCGCGCGTCAGCCTGACCATGGGGCCGGCCGCCATCCGCACCGAGAACGCCCTGCTGTCGGCCTACATCTTCGTCGACATCCGGGGGCGCGACATCGGCGGCTATGTGGAGGAGGCGCGGCGCGTGGTGCAGGAAAAGGTGAAGATGCCGCAGGGCTACTTCATCACCTGGAGCGGCCAGTTCGAATACATGGAACGGGCCAAGGAGAAGCTCAAGATCGTCATCCCGGTGACCATCTTCATCATCTTCGTTCTGCTGTACATGAATTTCAAGCGGGTCACCGAGACCCTGATCGTCATGCTGTCGCTGCCCTTCGCCCTGGTGGGCGGGGTGTGGCTGATGGACTACCTGCACTTCAACTTCAGCGTCGCCGTGGCGGTCGGCTTCATCGCCCTCGCCGGAGTCGCCGCCGAGACCGGCGTGGTGATGCTGATCTACCTCGACCACGCCCTGGAGGCCATCCGCCGCGAGCGCCACGAGGCGGGGACGGAGCTGACCAACGCCGACGTCCACGCCGCCATCGTCGAGGGCGCCGTGGAGCGGGTACGGCCGAAGATGATGACCGTGGTCGCCATCATGGCCGGCCTCCTGCCCATCCTGTGGACCACCGGCACCGGCTCGGAGGTCATGCAGCGCATCGCCGTGCCCATGGTGGGCGGCATGGTGTCCTCCACCATCCTCACCCTGATCGTCATCCCCGCCATCTACGCTGAGGTGAAAAGGGTCAGGCGGCGCGGGTGATCGTCCCGTTCCGGCGCTTGCCAGCGTGTGCGGTGCCGTCTATCTTCGGCGCCGCCACGGAACCGGCAGTATGAGGAATGGCCATGACTGAAGACGTAGGCGGCATAGCGGCGGAGCGGCTCCTGTCCCTGATCGAGCGCATCGAGCGGCTTGAGGAGGAAAAAGCCAATTTGCAGAATGATATCAAGGATGTTTACGGGGAAGCCAAGGGCGCCGGATTCGACACCAAGGTGATGCGCCAGATCGTTCGTATTCGAAAGATGGATGCCGCGGATCGGGAGGAACAGGATCATCTTCTTGATTTGTACAAGCGGGCGATCGGCCTGTAACATTATTGCGACGCAATAATGGCATTGCATTTCGTTTCCCGGCACTATAGATGTCGTGCTACTATGAGGTTGGTGGTCGTTCCAGGCGGGGAGTTGCCGGTGGGAATCAGAGCCAGACTGAGCGGCGCGATCGTGCTGGGGGTAGCCCTGGCGGGGTGCAGCATGCCGATGCCGGTGACCATCGCCTCCTATGCCATGGATGGCTTCAGCTATCTCGCCACCGGCAAGTCGATGACCGATCACGGCATCTCCATCGTGCTCCAGCGTGATTGCGCCCTGCTGCGCGGGCTCATGGAGGGGCAGCTCTGCTACGACGATGGCATATCGAACAGTGCGGTGGCCCTGGCGGCTCCCGACGATGGCACGGTGGACCTGCCTGACCCGGCGGCGCTTGCCGCCTTCCAGACCGCCGCCGGCGGCAACGTGGACGGTCCGTTCACCCAGATGGTGGTGCTGCCCGGCCCGTGGACCGCCTCCGCCATGCGCCCGCGAGCCCGCTTCGGCTCCTCGTCCCAGACCGCCATGGCCGCCCGCCATATGGAGACCGAGGCGAAGTCGAGGACGGACATCGACGCCTCGGTCGCCCAGGTGGTGGTGTTGCCCGGGCTATGGAACGGGAGCACGGTGCGCATAGACGCGGCGCGCTGAGGGCCTTTTCACCCCAGTCCCAGCACATCCCGCATTGAGTACAGGCCGGGCGGCCGCCCCTTCGACCACAGGGCGGCGCGCACGGCGCCCTGGGCGAAGATGGCCCGCGAGCTGGCCTTGTGGGTCAGCTCGACCCGCTCGCCGGGGGTGGCGAAGATCACGGTGTGCTCGCCGGTGACGTCGCCGCCGCGCAGGGTGGCGAAGCCGATGTCGCCGCGGCGTCGCGGGCCGGTGTTGCCGTCGCGCACCCGCTCGGCCACCGTGTCCAGGTCCACTCCCCGGCCAAGGGCCGCCGCCCGGCCGAGGCCGAGCGCCGTGCCGGAGGGGGCGTCCACCTTGTGGCGGTGGTGCATTTCGACGATCTCGATGTCGTAGTTCTCGTCCAGGATTTTCGCCACCTGCTCCACCAGCGAGAACAGGAGATTGACGCCGATGCTCATGTTGGGAGCCTGGACGATCACCGTGCGCAGGGCGGCGGCGGCGATGACCGCCTGCTGCGGCGGCTCGAGGCCGGTGGTGCCGATGACCAGGGCGGTGCCGGTCTCGGCGGCGAGGGCCGCGTGCGCGACCGTGGCCTTGGGCGAGGTGAAGTCGATGACGGCCTCGGAGGCCTCGAACAGCGCCCGGGCGTCCGCGCCCACCATGAGTCCCACCGGCGCGCGGCCGGCCACCGTGCCGACGTCGAGGCCGACCGCATCGCAGCCCGGGCGCTCGGTGCCGCCGGCCAGCGCGCAGTCCCCCGTGTTCAGCACCTGAGCCACCAGCATCCCCCCCATGCGGCCGCCACAGCCGACGATCCCGATTCGCATCATCGTCCCCTCTCCCTCTCCCGATGGTGGACCCACCGTCCATATCGTGGACGGCCCTCACGGGTTCTACTATACTATGGGGGCCTTGTGGAGGATATCCGCCCATGTTCGCCGACCAGACGCTGACTCCACGGGAAGCGGTGCGCCTGTGCGCCCTTGGCACCATCGCCGCGGGGCCGCGGCGCTACGGCGACCTGGCGGGGTCGATTCGCCACTTCATCAGCCGCATCAGCGGCCCGTCGCTCGATCTCCTGGCGCCGTCCATCGAGCTTCTGCGCTATGAGGGTCTGGTGGAGCCCGTGGACGGCAAGGGCATGGAGGACGACGCCCAACTGCGCATCACCCCCGCCGGTCAGGCCGAGTTCCGGCGCCTGATGGTCGCCCGCATGCGGCCGTCGAGCGACCTCAGCAAGCTGGTCACGGCGCTGAAGTTCCGCTTCGTCCACCTTCTGGACGAGGCGGACCGCCGCCTGCTGCTGGAACTCCTGGCCGACACCTGCGAGACCGAACTGAGCCGCCTGCTCGACCTGAAAGACGGCGGCACCGCCGCCGAGGGCGACTTCCCCGCCTGGCTCGACCTGGAAATCACCCAGGCCGAGGCTCGGCTGGAGTGGGTTCTGCGGTTCAGGTGACTCAGTCCTCTGGCAACCGCCCGCCTTCCTCTGCTAATACGGGGCGATCAGTCCAGAGCGAGGTTTCGCAGATGTCCGCCACCGTCCCCACCCTTCCGATTCGCCGTGCCCTGATTTCCGTCTCCGACAAGAGCGGCCTCATCGAGTTCGCAAGCTTCCTCGCGAAACGGGGGGTGCACATCCTGTCCACCGGCGGCACGGCCAAGGCGATGCGCGAGGCCGGTCTCGCCGTCACCGAGGTGGCCGAGCACACCGGGTTCCCCGAGATGCTGGACGGGCGGGTCAAGACCCTGCATCCGAAGATCCACGGCGGCCTTCTCGGCATCCGCGGCGATGCCGGACACGAGCAGGCCATGGTCGAGCACGCCATCGCCCCCATCGACCTCCTGGTGGCCAACCTTTACCCGTTCGAGTCCACCGTGGCCGGGGGGGCCGACTTCGACACCTGCGTCGAGAACATCGACATCGGCGGCCCGGCCCTGATCCGCGGCGCCGCCAAGAACCACGCGGCGGTGACCGTGGTCGTGGATACCGCCGACTACCAGACGGTGATGGACGAGATGACCGCCCACAGCGGCGCCACCACTCCGGCCCTGCGTCAGCGGCTGGCCGCCATCGCCTATGCCCGCACCGCCGCCTACGACGCGGCCATTTCCACCTGGTTCGCCGGTCAGGTGGGTGAGACCTTCCCCCGCCGCGTGGCCTTTGCCGGGGAGTTGCGCCAGACCCTGCGCTATGGCGAGAATCCCCACCAGCAGGCCGCCTTCTACGTCGCCGACGCCGGGCGTCCGGGGCTGGCCACCGCGGTGCAGCTCCAGGGCAAGGAACTCAGCTACAACAATCTCGGCGACACCGATGCCGCCATCGAGCTGGCGGCCGAGTTCAACGAGCCGGCGGTCGCCATCATCAAGCACGCCAACCCCTGCGGCGTCGCCGTCGGGTCCAGCCTGACCGAGGCCTATGGCCGGGCGCTGGCCTGCGACCCGGTGTCGGCCTTCGGCGGCATCGTCGCCGTCAACCGCCCCCTCGACGGCCCGACCGCCGCCGAGATCGCCA
This sequence comes from Alphaproteobacteria bacterium, assembly GCA_039908285.1. GTDB lineage: Bacteria > Pseudomonadota > Alphaproteobacteria > Rhodospirillales > Rhodospirillaceae > JAMOBE01. Next base: position 12,902 of record JAMOBE010000022.1, read on the forward strand.
AGATCTTCACCGAGGTGGTGGTGGCCCCCGACGCCGACGCCGATGCCAGGGCCATCTTCGCGACCAAGAAGAACCTGCGCCTGCTGCTGACCGGGGGCATGCCCGACACCACGGTTCCCGGCATGACCATGCGCACGGTCAGCGGCGGCTATCTGCTGCAGACCCGCGACAACGGCCGGGTGCGGCGCCAGGACCTCAAGATCGTCACCCGCCGCGCCCCGACCGGGCAGGAGATGGACGACCTCCTGTTCGCCTTCGCCGTGTGCAAGCACGTCAAGTCCAACGCCATCGTCTATGTGCGCAACCGGGCCACGGTGGGCGTCGGCGCCGGACAGATGAGCCGGGTCGACTCGGCCCGCATCGCCTCGTGGAAGGCGGCGGAGGCGGCCCGCGAGGCCGGGGTCAGCCCGCCCGCCACCGTCGGCTCGGTGGTGGCGTCCGACGCGTTCTTCCCCTTCGCCGACGGCCTGCTGACGGCGGCGGAGGCCGGGGCGACGGCGGTGATCCAGCCCGGCGGCTCGGTGCGGGACGAGGAGGTGATCGCCGCCGCCGACGACAAGGGCCTCGCCATGGTGTTCACCGGCATGCGCCACTTCCGCCATTGATGGATACTACTTACGGGAAGGGGACGCCATGACGCAGAGGGTGGCGCTGATCACCGGAATCACCGGCCAGGACGGCGCCTATCTGGCCGAGTTCCTGCTGGCCCGGGGCTATGAGGTGCACGGCATCAAGCGCCGCTCCTCCAGCTTCAACACCGCCCGCATCGAGCACCTGCTGGTGGACCCGCACGAGGCCCCGACCCGGTTCCGCCTGCACTATGGCGATCTCACCGACGCCACCAACCTGATTCGCACCATCCAGGAGGTGCAGCCTACCGAGATCTACAATCTCGGCGCCCAGAGCCACGTCCAGGTCAGTTTCGAGACCCCGGAGTACACCGCCCAGTCGGATGCCCTCGGCGTGCTGCGGCTGCTGGAGGCGGTGCGCATCCTTGGCATGGGCGAGCGGGTGCGGTTCTATCAGGCCTCCACGTCGGAGCTGTTCGGCGCCGTCCAGGAGACGCCGCAGCGCGAGACCACCCCCTTTTATCCCCGCAGTCCCTATGCGGTGGCCAAGCTGTACGGCTACTGGATCACCGTCAACTACCGCGAGGCCTATGGCATGTACGCGGTCAACGGCATCCTGTTCAACCACGAAAGCCCGATTCGCGGCGAGACCTTCGTCACCCGCAAGATCACCCGCGCCGTCGCCAACATCACCCTGGGCCGGCAGAAGCGGCTGTACGTCGGCAACCTGGACGCCCAGCGCGACTGGGGCCACGCCCGCGACTATGTGGAGGGCATGTGGCTGATGATGCAGCAGGACAAGCCCGAGGACTACGTCCTGGCCACCGGCGAGACCCACAGCGTGCGCGAGTTCATCGAACTCGCCTTCTCCCACGTCGGCCGGGTGATCGCCTGGCGCGGCGCCGGGCTTGGGGAGGAGGGCTTCGACCTGGCGACCGGCGAGGTGCTGGTCAACATCGATCAGCGCTATTTCCGCCCGACCGAGGTGGAGATGCTGCTGGGCGACCCCACCAAGGCCCGCACCCGCCTGGGCTGGACCCACCGCACCGCCTTCACCGACCTGGTCCGCGAAATGGTCGAGGCCGACCTCGCCACCTGCAGCCAGGAACGCGACACCGACGCCTCTCGCAGGCGGTCGGTGGAGTAGGGTACGTTCAGTCTTCCTCGTCCTCAGCCTCGCAGGCGGCGCTGGTGCGCGGGGCCATGGCGGGTCTGGCGAGATTGAGGGCGAGGAGGCGGTTCATGGCGTCATCATCGGTGATGTCGGCAGGCCAGCCATAGGCGGCGGCGACGGCGGCATCCAGGTCACGGTGGGCGTTGACGAGCCACGCCGGTCGGTCGTTGTACAGGTTGGTCATCGTCCGCTTCTTCAAAATGGCGGCGGCGGCGTCATCGCGCGGTACGATGCGATCGGGAAAACCGGGCACCACCTCCGGCACGATGGTCACCAACTCCGGCGGGTTGAGCCAGTGCCGCCGCAACGTGTCCAGCCGTTCGGCCGCCGCCGCGATGGCCTGGGCGCGAGGATCATATGCAAACGATGTGGCTGGTCTGTCTGGTGTCAGGCCCTCGGGAAAGGGGAACGTTTCGAAGGTCGTGCGGGACGTGTAGCGGGGATCGTTGCCAACACCAAGCCAGGAGCAAAGGCGGAGAGACCATCTCTCGTGATATCGGCTCTGCAATATTCCAAACGTAACATTATCAACCTTTGCAACGGCGACAACAGTGCTGTCTGGACATACAGACGCTGAAACAAATGAGAAAGATCTGTGCTTCGCAACTCTTGATGTCGCCAAATACCTAGTATTACATATTTCGTGTATTTCTCGCCACATTCCGGGGCGGAATTCGACGTGGCGCCACCAATTCAACCGGTATGAGTCTCTTCTGTTCCTGCTGCGAGTTGGCTTTACTTTTTCCTGTATGTAAGCGAACGGCGCCTCGTACAGAGCGGCGGCTGCCTCGTCCATGTCCCAGCCGAAATCGATGATCCACTTGTCCGCCGGACGGCGGGTGATGTCCATGCCGTTCATCCATGGCCGCAGGACGTCGGCATTGGTGCGACCGTTGGGGTTCGACGGCAGCAACAGCCATTGGCGGGCGAGGTCGCCTGGAATGTCGAAGGCGCCGCCCTTGGTGTCGCCCATGAAGGCGACCCCCGCATTCTCGGCCAGCCGCCTGGCCATCGTCAGGTTGGTGGATGTGCCGGTGAGATCGGCATTGATGTGGGTTACCGGCTGCCCATCAAGGCGCGGTGTCCGGCGGCGTGGCGACTCGAAGCAGATGAGGGAGACGCGCACCGCGGCTCCATCGACCACCCATGGTTCATCGTCCCAGGCCTCGACGATGCCGCCGTTTTTGGCAATGGGCTCCAGAACTCGCCGGCTGGCGCCGCCGCGAATGGAGTTGGTGGCGACCAGCCCGGCGGCGGCAAGCCGCCCGGTCTGGATGGCCTCCCACGCCTTGGCGAACCAGTAGGCCACCAGATCGGCCTCGGCCGGGACGCGCCCGCCATAGACGGCGAACAGGCGATTGACATAGTCGTCGCCCAGGGCCGATCGCAGGCGCTTGCCGCCGAGAAAGGGCGGATTTCCCACCACCACGTCGGCGGCTGGCCAATTGGCCTCGGTCTCGTTCGGACCCAGCAGGGCGTCGCGGCAGATGATGCCGTCGAGGCGGCCCAGAATCGGCGAGCGCCCAAGGCCGAAGTTGTTCCGGAGCTGCCATTGAATCTCGCCGATCCAGATGGTGACGCGCGCGAGTTCGGCGGCATAGGGGTTGATCTCGATGCCCAGCACCGCCTCCGGCCCGACCCGCTGGTCGTCCAGTGGGAGGCTCAAGGCTTCGGCTTCCCGGATCACCTCGAGATCGAAATTCTTCAGATGCAGCAGCGACAGATACAGGAAGTTGCCGGAGCCGCACGCCGGATCGAGCACGCGGAAGCGTCCAAGTCGCTCGCGGAAGGCATGCCAGCGGGCTCGCGCGGTGTTCTCGGCCCTGGTCCTGGCCGCCGGGGATCCGGCCTTGTCGCGGGCGGCGCGATGGCGCAGAATCTCCTGCCTGGCCGCCTCCCATTCCTGGCGCAGGGGGGCGATCACCACTGGCTCGATGATCTTCAGGATGGTTGCCGGATCGGTGTAGTGGATGCCCACCCCCCTGTCGGACTCGCCGTTTCTTTTCGGGGCTCCCGGTGGTGACGCGGGGTCGAACAGGGACGCCATCAGCCGACGCTTTTCCGGGTCCAGACCCGCCTCGAAAAGGGTGCCGAAGATGGAGGGTTCGATGGCGCTCCAGTCCAGTCGGGCGGCCTCCACCAAATCCTTGATGTCCAGCCATCCGAGAGACAGCACGTCGTCATCGTCGAACAGGCCGCCATTGAACCAGGGAACGCTGATGGTGCCGAACAGTCCCCCCTTGTCCTTCATGGCGCCGAACAGCATGCGCAGCATGGGCTCGAACTTGTCCGGCGCCTTGAAGGACTCTTCCAGGATGTCGGCGAACAGGCGCCCGGGCAGAACGTCGATATCCTCGACAAACAGGCAGAACACCAGGCGGTTCAGGAAATGGGCGACCCGGTGGCCCTCGAATCCGCGGTCCCGCAGCTTGGCGGCGATGGCCCCGAATCGTCTGGCCGCTTCTCGCGTCACGGCTTCCCGGGTGATTTCGGGGCGCAGTCTTTCGGGGTCCGTGAAGCACCAGCGCAGGAGTTGCCGTTTGTCCGGCCCCATCAGGTCGGATCTGGAAATGATGTGCTGAACGGATATGGCATTCGTGAAGTTGGTGTGGATACGGATTTCCTCCATATCCGAGACGATCAACAGGGGCGGATTCTCCAGCGCATCCGCGTATTCCTTGAGCTGGGCATAGGCGGCCACCAGATTCTTGCGCGGTCCCTTGTATTCCCAGGCAAAACAATTCCGGCGCCAGACATCGGCCCGCCCCAGGCGGCCGTCGAGCTTCAGCACGCTCTTTTCGAACGTGTAGAACTCCCCGTGCGGATCCTCATCCTGAGGCTTGGGAACCCCCAGCAGGTCGCACAGGTCAAGGAAGTGTTCCTGTGACGCCGAGCGCTCGGTTCGCGTCGACCCTTTCCACTTGGCAAAGAATTTTTCAGGAGTCATCGGGGTGCCGGGCTCACGATCGTGAGCGGTTCTTCTATCATTTTTTTCGCGCGTTGACAGGGCCTTCGTCCGGCGGATACCGGCGATCCGGGGGATTCCCCGTGGCGGTGCTCAGTGCGGGAAGAATGCCTTCAGCACGAGGGAAAGGACGCCCGCGAGCAGGATGCCCATCATCCACTTCAGCAGATTGATTTCGCCCTGTAGTTTGGCGAATTCGGCCTGCACGCGGGAGAAACCAAGGCCCATCTCATTCCGGACGTCCTTGATGTCCGCCGCGGTCGCGAGGCCCTGAAGATCGGCCTCGCGGGCCTCCCGCAGCACGTCCGTGACGGTTTCCGCCTGGGGCTCGGTGAAGCCGGCCTCCTTCAGGCGCTTGATGATCTTGAACGTGTCGATGGCGAGCGTGACCATGTCCCCAACATGAGACTCTGGATGCTGGGAGTCAACGGGCGTGGCACGGCAATCGGGTGGAGGAAGGCCGGGGCCGGGGCATGGCGTGGTGGGGCGATATTATTCTCGTGGCTGCATACGATGGTATGCGGCCGGGTGCTTTTCCGGTTGTCATTTCGGGGTGGATACCGGATGTGGAAAACGCTACGATGTCCCTCGCGTCCCGCCCATGTTGCGGGCGAAAGCGGGACGGAAAGGTGTTGACAGCACCGATCCGCCCCTAACCACAACCGCCCCTGCTTAAGGATCTCGGTCATGGCTACCAGCGACTATATCCGAAGGTTCGGCATTTCCACAGCGTCACCGCACTCGCGCGGCGACAAAGGGATTGGCGCGGCCGGAGGCTGAAGGACGGGCGCCGGCGGGTCGGGTTTTTCGGCTCGTTTTCAAGGCCCGGCCCGCTGTTCTCGCGCCCGTCCGGCCTCCGGCCGGCAAACGCCGGTCATGCAAAGAACACACCCGGCCGTCCTGGTGGCGGCCTTTCTGCTCGCGACTCCGGCGTCCGCGGAGGAGCTGGCGGGACCCTATTCGGCCGACATCGTGCGCGTCATCGACGGCGACACCGTCGAGGCCCGCATTCGCGTTTTCCTCGGCCTGGATCTGACCATCCTGGTTCGCCTCACCGGCGTCGACGCCCCCGAACTTCACGGCAAATGTCCCGGCGAGCCGGACGCCGCCCGTGCCGCCCGCGATTACCTGGCGTCCCTCATCGGCTCCGGTCCGGTGTTTCTCTCCGCCATCCGCCGGGACAAATACGGCGGTCGCGTCCTGGCCACCCTCCACCTGCCCTCCGGCGAGAACGCGGCGGAGTCCCTCCTCGCCGCCGGTCACGCCCACCCCGCGACGCGCGGCCGCGTCCCCAGGTGCCCTCGATGAGCAAGTATCAATAGCCCTCTCCCCCCCCTTCAGGGGGGAGAGGGTTGGGTGAGGGGGTGCCGAAGTTCCCAATATGGTGCCGCTTGCCCCACCCCCTCACCCCGGCCCTCTCCCCCTCGAGGGGGAGAGGGAGTGAAGATGGCGGCTTTCACTCCTTCACCCGATTGCCCTGCAACGGACGTAGCGGAGGCTTGCGTCGACGTCGAATTCGACGAATAGTCCGGTCGCGCCTGGCGTGGGCGCTGACCGTTGACTGGGGCGGGGCGGAGTGGCTGTCGAATACGCAAGACCATCGCCGATGGGCGCCCGGCTGCCGTGGGCGGTGGTGGTCGTCGTGGCGGTCCTGGCGGCGTGGGGGCTGGCGCTCCCGCCGGCCGCTCGGGCGGCGGGGGGTGAGGCCGCTGACTCCGCCGCCTCCGCTGACACGGCGGCCATCGCCTGGGCCGAGGTTGACCGCGAGGTGCTGACCGCCGTGACGACCGCACGGCAAAGGGCGCTGGGCCGGGCTCAGGGGCGTTTCAATCAGATGATGACGGCCATCTCCGGGCGGGTGGAGCACAACTTCATTCCCTGGTATGCCTCCTTCGGGCGGCGCAAGATCGAGGAGTTGCAGGCATACAATCACTTCGCCACCGACAAGGTGCGGCAGTTCCTGACCGGCGAAGCGCGGGACAGCGGCACCCCGGCCCTCGTCGCGACCTTCGAGCACGAGTTCAGCCTGCGGGTCCTGAAGCCGACGGAAACCCGTGAGGCCATCCGCGTGCTGGCGCGGGATACCGTGGCCGACTACTCCGCCGCCCTGAACGAGGAACTGCACCGCATCCAGCGCCAGCACGGCATTTCCTTCGAGCAGTGGACCGCTCATCTGGCGACGCTGCCCCCCCCCACCTATGCGGGCGGGGATGGCCGGCCGGTCACCATTCCCTTCGGCGTTCTGGCGGAGCCGGGGCCGCTGTGGGGGGAACTGGCGTCCATCATCGAGCACCGTCTGGTGGACCGGTTCGAGCGCCTGCCGACCATCGCCGACCAGACCAGGCTCGTCACCCCCGACGGCGTGAGTATCTTCGCCGTTGGTCAGAACGTGATGGTCTATTTCAGCACCTACGTCATCTACTGGATTCTGTTGCTGATCCTGATCCAGTCGGGGGTGATACCGGTCAGCCTGTTCGGCGCCCTCATCGGCTGGATCGTCTGGGAGATCTTCGCCTGGGGAAGCTGGATCGGCTACGAGGCCCTGGGGTTCGAGGAAACCCGAGCCGCCCTGACCACCACCATCCAGGCCCACGCGGACACCTTCTTCACCCACGCCCGCGGCTTCATCGGCGACTTCGGCGATGCCGGCCCGTTCAGGGGTCTCCACCAGATCGAACGGAGCCTGGCGCATCCTTAAGGGGCTCGGCCTGCAGGGACGCCATCGCCCGGCGGCGCTGGCCGTCGATATAGGCGTCCATCTCGCCCAGCCACTCGGCGCGCAGGGTGTTTCGCCAGGCGTCCAGGGCCTGACGGACGTCGCTTTCCCACTGGTCCTGGCTGGTCAGGGCATCGGCGCGGCTGATCAGGTAATCGACGCTCAGGGTCCCGGCGATGCCCATCGCCAGCCCAGTCACACCACCGATGGCCAGGATGTCGGCAGCCCCTCCCGGCAGCCGGAGGATGGCCCGGGACACCAGGGGACGACCAGCCCGCAGCCGCAAGGCGCCCACCAGGGCCTCATCCGGGACCGCGGTGGTCGGAAGCGGGGTGGCGTCGACGCCGGGCGCGGGGGCAGGGGCAGGGGTGGGGACGGTCTCCTCGGCCGTGGTCGAGAGGGTCTTCGCCGTGGCCTGCCCCATGACGAATGCCGCACCGGCCTGTTCATGGCCGGCGAACACCGCATCGACCGTCGCCCGGGCCTGGGACACCCAGTGCCGCCGGGCCGTGTCGAGGCGCCAGGCGGTCTCGTCGCCGCGCAGAACAAGTTCGGCGAACTTTTCCCGCACGATGGTGGCCGTCTCGCCGCGCCAGACGTCCAGGGGATTTTCGTCCGGACTGGTCAGGGCGCCGGCCACGCCCCGCCGCAGCAGCGCATAGGCGGTGCGCCAGCGGAACGCCCACGCCGCCATGGCCGGAGCCCGCTCGTTCAACTCGGCGAATATGGGGGCCAGTTCGGCGTCCAGACTCTCGCCGACATGGGAGCGCAGGAGATCGCCGTCATGGTCCACCAGCCGCCGTCGAAGGTCCATGAACGGGCCGACCGCCCGCGAGGGAACGATGGCCTGCGCCGTGGCCCCGGCTCCGAACCAGTCCACCACATGCTCGGTGCCTGCCGCCGGCTCGTCCCGATCCCCAGTCCAGCCCCCACCGGCGGGAACGGCGATTGCCGCGGCCAGGACCAGCAGTGGAATCAGTCTGCTGGGGCTCAGTGCAGCTTCCTCTTGACCGACTCGAGCATGCGGTAGAGGGCGTCGTGGTCCTCGCTGAGGACGTTCACGGAGGGGCTCAGCACGAACCTGGCCTTGGGCAGCGGCAGGAGGTCCACCTCCAGCTTCTCGATCTTGAAGTTGCCCATCTCCGACGCCTCGAGCAGCACGTTGAGGATCGAGCGCTGCATGCGGGCGACCACGCTGCCGTCCTTGCGGGCATGGAGATCCATCTGCCGCTCCAGCCACTCCCGGTCCGACTCGGACAGTTCCCGCACCAGCTTGAAGGTCGCGGACAGGCCGGGAATGATGCCGACCGAGGTCTCCACCTCTTTAAGCTTGTAACCGGCATCCTCGAGCAGTTTCCAGAACTCCGAACTCTCCCTGCCGGTCAGGCTGCGGGCGAAATCCCCCGGAGTCGGCGGCACCAGGGCCGAGCCGATGGCCCCCATCACGCCCTTGGCGCTTTCCCACAGGGAGGGGCTTTCGGCCTCGGTTTCCAGGACGATGGTAGGCCCGTTCCCCCGGAGCGGCGCCTCGGCCGCCGGGGCGGCCGCACCAGGCCTCCCCACCAGGCATCCGACCAGCAGCATAAGCACCGTCACCGTGGCGCGAGTCGAGGGCCGTGTGGTCATGCTCTCCTCCGTTCACCCCGACGACATCAGCTTCTTCAGCATGCGGTCGAAACGGGCGCCTGCCAAGTGGATGTTGTCGAGCACGTTCATGTCCAGCTCGCCGTCCAGCTCGGTGTCCTCGTCCAGCCCCTTGTCGTCGTGGTAGCCGAGCCGCTGGACGGTGCCGCGCAGGCGGTCCGACAGGAAGGTGGCGATGGCCCGGTAGAAGCGGGACGAGAACCCGACGTCGTCCTCGAGCTTCTCGAAGATGGCGTGGCGCGACAGGTCAAGGACGAAGCAGTCCTCCACCGCCCGCACCGACGCCGACGGCGGCCGCGAGTCCACCAGGGACATCTCGCCGATGATTTCGCCGCTGGCAAGCTTGGCCACGTCGCCGATCCCCGTCAGCGACACCGCCATTTCTCCCTCCAGCAGGATGTACATGCTGTCGATGGCCTTGCCCTGCTGGATCAGGGTCTCGCCGGCCTTCACCTTGCGCCGTCGCCCGGCCTTGGCGAACCAATCGACGTCGTCGTCGTTCAACTGTCCCATGATATAAAGAACTTTGCGCATGGAGGTCCTCCCCTTCCCAGTCCGGTTATACCGCCCCGCCTTGAGAGTGACCTGCGGTCACTCCCGGCGAAGGCGGTTCGCTCAGGCGCGTCGTGCCAGAGGCACGCCAACGGCGTGACGCGGGCTTGACCGGCGAGCGGCGGTGGCCGAATGGGTCATTCATCATGCTCGCCGGTTTTACAACTGCTGGCGCCGGGCGAGTTCCGCGAACACGCCGTTGCGCGCCATGAGCTGCTCATAAGAGCCGGTCTCCGCGACTTTCCCTTCTTTCACGACATAGATTCGGTCCGCCTTCATTATGGTGCTGAGGCGGTGAGCGATCACCACGCGGGTGACCGACAGGCGGTCGAGACTTTCCGTCACCACCGCCTGGGTTCGGTTGTCGAGGGCGCTGGTGGCCTCGTCCAGCAGCAGCAGTCTGGGCTTGGCGACGATCGCCCGCGCCAGCAGGATGCGCTGGACCTGGCCGCCGGACAGGGCGGCGGTGCCCTCGGTCAATACGGTATGCATGCCCATGGGCATGGCCTTGATGTCGGTGTGCAGGCCGGCCATCTTCGCCGCCTCCCAGGCGTCGTCGACGGTGGCGTAGGTGGCACCCTTGATGTTCTCGTAGATGGTGCCGGGCATCAGCTTGCCGCTCTGCAGCACCACGCCGATCTGGCGGCGGACCAGTTGCACGTCGACCCCCTTGAGGTCTCGGCCGTCGAACAGCACCGAGCCCGTCTCCGGCTTCTCGAAGCCGAGCAGGAGCTTCATCACCGTCGACTTTCCCGACCCCGACGGCCCGACCACGGCGATGAACTCTCCCGGCTCGCCCTCGATGGACAGGCCGTTCAGGACCCGCGGCAGGTCGCGGCCATAGCGGAAGGTCGCCTGGGTGATCTCGAACTTGCCGGTAAGCTGGCCGGGATCGGTCTTGGTGCCGGAGTTCTCGGGCAGGGCGGCGAAGATCGGCTTGGCGCGGTCCCACAGGGGACGGACCTGGTAGACCTGGATGATCGCCTTCGACATCTGGCTGACGGCGCCGAGAAAGGTGGTGAAGGCGCCGATGAAGGCCAGGAACGACCCCGTCGTCATCTCGTCGCCGGCCATGTAGGCGATCATGGCGTAGATCGCCGCCGAGCACATGACATCGTACCACGACGAGAACACGGTGAAGCGATTGGTGATGGCCTTCGACTTGACCATGCGATTGCGCATTTCGCCGAAGTCGCCGCCCCAGCGGTTGAAGGCGCGGATCTCGGCTCCGGCCAGGCGCAGCTTTGTGATGCCGGAGATGATCTCCAGCACCATGCTGTTGATGTTGCCGCTCATCGCCTCGCCCTGCATCACCGCGTTGAGCTGGGCGGCGCCGGTGACCACCGTCAGCCCCAGCATCACGATCAGGAGCAACGAGGCGAGCAGGGCCGCCATCGGCTGATAGAAGAACAGCAGGCCGAAGCTGAACAGCGAGAACACGCCGGCCAGCACCGAGGCCAGCACCACGCCGGTCAGGGATTTTCTCACCGCGTCCACCACCATGGTGCGGCTCGCCAGGTCGCCGGCCGAGTAGCCGGCGAAGAAGGTGTTGGGCAGACGCAACAGCCGGTCCAGCACCGCCGCCTGGAGGATGCCGGCGATCTTGCCCTCGATGCGCAGGGTGGCGATGTCGCTGGTCAGGCGGAACACCCCCGTCGCCAGCGCCGCCACCACCAGGGCCATGCCCACCTGGAGAAGCTGGGTCTGCTGGTGCCCGGGGATGACGGTGTCGAAGACATAGCCCGTGGCGATGGGGATGCCGGTGCCCACCAGGCCGCCGAGCGCCCCGGTCAGCAGCACCATGAACACGTCGAACTTGCAGCGTCCGAGTCCGAAGGACAGGATATCCCTGATCTCCACCTTGCGGTCGGGCAGGGGGGGATAGAAGGTGTAGGCGACGGGCGACAGGTCATCGACGTTGCGCTCCGTCACCAGTTCGGAGCGGCCCGAGACCGGTTCGGTGAAGCGGTAGCCGCGATTCTTGTCGGCGATCAGGGCGACCGGGTTCTTGTCCTCCTTGAGGAAGCACACCAGCGGCCCGTTGTCCTCGGTCCACCAGGCGCCGCGCAGGGCTACCTGGCGCGCCCGCACCAGCGAGTAGCGGGCGATGTCCTCGATGTTGAGGGGCGGGTCCTCGGTGCGCCGCCGCCGGGCCGTCGGCGGGGGCACCATGGTCAGGCCGAGCGCTCCTCCCACCATGGCGCAGCACTCGAACAGCGCGTCCTCGGCGTCGATGCCGGGCTTGTAGGGGGCCTTGGCGCTGAGGAGCTTCGCGAACTTGAACAGGGTCTTTTCGGTATCGGTGGCGATCTGCCCGGCCCGCTTTTCCAGCCGCGCCCGCTCCGCCGTGGCCTCGTTGCGATAGGTGAACCGCAGGGCATAGGCGACCCAGCCGTGGAAGGCGTCGAGCCGGTTGGACCAGCCCGCCACCTGCAGCACGGCCTCGGTCACGAAGCCCCTGAGGCGGCGGACGCCGTCCTCCCGCAGCCAGGTGTGCTGGGTCAGCGGCACCATGGTGTTGCCGCCCGGCGACTGGACATCGCAGACGTCGATGAAGCGGCCGTTGCCGTCGGCCAGCAGGACCCACACCACGCCCTTGTGGGAACTGGCCCGCTCGTTCTCGGCGAGGGCAAGCTCCTCGCCCGCGGCGATCCAGTGCTTGGTCGCCTGGCGCGGCTGGATGAAGCGGGTGACCCCCTGGGACAGGCCGGTGATCCACTGGTCGAGTGGTCCCGCCAGCGCCTTGGCGAAGGCCGGATTGCCCTGGGTGACCAGGTCGGCGGCCCGGATGCGCAGCAGCGTGACGTCGTCGGTGGCGAGCGCCAGCAGGGACACCTCGCCGCCTTCGGTGGGCGTCACTCCCCACGCCAGTCCGCCGGCATCCACCTGGCAGACGAACGTGCGGGGACCGATCTGGGCGCCCGCGTTGCGCTGGACGCCGAACACCTCCAGCGTTCCCACGGTCAGGTAATAGACCGTGTCCGGCGAGTCCAGCGGAAGCTGCTCCCCGGCCTTGAGGGTGACAACCTCGCTACACGTGTTCGTCATGGTGACGAGCGCGCTTTTCGCTGGATCCGTGATCTGCATGGCGCTCATGGTCAGCTTTCGATCAGTTGCTTGTAGACCCCTCCAGCCTCGACGAGTTGCTGGTGGGTGCCCCTCTGGACGATCTTGCCGTGGTCGAGGACGATGATTTCGTCGCAGTCGCGGATGGTGCTGAGGCGGTGAGCGATGATGAAGCACGTGCAGCCGCGCCGGCGGATGTTGTCCACCACCGTCTTCTCGACCATGGCATCGAGGGCGCTGGTGGCCTCGTCCAGCACCAGGATGCTGGGGTTGCCGGCCAGGGCGCGGGCGATTTCGATGCGCTGGCGCTGGCCACCGCTGAAGTTGCGGCCGCCTTCCGACACCTTGTACTCATAGGCCTCCGGACGCTCGGAGATTTCCTCGTGAACGCCGGCGTCGCGGGCCGCCTGGGTGACCCGCTCCTCGGGCATGGTGTCGTCCCACAGGCTGATGTTGTCGCGGACGGTGGCCTCGAACAGGGCGATGTCCTGGTCCACCATGGCGATGGACGTGCGCACCACGTCGCGGGGATAGGCCCGCGCCGGCAGTCCGTCGAACAGGATGTCGCCCGACCACGGCTGATAGAGCCCGGCGATCAGCCGGCCGATGGTGGACTTGCCGCTGCCCGAGCCGCCCACCAGGGCGATGCGGGTCCCAGGCTGCACGTCGAGATCGAAATCCGAAATCATCGGCGGGTCGGTGGGGATGAAGCCGAAGGTAAGGTCGCGGATCTCCACCCGCCCGGTGAGCTTGACCGGCTCGGGTGGTGGCGGCGGTTCGGGAAGGGGGGGAGTCTGCGGGCCGGCGTTTGGCGCCGTCTCCGCATTCGCTTCCGGCGGCGCCAGGGCGGGCCGGGGGTCCTTGTCCGGGGCGACGTGGCGATGGAACTCCGGGTCGGTCTCATGGGCCAGGATGTCGTCGAGACGGCCGATGTACCCTTGCGCCTCCTGCAACTGGCCGCCCAGGTTGACCAGGCTCGCCACCGGCCCGCTGAAGCTCGCCATCAGCGCCTGGAAGGCGAACAGGACGCCGACGGTGATGGTGCCCTCCATCACCCGGGTGCCGCCGATCACCAGGATGGCGGCCGTCGAGACCATCGCCAGTATCACCGGCACGACGCCGAGAATGGTGCGGTAGCGGGACAGGGCCTGCTCGGCGTTGACCACCTTGGCGTGATAGCCGGCCCAGCGGGTGAACAGCAGGTGCTCGGTGCCGCTCGCCTTGTAGCTGTCCATCATCTGCATGCCCTGCATGGCGATGCCGGTGAGCTTGCCCTTGTCGAGGAGGAGCTTCTGGTTGGCGTCGCCGAGCTTGCGCGCCAGCAGGGCGAAGGCGATCAGGTTGAACGAGGCGAAGGCGATGCCAAGGGCCGTCAGCACCACGTCGTACTGGATCATGATCAGGGCATAGACCACCATGGTCACCAGATTCATGATGCTGAGGCCGAGATCGCCGGCGAGAAGCTGGGAAATGCGGTCGTTGATGGCCACCCGCGAGCCGATCTCGCCGCCATAGCGCTGGGCGAAGAAGCCGATGGGCAGCCGCAGCACGTGCCAGAAGAAGCGACTCGATGCGATCAGCGACAACTTGGTCTGCAGGCGCAAAAGGAAGTGCTGCTGCATCCAGCTCAGGCCACCCCGCAGGAACGCCGCCCCCACCATCCCAAGCAGCAGGGGGATCAGCCAGTCGTCCAGCTTCTGGATCATGTAGTAGTCGACGAACACCCGCGAGAACGCCGGCACCAGCAGCCCGGGCACCACCAGGCCAAGGCTCGCCATGACCACGAAGACGAAGGCCATGCGCGAGCCCAGCAGCCGCTCCATCAGTCCGTTCATCACGCTGGGGCGCCGCCCGCCCTTGCGGAACTCAGGCCCGGGCTCGAAGGCGAGGGCGACGCCGGTGAACGACTCGTCGAACTCCCGCGAGTCGACGATGCGCGGCCCGGCGGCCGGATCGTTCAGCAGCACCGTGTCCCTGGTGAACCCCTCGACCACCACGAAGTGGTTGAAATTCCAGAAGACGATGAGGGGCAGCGGCAGCTTGCGCAGGCCGGCCGGCTCCATGGTGAAGCCCTTGGCCTTGAGGTCGTAGCGCCGCGCCGCCTTGACGATGTTGCTGGCCTTGGTGCCGTCGCGGGACACGCCGCAGGCATAGCGGAGTTCCTCGAGCGGCACGTAGCGGCCGAAATAGCCCAGCACCATGCCGAGGCTGGCGGCGCCGCACTCCACGGCCTCCATCTGCAGGACCGTCGGCGTGCGGACCCGCTTGCGCAGCTTCGGCGACTTTTCCTTCCCGCTCGCCATGGGGGGCTCAGCGCTGCATCGGCTCGAACATCTGTTCGAGCGCGGGGATGATGAGGCTGATGAGGCGGATCTCGCGCACCGTCAGGTGACCCTCGCAGAGGGTGCCGGAGTTGATCTCCCCCTCCGGTCCGCGCGACGATGACCAGCGGAAGCCGGTGGGCGTGGCGGGGTCGGACTTCAGCGCCACCGTCACCTCGAAGGGTGCTGCGCCCCCCGACAGTTCCTGCACCAGGGTCCGGTTCTTGAGGATGCGCAGCATGCCCTCCTCCGAGGAGGGAACCGCGGCGACGTGGCGCACCTCGCCCAGCACGAAGCCATATTCCTCGCGCTTGACGGTGGACGGGGCGATCTGGGCTTCCATGCCGACCCGGATCTTCTTGCCGTCCTCGGCCGAGACATAGAGCTTGGCCACCAGTCCGGTCACCTCGCCGGTCGCGGCGTCGCCCTGCTGGGCCAGTCGGGTGGAGGGAACCATGGTGAACAGGGCCTTGCCCGGCTCCACCATTTCACCGGCGTTGTACTTGAACTCGACGATCTGGCCGCTGTAGGGGCTGACGATCGTCACGTTGCGTCCGAGCTTTTCCGTCAGGGTGTCGACCTTGCGGGTCAGGGTGCTGACCTTCATCTCCAGTTCCAGCAGTTCACGCTCCTTGGTGATTTCGAGCGTGCTCTCGTCGATGGAGATCTGCTTGATGTCGTTCTGGGTGGTGGCCAGTTCCTCGCGAGCCTTGTTGATGTCGATCTTGGTATCGATCACTCGCTTGCGGTCGAGAAGCCCCTTTTCGCGCAGTTCGGTCTCGTAGCCCTCGCGTTCCTTGAGCCACTTGAGGCGGTCCTCGAGAAAGCCGATCTTCTGGGTCAGGGCCTCGCGCTTCTTGCCCATCTGTGCCTTCTGGACGGCGAGATCGTGGCGGTCGAACGCGGAGATTTTCTGGAACTGGGAGCGGGCCTCCTCCAGGTCGCCGCGGGAGGTCTCAAGCTCGGCCGTAATGTCGGGCTGGGCCAGCTGGGCCACGACCTGGCCCTCGGCGATCCTGTCGCCGGGGTGCACGGCGAAGCTGGTGATGCGGCCCTGGCTCGCCGACACCACGTCCAGCACGCCACCCGGACTGATCAGGATGCCCTTGCCGGTCACCTTGATCGGCACCGTGCCCATGACACTCCACGCCAGCCCACCGGCCACGACGAGGAACAGGGCGATCATCGCCATCCACGCCGTGGGAGAGGTAACCCGCATCACCTGGTCGAGCTGCTCTGGTGTCGACAGCCGCTCCAGTGATGCCTCGCGAAAGATCGCCTTGCTCATGATTCGCCGACCGTCCTGATAGGTTCGCCGACACGCCTGCCGATTTCGGCACCGTCCCATACCACGTCGGATATAGGTCCCCGGACGCTTATAGCGCAGAATTCATCCCGAGTTTAATGGAATCTGTCGCCGTCGCCATTCAAGTCATGGGCGCTCTCCCCCGTCAAGCCGGTTGCCGGATTCGCCGCGATCCCCTATGGTCGCGGCACGTTTCACAGGTTCGATCGGCACCAGCGGCCCATGACTGAAATTCCCCACATCCGCAATTTCTCCATCATCGCCCACATCGACCATGGCAAGTCCACCCTGGCCGACCGGCTGATCCAGCGCTGCGGCGGCCTGGAGCAGCGGGAAATGAAGGAGCAGGTGCTCGACTCCATGGATATCGAGCGCGAGCGCGGCATCACCATCAAGGCTCAGACCGTGCGTCTGGCCTACCGGGCCGCAGACGGGCGGAACTACGTGCTCAACCTTATGGACACGCCGGGCCACGTGGACTTCGCCTACGAGGTCAGCCGCTCGCTGGCCGCCTGCGAGGGCTCGCTGCTGGTGGTGGACGCGAGCCAGGGGGTGGAGGCACAGACCCTGGCCAACGTCTACCACGCCCTGGACGCCGGCCACGAGATCGTGCCGGTCCTGAACAAGGTGGACCTGCCCGCCGCCGAGCCGGAGCGCATCCGTCAGCAGATCGAGGACGTGATCGGCCTCGACGCCAGCCGGGCGGTGCTGATTTCCGCCAAGACCGGCCTTGGCATCGACGACGTCCTCGAGGCCCTGGTGGAGCGCCTGCCGCCCCCCTCGGGCGAGGCCGGGGAGCCCTTGAAGGCGCTCCTGGTGGATAGCTGGTACGACTCCTATCTCGGCGTCGTCATCCTGGTGCGAATCCGCGACGGCGTGCTGAAAAAGGGCGCCCGCATCCGCATGATGCAGACCGGGGCGGTCTATCAGGTGGACCGGTCCGGCTATTTCACCCCGAAGATGGTGGAGGCCGATGCCCTCTACCCCGGGGAGATGGGCTACATCACCGCCGGCATCAAGACGGTCGCCGACTGCAGTATCGGCGACACCATCACCGAGGAGCGCCGGCCCGCCGCCATGCCGCTGCCGGGCTTCAAGCCCAGCGTGCCGGTGGTGTTCTGCGGCCTGTTCCCGGTGGACACCTCCGAGTTCGAACTGCTGCGCGACAGCCTGTCCAAGCTGCGCCTCAACGACGCCAGCTTCGAGTACGTGGCCGAGAGTTCGGCTGCCCTCGGGTTCGGCTATCGCTGCGGGTTCCTCGGGCTCCTGCACATGGAGATCATCCAGGAGCGCCTGGAGCGGGAGTTCGGCCTCGACCTCATCACCACGGCGCCCAGCGTGGTCTACCGCGTCCACCTGACCGACGGCGAGGTGCGGGAGCTGCACAACCCCGCCGACATGCCCGACCCGGTCCGCATCGATCACATCGAGGAACCGTGGGTCAAGGCCACCATCCTGGTGCCCGACGAGTACCTGGGGCCGATCCTGACCCTGTGCACCGACCGCCGCGGCCAGCAGGTGGACCTCACCTATGCCGGCAACCGGGCGATGGTGGTCTACCGCTTGCCCCTGAACGAAATCGTCTTCGACTTCTACGACCGGCTGAAGTCCCTGTCGCGGGGCTACGCCAGCTTCGACTACGAGGTGGTGGACTACGCCGACAGCGATCTCGTGAAGATCTCCATTCTGGTCAATGCCGAGCCGGTGGACGCCCTCGCCTTCATCGCCCACCGCGGCGCCTCCGAGGCCCGCGGGCGCCAGATCTGCGCCCGCCTCAAGGACCTCATCCCCCGCCACCTGTTCAAGATCCCGATCCAGGCGGCCATCGGCGGTCGGGTCATCGCCCGCGAGACCATCGCCGCCCTGCGCAAGGACGTCACCGCCAAGTGCTATGGCGGCGACATCACCAGAAAGCGCAAGCTCCTCGAGAAGCAGAAGGAAGGCAAAAAGAAGATGCGCCAGTTCGGCCGGGTCGAGATTCCCCAGTCGGCCTTCATCAACGCCCTGAAGATGAGCGACGATTGACGGACGTTTCCGCCCCCTGGCTTGCCGATCTCAACCCCGAACAGCGCCAGGCCGTCGAGGCCACCGAGGGCGCCGTCCTGGTGCTCTCCGGGGCCGGAACCGGCAAGACGCGGGTGCTGACCACCCGGCTCGCCCACATCCTGGCCCTGCGCCGGGCCGAGCCCTGGCAGATCCTGGCCGTCACCTTCACCAACCGCGCCGCCCGCGAGATGCGCGAGCGCCTCGCCGCCATGATCGGTCCCGTCGCCGAGTCGGTGTGGCTCGGCACCTTCCATGCCCTGGGGGCGCGGATGCTGCGTCGGCATGCCGAACTGGTGGGACTGAAGAGCAACTTCACCATCCTCGACACCGACGATCAGCTCCGGCTGCTGAAGCAGATCCTGGAAGCCGCCCACATCGACACGAAAAAATTCCCGCCGCAGGGAGTCATGGGGCGCATCCAACGCTGGAAGGACCGGGGCCTGCCTCCCACCAGGGCGGACGACGATGGCGGAGATGGGGATGGGGACGGGGGCAAGGGCGGCGACTGGGGACGGACCGTCTATGCCCAGTACCAGGAGCGGCTGCGGGACCTCAACGCCGCCGATTTCGGCGACCTGCTGCTGCACTGCCTGACGGTGTTCCAGGACCATCCCGACGTGGCCGCCGACTACCAGAAACGGTTCCATTACATCCTGGTGGACGAGTACCAGGACACCAACGTTTCCCAGTATCTGTGGCTGCGCCTGCTGGCCCGGGGCCACGGCAATCTGTGCTGCGTCGGCGACGACGACCAGTCGATCTATTCGTGGCGCGGGGCCGAGGTGGGCAACATCCTGCGCTTCGAAAAGGACTTTCCCGGTGCCCGGGTGGTCCGCCTGGAGAGCAATTATCGCTCGTCGGCCCACATCCTGCGCGCCGCCTCTGGGCTGATCCGCCACAATGCCGAGCGGCTCGGCAAGGAACTGCGCACCGCGGCGGCGGGGGGCGACCTGGGCGAGAAGGTGATGCTGCGCGGCGTCTGGGACGGCGCCGAGGAGGCCCGGGTGGTGATCGAGGAGATCGAGGCCGGACAGGGCCACGGTGGCTCCCTGGCCGGCATGGCCATCCTGGTGCGGGCCGGCTTCCAGACCCGCGAGTTCGAGGAGCGTCTCATCGTCACCGGCCTGCCCTACCGGGTGATCGGTGGTCCCCGGTTCTATGAGCGTCAGGAAATTCGCGACGCCCTGGCCTACTTCCGGGTGATCGCCCAGCCCGACGACGACCTGGCCTTCGAGCGCATCGTCAACGTGCCGAAGCGCGGCCTCGGCGAGTCCGCCCTGCAATCCCTGCATATCCTGAAGCGGGCGGCCGGCGTGTCGCTGATGGAGGCGGGCAGGCGCCTCATCGCCACCGACGAGCTGGCGGCCAAGGCGCGCGGGTCGCTCACCCGGCTGGTGGAGCACTTCGACCGCTGGCGGGGGCTGATGGACGGCACCCCCCATGCCAGACTGGCGGAAACGGTGCTGGACGAGTCGGGCTACACCGCCATGTGGCGGGCCGACCGCTCGCCCGACGCGCCGGGGCGGCTCGAAAACCTGAAGGAACTGGTGCGGGCCATGGCCGACCACGAGACTCTGGTCGGGTTCCTGGAGCACGTCAGCCTGGTGATGGAGAACGATCAGGCCGCCGACCGCGACCGGGTGACGCTGATGACCCTGCATGCCGCCAAGGGCCTGGAGTTCGACCAGGTGTTCCTGCCCGGCTGGGAGGAGGGCCTGTTCCCCCACCAGCGCTCGCTGGCCGGCGGCGCCAAGGCCCTGGAGGAGGAGCGCCGCCTGGCCTATGTGGGCATCACCCGGGCGCGGCGGCGGGTGTTCATTTCCTTCGCCGCCCACCGCAAGGTCTACAATCAGTGGCAGAACGCCCTGCCGTCGCGTTTCATAGATGAACTGCCGCCCGACCACGTGGAGCGCCACAGCGATGCCGGAGTCTATGCCGGCGCGCGCGGCATGGCCGAGCCCCCCGTCCGCTGGGGAGCGGGGTGGAAGCGTCGGGAGTGGACTCCGTCACCGCCGCCCGCCGCCCGCTCCGCTCCGGTCGCGTCCGACTCGGGCGACTTCGCGGTGGGGGATCGGGTCGTCCACCGCAAGTTCGGCTCCGGCACGGTGGAGGCGGTGGACGGCGACAAACTGTCCATCCGCTTCGACCGGGGCGGGACCAGGCGGGTGGTTGAAACCTTCGTCGACAAGGACAGCAACGGAACATAGCCATGACCACCACCACCTCCTCCAGGGCCAGGCCTCCCATCGTCATCCTGACCGGGGCGGGCATATCGAAGGAATCGGGACTCGACACCTTCCGCGATGCCGACGGCATCTGGGCGAAGGTGAACATCGAGGACGTGGCGACGCCCGAGGGCTTCGCCCGTAACCCGGCCATGGTGCACGACTTCTACAACATGCGGCGCAAGGGCCTGACCGATCCCGGCGTCGAGCCCAACCCGGCCCACGACGCCCTGGCCCGTCTCGAGGCCGAGTACCCGGGCGAGGTTCTGATCGTCACCCAGAACATCGACGACCTGCACGAGCGCGCCGGCAGCCGTAATCTGATCCACATGCATGGGGAACTGCTGAAGGTCCGCTGCACCGACTGCGCCGACGTCGTGACCTGGACCGGCGATCTCGGCCTGGCGGACGCCTGTCCCTCGTGCGGTCGCAGCGGGGGGCTGCGTCCCCACATCGTCTGGTTCGGCGAGATGCCGCTCGAGATGGAGCGGATCTACGCGGCCCTGGACGGCTGCGGGCTGTTCCTGTCCATCGGCACGTCGGGCAATGTCTATCCGGCCGCCGGCTTCGTCCGCCAGGTGCGCACCAAACGCTCCGCCCACACCGTCGAGCTGAACCTGGAGCCCTCCCTGGGCGCCAGCCTGTTCGCCGAGGCCATCTACGGGCCGGCGTCGGCGGAGGTGCCGACGTTCGTGGACCGGGTGCTGGCATCGGGCTGGTGAGGAACGGTGTCGGGGGTGCGCTGGACTCGGTGGGCGCGGTCCGGTAAAAAGATAACCGCGCTACAGTGGCGGCAGTGAGCAGGGTGCAGGACCGACATGGCGACGACCAACGAAATTCGCGCGGCCTTTCTGGGCTATTTCAAGAAGCATGGCCACGAGGTGGTCTCGTCGAGCCCGCTGGTGCCGCGCAACGACCCGACGCTTTTGTTCACCAACGCCGGCATGGTGCAGTTCAAGAACGTCTTCACCGGCCAGGAGACGCGACCCTACGTCCGCGCCGCGACCTCGCAGAAGTGCGTGCGGGCCGGCGGCAAGCACAATGACCTGGACAACGTGGGGTACACGGCCCGGCACCACACTTTTTTCGAGATGCTGGGCAACTTCTCGTTCGGCGATTATTTCAAGGAACTGGCCATCGAGCTGGCGTGGACTCTGGTCACCCGCGAGTTCTCCCTGAATCCCGCCCGGCTGCTGGTCACCGTGCATTCGAGCGACGAGGAGGCCGCCGCCCTGTGGCGCAAGGTGGCTGGGCTCACCGACGACCGGATCATCCGCATCCCGACCTCCGACAACTTCTGGCAGATGGGAGACACCGGGCCGTGCGGGCCGTGCTCGGAGATCTTCTATGACCATGGGGAGCACATTCCGGGCGGCCCCCCCGGCAGTCCGGAGCAGGACGGCGACCGCTTCATCGAGATCTGGAACCTGGTGTTCATGCAGTTCGAGCAGGTGGGACCGGGCGAGCGGGTGCCGCTGCCGCGACCGTCCATCGACACCGGCATGGGGCTGGAGCGCACCGCCGCGGTGCTGCAGGGCCGGCACGACAACTACGACATCGACCTGATGCGATCGCTGATCGAGGCCGCGGCCCATGGCGCCGGCACCGATCCGGACGGGCCGCACCGGGTGTCGCACCGGGTGATCGCCGACCACCTGCGGTCCTGCGGGTTCCTGATCGCCGACGGCGTGCTGCCCTCCAACGAGGGCCGGGGCTACGTGCTGCGCCGGATCATGCGCCGGGCCATGCGCCACGCCCACCTCATGGGCTGCACCGATCCCCTGCTGTGGAAGCTGGTGCCGGCGCTGGTGGGGCAGATGGGGGCCTCCTACGGCGAACTGGTGCGGGCCGAGCCCCTGATCACCGAGACCCTGCGGCTCGAGGAAACCCGCTTCAAGCAGATGCTGGACCGGGGGCTGAAACTCCTGGACGAGCAGTCGGGCAGCCTTGGGTCCGGGTCCACCCTGCCGGGCGAGGTGGCGTTCAAGCTCTACGACACCTTCGGCTTCCCCCTGGACCTGACCCAGGATGCGCTGCGGCCACGGGGCATCGGCGTCGACGTGGACGGCTTCAACGCCGCCATGGAGCGCCAGCGGGCCGAGGCGCGGCGGGCGTGGGCCGGCTCGGGCGAGGCCGCCACCGAGTCCCTGTGGTTCGAACTGCGTGACCAGGTCGGGGCCACCGAGTTCCTGGGCTACGATACCGAAACGGCGGAGGGCCGGGTGACGGCGCTGGTGGTGGACGGGCGCTCCGGCACCGAGGCGGGACCCGGCGCCACGGTGGCGGTGCTCGCCAACCAGACGCCGTTCTATGGCGAGTCCGGCGGCCAGACCGGCGACCAGGGCGAGATCGTCATCCCCGGTCGCGGCCGCATCACCGTCACCGACACCCAGAAGAAACTCGGCGCCCTGCATGTCCACGTCGGCGTGGTGGCGGAGGGACGGGTCGCCGTCGGCGACGAGGCCCGCCTGCTGGTGGACGTCGGCCGTCGCGACGCCCTGCGCGCCCACCACTCGGCCACCCACCTGTTGCACGCGGCGCTGCGGCGGACCCTGGGCCAGCACGTGACGCAGAAGGGCTCGATGGTGGCCGCGGACCGACTGCGCTTTGACTTCAGCCATCCGAAGGCGATGAGTCCCGAGGAGATCCGTAGCGTCGAGCGGCAGGTCAACGCCGAGATCCGTGCCAACACCCCCGTCACCACCCGGCTGATGGAGCCCGAGGCGGCCATCGAGGCCGGCGCCATGGCCCTGTTCGGCGAGAAGTACGGCGAGGAGGTGCGGGTGGTGGCCATGGGGGCCGAGGGAGTCGGGGAGACACACTCCAGCCGGCCGTTCTCGGTGGAACTGTGCGGCGGCACCCACGTGCGGCGCACCGGCGACATCGGCGCCTTCACCATCGTCGCCGAGACCGCCGTGGCGGCCGGTGTCCGCCGCATCGAGGGCATGGTCGGCGCCGCGGCGGAGGCCTGGTTCGTCGGTCACCTGGAGCTTCTGGCCCGCGCCGCCGAGGCGCTGAAGACCACCCCGGCCGACCTGCCGGCCCGGGTCGCCGGCCTGATGGACGAGCGGCGGCGGCTGGAACGGGATCTGGGCGAGGCTCGCCGTCGGCTGGCCCTGGGCGGCGGCGGCAGCGGCGAGGGAGCGGCGGCGACGGTCCGCACCGTGGACGGTGTCGCCTTCGACGGCCGGGTGCTGGCCGACGTGCCGGCCCGCGACTTGAAGGGCATGGTGGACGAGATCCGCAAGCAGCTCGG
This sequence comes from Alphaproteobacteria bacterium, assembly GCA_039908285.1. Taxonomy (GTDB): domain Bacteria; phylum Pseudomonadota; class Alphaproteobacteria; order Rhodospirillales; family Rhodospirillaceae; genus JAMOBE01. The sequence continues at coordinate 36,742 of JAMOBE010000022.1, forward strand.
CTCGGGCGTGGTGGTGCTGGTCTCCACCGTCGAGGGCAAGGCGTCGCTGGTGGTGGGGGTGAGCGACGACCTGACGAGCCGCTTTAGCGCGGTCGACCTGGTGCGCGCCGGCTCGGAAGCGGTGGGTGGCAAGGGCGGTGGCGGCCGTCCCGACATGGCCCAGGCCGGTGGCCCGGATGGCGACAAGGCGGCGGCGGCGCTGGATGCCATCGAGCGGATGCTGGACGCCCGCGCCCGGGTGGCGTGATTATGTTGCACTGCAGCATTTTGCTGCAGTGCAACAATTGCGATTGACGTCTCGCTCGATTCGGCTATCATGGCTACGGTTGAGCGGACGCATGGGACCACGCGGGGGGCCCTCCAGCCCCGGAGCGGTAATGGGAAGGGGAAATGAGATGGTCGTGACGTACAGGGATCTGATGGCGATCGGACGCGCCAACATTCAGGCGATGGTGCAGTGCAGCACGGTTGTGACTCAGGGCAGTCAGGTGCTGGTGCGGGAATACGCCCACATGGCGAGCCGCAGCGTGGCGACGACGGTCGCGGCCGGCAAGGCCATGGCGGCCTGTCGCTCGCCGGCGGACGTGATGTCCCTGCAGAACCGGGCTGGCCAGCGGGTGGTGGCCGACTTCATGCACGATCGCAACCGCATCGCCGAGATGACCTCCGACATCGTGCGGGGGGCGGTGAAGCCCTACAAGACGGCGATGATGGCGATGCTGTGTGCCAAGGCCGCCGCCTGAGTTTCCCGCAAAAAAAGCCCTCCCCCTTGATGGGGGAGGGTTGGGTGGGGGTGATGGTGCCGCACGTAGGTGCAACGGGATGAGCCCAAAAATTCAGCTTTTGTGCGAACATATTTCTATCTGTGCGCGCCTAACTGCCACCCCCACCCAAACCCTCCCCCGTCGAGGGGGAGGACTTAAATGGGCTGCCTTTCTGGTGGCCCTTCTGCTTTCGTTGCGGGTGGATGCGGCGGAGGCGCTGCCGTCGGCGGAGGTGATCGTCGAGGCCTTTCGCCAGGTGGTGTTCCGCACCGAGGGGGGGGAGGGCGTTCAGGGCAAGCCGCTGGTGCGCTGGGCGGGGCCGGTCAGCGCCAGCATGGACGGCGACGCCGCGGCCATCGCGACCCATCGCGCGGACATCGTGACGCTGTTCAAGGAGCTGTCGACGCTGACGGGACTTAAATTCGCGCTGGTTGTCCCGGGGCAGCCGACCAACCTGCGAATACACTTCATGCCGACCGCCGAGATCCGTCGCGTCGCCGGTCTGCCGGCAATCAACTGCTTTGGTCGCTTCCAGGGATCGAAAGAGAATTTCGTGGCCATGGCCGGGAACGTCTATATCAGCACGGACTCGGAACAGAAGACCCGCCACTGCATTCCCGAGGAAATCACGCAGGTGCTCGGTCTCCCCAATGATACGACGCTGATTCCTGGCTCGCTGTTCAATGACGACAACACGACTTTGCGTGGTCTCAGTCTCAGTGACAAAATTCTTCTCCGCGCCCTTTACGACCGCCGCCTCCGCCCTGGCATGAGCGCGTCGGAGGCGATGCCGATCGCCCGCGTGGTCATCACGGAACTCCACGCCAGGATCGCGGATGCCCAGAAAAAAGGCATCCTCGCTCCCTCGAAGTAGCCCCGGTGATGCGTGTCTCCCGTCCCCTGAAACCGATTCCGTGGGTGCTGGCGACGCTGGTGGTCGCGCTGGTGGTCCGGGGGGTGTTTCTGGCGCAACTGCCGGCCGGAGCCCCCCTCGATGCCGACACCACCGTCTATCTCGACGTGCTGCGCCATCATCTCTGGGAGAACCTGGCCTATTCGCCGCGCAAGCCGCCCCTGTTCGAGCTGGTCCATGCGCCGGTGGCGTGGCTGTTCGGTGACGAGACCATCGCCCGCTACCGCCTGCTGACGGTCGAGCTGTTTCTGCTGGACGGCGCGGCGATGGCCCTGCTGGCGGCGGCGGCGATGCGGCTTCGGGCCTGGCCGCCCCTCGCCTTCGCCGTCATGACGCTCTACTCCCTGTGCCTGATGCCGCTGGAGCTGAATGCCACCCACTACGACCGGCCGCTGCCGTTCTTCGCCGGTCTGTTCCTGCTGGCCCTCGCGCGGGTGGTCGCGAGTCGTGGGGAGAGAGGGCTGGGGGAGACGGGGATGGTCGCCGTATCGGTGGCCGGTGCGCTGCTGATCGCCCAGTCCACCGTCGCCAGTCTCCTGGTGCCGCTGCTGGTGGTCATCGCCGTGGTCATGGCGGGACCGCCCTTCTCTTTCAGGCGTCTCGCCGGACGCCTGGCCCTGGGACTCGCGCTGCCTGGAGTGATGCTCGGGGTGCTGGTGGCGAAGACCCACGCCGTGTCCGGCATCGCCGCCACCGCCAACGGCGCGGGTCATACCCACATCCTGTTCGTGATGAACATGTACGACTGGAAGCGTGACCGGGTCCGCCAGGCGGCGGTGGAGGCGGGGGCGCCGGCCTGGTATCTGTGGTGCTATGACAACCCGGTGCGGGTGGACGACACGCCGGACATGATGTACGCCCGCTCCCTGGGCTCGTGCGGCGTCGACCGCTGGGGTGACCCGCGGGGAGCGGACATGACCGCCCTGCTCGCGGCGATGGTCGGGCTCGGCGACGACCGCATGGCCGCCGTCGTCAGGGAGGACATGGCCATCGCCGCCGAACGGCCCCACGTGCTGCCCCCCTTTGGCACCTGGGCCTCCCGCTGGTTCGCCGAGTACAGCCGGCAGAACACCCGCATCGCCGCCCACGTGTTCCGGACCGACACCGGACGATGGCTGATCAACGCCTACAACATCCACCACAACATGTGGGTCCGCGAGGGGCCGAAGAGCCTCGGCGCCTATGTCCGGCAGATGTGGCCCGAGCCCGGCTCGCCGATCCCCCTGCGCCGCCCGCTGGAGCTTGCCAACCGTTACCTGGAGACCATCACCCGCGCCACCTATCTCGCCCTTCCGGAGATCGTCATCGTGCTCGCTCTCGGGCTGCTGCTGCCGCCGCTGTTCCGGGCCCGGGCGCGCGGAGAGGACAATGGTGCCGCCTCGCCGGGCCTGTGGGGCCTTTTGAGCGCAGCGGCGGCCTTCGACGCCATGATGGCCGCCGCCGGCCGCCTGTCCCGCCCAGCCTTCGCCGACGCCGTGGCCGAGCGCTGGCGGACCGGGACCCTGAGCGCCACCCGGCCATCCTCCGCCACCCTCGGCGCCGCGGCCCTGACCATCCCGCCGGTGCTGGTCATGACGGCCATCTTCTGCGGAACGGTCGGCACCGAGAACGAGCGCTTCTTCCAGCAGGCGCTGCCCTACCTGTGCATCCTGGCCACGGTCATCGCCACCGCCCTCGGGCGGATCGTCCGCGCGGCGGTCAGGGGGTGAGCAACGCCGCGATTCCCCCTCCCTCGACCCTGGCCAGTTCCTTCGGCTCCAGCTTGTACAGCCCGCCGCCATAGACCCGGCCCTCGCCCATCAGGTCCTCGGGGCCTATGGTCCGCAGCATCTCCCACACCCGGCGGTCCAGGCCGGGGTGGGCGTCGAGCGCCGCCTGCAATTGCGGCTTTGGGTACATCAGCAGATAGACGTTGGCGGCCGTCGCCCGTGAGCGATTGAGGATGAAGCGGAACGGGGCGCTCCCAGTCCTGCCGCCGCTGCCGGTGCGGCCCATATAGGTGCAGACGAACGGCGCCGCCGCCCGGGTCTCCTGGGCGTACCACGGGGTGCGATGGGCGCATAGGTAGCGCCCGGAGACGTGGGGCACGCCGCTCTGGAGGTAGGCCCACAGGGCCGGATGCCGGGTCCTCACCTCCGCCTCGGCAAGGCGGCAGTCCAGCAGGACCAGCGGCCTGGTGATGAGGGGATGACCCTCAAGGTCGGCGGCGATCTCGGTCTCCGGCAGGTGGCGCGGGCTGGGCAGCACCGGGACCAGCACCTGGTCCGGCAGGCCCCTTGCGGCGGCGGCCTCCCTGGTCATGATGAAGAACCGGTTGTCGCCGGTGGCGAGGCCCCTCTGGATGCGGAAGAAGTCCCCGAGCACCGGTCCCGTCTCGCTCCGCCGTGGGGGGCCGAGGGGATGGCGGGTCCACTTGGTCTCCTCCACCAGGTCGCGGGCCGCAACCTTCCGCCGCACCTGCGGGGTCGCCAGGGAGCCGCCGAAGGTGAAGGCGACCTCGTGGCCGGGGGGAGGGGGCGCCCTCCTGAACCACACCACCGCCGACGACACCAGGGCGTCGCCGAACTGGACATCACCGGGGTCGAAGCGGTGGATGCGCGTCAGGGTCACCCGGCTCAGCAGGTACCTCTTCACCGGCTCGCCATAGGCGACGTCCATGAACTCGGAGGGAATGAGCCACGCCGCCACGCCGTCGTCGGCCATCCAGGCATGGGACAGGGTAAGGAAATAGGTGTAGAGCCCGGCCAGTCCGGCCATGCGGATGCCGGAGGCCTCCTCCGCCGCCTGCCGCAGCCGCGCCTTGTCGTCCCGGCTCAGGTGGTGGTGGCGGACATAGGGCGGGTTGCACACCACCAGGGTGGCCAGGCCACCGTCCGGGGGCGGAGTGGCCGTGGTGAAGTCGGCGATGGCAAGGCGAAGTGGTGTCGTGGCCCACAGCGCGGCGGTGGAATGGCCATGGTGGGGGTCGATCTCGAAACCCGCCGCCTCGGCGATCCGCTCCGCCGGCAGCGTCGCCCGCAGGGCGGAGTAGAACGCGCCGGTCCCGATGGCCGGGTCAAGAAAGCGGACCGGCTGGTCGGGGGAGAGCATCCCAAGACTGGACGTCACGATGTCGCGGGCCAGGGCGAACGGCGTCGCGAACTGACCGAGCCGGTTACGCTCGGCCGGGCTCTTCCCCGCATCGAGCGCCGCCTGAAGGACGATGCGCCGGGCTTCCACGCTCTCGATCGTCACGCCGAGACGTTCACGCCGCCGGCGGCCATGTCCCCCGGCACCATGTCGGCGTCGGTCACCATGTCGGCTTGCAGATCCGCAACGCCGGTCTGGTTCTGCAGGCGGGCCATGACGCGATCCTCCTCGGTCCCGATCTGCGTCGCGCGCCGGGCGATGGCGATGACCTTGCGGGCCAACTGGATCATGGAGTCCACCGATTTGTCGAAGTCCTTGTCGGCTTCGGCTTCGGCTTCGGCTTCGGCTTCGGCGTCGGCCTCGGCCTCGGTCTCGGTATTGGCATTGGCATCGTCCCCGGTCTTCTCGAGGGTGACGGCCGTGACCTTATCCTCCTTGAACGTGACGGCCTTGAGGGTGACGGTCTCGACCTTGCCCGCCTCGACCCTGACGGCCTCGAGTCTGATGGTTTCGACCCTGCTGGTCTCAGGCTTGCCGGGCTCGCCCCTGGTGACTTCGAGCTTGCCGGTTTCGATGCCGAGGCCGTAGTACCGGGGGGGCTCCACTCTGGAGGCCTCTGACCCCTGTGCGGCTGTTGGCGGAGCCGGCGGCGCCGATGGTGCCGGTGAAGAAGGAGGGGGAGGGGGGGCGGATGCCGCGGCCGGCGAGTCCGCCATCATCCCGTCACCCGCCCCGGTCCGGATTTTCTTGAGGTCGCGAGCGACCTGGGCGGCTTCCCGGGCAACCGACGTCGCCCCCTTGGCGTCGTGCATGGCGGCGGCGAAAATCGCCCGTAGCCGCAGGGCCTTGAGCTGACTTCCCGCCATCTGAAACCGCATGGAGCGTTCGTTTTCCTTGAGGGAGCGGGCGTGTGTCCGGATATCCTCGACGATGGGATCGCCAGGCGCTCGCACCGAGAGTGTCACCGCATCGGAAGGGGTGGTTTTGGGCGGGACACCGGCTCCCGTGGAGGGGCTGGAACGACTCGTCAGGAGTCTGGTGGCTGGCGTCTCGGGCGTTCTCGCCTGTCTCGCCTGAATCGGACCAATCATGGGCTTCTCCCATGGCAACGAAGCGGCTACCATAGCATGGGATGGCCCATCTGGCCATGCCTGAAATATCCCCTTCGGCAAGGAGGCCGCGTGATCCTGTGGTTCAACGGGGACCTGCTCGAGCAGGACGCCGTCCGCATCGCCCCGACCGATCGGGGGGTGACGCTTGGCGATGGCCTGTTCGAAACCATGAGGGCGCGGGGAGGGCGCGTGTGCCGGCTGCACGCTCATCTCGACCGGCTGCGTGCCGGAGCGGAGACCATCGGCCTTCCCCTGCCGCCGCTCGATTTCGGTGCCATCCTGGCGGCGACTCTGGCCGCCAACGGCCTGGGTGACGCGGTTCTGCGGCTCACCGTGACGCGGGGGAGCGCCGGGCGCGGCCTTCTCCCGCCCGAGACGGTCGAGCCCACGGTGATGGTGACCGCCGCTCCGCCGCCGCCGCCGTCATCGACAGCGTCATCGACGGCGGCGTCGGCCCGGGGCATCGTCGCCACCACGACGCGGCGCAACGAGTATTCCCCCCTCTGCGGTGTGAAATCGCTCAATTACCTCGACAATATCCTGGCGCGGATGGAGGCGGCGCGGTGTGGCGCCGACGACGCCATTCTGCTCAACACCAGGGGGCGGGTGGCCGAGACGACGGTCGCAAATCTGTTCGTCGTCAAAGGCGGGGAGGTCCACACGCCGCCACTGGCCGAAGGAGCGCTGCCCGGTGTCATGCGGGCGGCCGTTCTGAGGGAAACCGGTGGTCACGAAACGCCGTTGTCCGTGGACGATGTCCTCTCCGCCGATGACGTGTTCATAACGAACAGCCTTGGCATCAGGCCGCTCGTCGCCCTCGACGGAAAGGACCTCGGCCGTGGTGGGCTGGCCGGCTATCTTGATGCCAGGCTGGCCGAGGACCCGGCGTCATGAGGACGCGGCGGAGGCCTCGATAACCTGTGCCTCGACAGAGCGTGCCCCGACAGAGTGTGCCTCGACACCCTGTGCCGGAACGGGGTCCGGCCTGGCTTCTCCCCTGCCGGTGGCGATCAGGGCGGTCACTCCGAACACCGCGACGCCACCACCCAGGGTGATCAGGGACAGCGGGACCAGCGCGAATCCGATCCAGCACGCCACTCCAAGGCCAAGCAGGATCAGCATCGCCGTCGGACCGGACCGACCAGGTCCCTCCGGCCGCAGCTGACGCCGGATCTCCACCAGGATCGATACCGCGAACAGCAGGATGGCGGCGCCGATCAGCCATTCCCGTATGTCCAGCCAGCCCTTCATCACGCCGCGCGGAAGAATCTTGCCGCCCAGGGTGGCGAGGTCGCCGCGCAGGCGCTTCTCCATGCGCTGGATGGCCCGCATCAGGCTGCTGCTTTCTTCGCCCAGGGTGGCGATCTTGGGCGTGACGGAAAAGGCGACCTTCGGCAGGGGCAGGATCTGCACCTTCAATTCGGACACCTGATAGCTGAGACCGGTATTGACGGCCATCACCGTCTCGACGATGGCGCGCTGGATCGCCGCCCCAAGACCCGGTGTCTTGAAACGGGACGCTTCCAGGCGGTAGGCCAGAAAATCCCAGTCCGCCTCGGAAAGTTCGCGGACAAGGGCGAACTTGAAGGCGATGGTGGGGATGATGCCGACCTGACTGTCGATTTCCTTGAGCTTGTAGCCGGCATAGCCCAGCAGGGACATCAGCTCCTGCTCGTCCTCCGCCGATGCCGCCCTGGACAGGCTGGTCGGTGACGGAGGTGTCAACCTGGAGAGCAACTCCGAGGCCTGGTCCGCGACGAACGTCAGCGCCTCGCCGGTGACGCCCAGCGCGGTGGCGATGGCCGACGGGCGGTCGTCGATCAGGTCCACCTCATCCTCGGACGGGAGGGGCGCCGCCAGCGCGGTCGACAGGGTCAACGCGGCGGCAAGCAGGAGGGCGGTCAGACTTTTCACGCTTCTCACGGTCATCGTCATGGCTTTGCCCTTCCCCTTACCGGCTCATCGGTGACAGCGCCAGGGCCGACCGGCGGACCTCGGCCCGCTTCGCTTCCGGCAAAGGGACCAGACCCAACTGCACGAGATAGCCGGTATCGCCGATCGCGGATTCACGCGTCATCTCGGTGATGAATTCGCGCAGCCCGAGCACCGGGCCATTCCCCGCATGATCCTTGACGTGGGCTCGCTTGACGTAATAGACCACGCTGCGGGTCGCCGGATAGTCCTGATGACTCACCGTCGTCCGGTCGGGCACCACCCCTTCCAGGGGCAGGACCTTGAACGTATCGGCCATCTCCATGGCGTAGCGCATGGACAGCACTATGACGGTACCGCGTGGCGCCTTGTTCATGGCCGCGAGAATGGTCTCGGGCGTGATCGGCAGACCAAGTTCGAGCACCCGACCATCCCGGCGCAGGCCGATGCATTGGGCCACCCGCTCCTCCGCCGAGTAGATGTTCTTGAACTCGAAGATTTCGCGACAGGCGCCCTGCAGGAACCGGTTATCGAAATACGGCCGCGAAAAGGTCGCTCGCGAGGGGACCATGACGCTGATTTCCGTCTTGGGAAGCCTGGGGTCCAGGTCGTGCCATGTCTGCGCCGTATTGGGGAGAAAGTCGTCGCCCTTTGGCAGTTCGGCGGCAATGGCGCGATAAAAGGTATCGAACGTCATGGGAAGGTCGGCGTCCTGCTTGCGCCTGGCCAGCACCAATGCTTCCATGCCGACCTGCACCTCGATGATGTCGGCAACGCCATTCTTGACGCAGAGCTGGAACTCGCTCACCCCCATGCGCCGAGTCATGGACAGCACGTCGGGGGTGTCGACTCCGGCTCCGGAGCAGAAGAGCTGGACCTCCTGGGCAAGGTTGCGACTCTCGATCTTCGGTTCCGGGACCATCGGAGCGCGTTCGCGCAGGTGGCTGAAGATCTCCTTGGTCATGGGTTTGAGCAGGGCCGGTCCCACCACCCAGGGAGCGCGTCCCCCGTCATCACCCGTCGGCGTGTCGGCGACCGCCGCCGCCGAACTCAAAGCCGTACCCAAAGCCGCACCCAGTGCCAGTCCGACCGCCACCAGTGCTCCAACCGAGCGCATCAAGGCCATTTCCACCCCGCTTCCATCCCCGATCAAATGCCAGCACAGTATGGCTCATTCCAACTGAACCATCATCTCAATTTTTCCCCAGGGCAATCGGGTGAAGTGAAAACCGCCACCTTCACTCCCTCTCCCCCCGGAAGAGGGGGAGAGGGCTTTTGCCCTAATACAGGTGCTGCCCGCCGGTAACGAAGACTTCCGTTCCCGTCACATAGCCGAAGTCGTCCGAGCACAGGCGAAAGACCGTTCCCGCCACGTCCTCGGGCGTTCCCATGCGGTCCAGGGGGATGCGGGGGATCAGGGCCTCGTATTCGGCGGAAATCATGTCGGTTCGGATCTCCCCCGGGGCCACGGCATTGACCCTTATGCCAAGCTGGGCCATCTCGGCCGCCATCTCGCGGGTCAGGCCGGAGAGCGCCGCCTTGGACGTCGAGTAGGCCGAGCCGGCGAACGGATGGACGCTGTGACCGGCGATGGAGGTGATGTTGACGATGGCGCCCCGTCCCCGGTGCAGATTGCCGGCTAGGCCGCGGGCCAGCCTGAGGGGGGCGAAAAAGTTGAGGGCGAATACCTCGTGCCAGCCCTCGATCGGCCCATTGAGCACACCGAGCCGCTCCTTGAACGGGGTCTTGGGCGACAGGCCGGCGTTGTTGACCAGCGCATGCAGTGGCCCATCGCCGAGCACCGCCACCACCGCCTCGAGGAACCGCTGCAGGCTTGCGGTGTCGGCGAGGTCGGTCGGGATGTGGTGGGTCCAGCGGGGATCGCGGCGACAGTGGTCGGGCATCGCCGCCCGGGCGCAGGTGATCACCCGCCAGTCCTCACGCATGAAGCGGCTGGCGATGGCGTGGCCGATTCCCCGGCTGGCTCCGGTGACGACGACGGTCCGCTGCGGCCCGGTCCGTTGCGGTTCGGTCCGTTGCGGTTCGGTCATTTCCGGGCGACGCAATCGACGGCGCCGCCGACGTAAGAGCACAGCGCCACGTCTCCGCTGACGGTGTCGAGTCGCCAGGCGTAGAAGCCGGAACTGCCGGCGGCGGTGATGGCATAGGGCCCGGGGCTGGCCGAGTGGCCCGGGGTGTTGGCGACGAGAACGGCGCCGGCGACCAGGACGCCGGCGAGGACGATGGCTTGCGTTTGCGACATGGTGCCCCTTCATTTCCCTGGGGAGCGTTCTGCGACACTCCGCCGGGGGATTTTACCGTGAAGCCGGGGACACACGCCAAGGGTTGAATGCGCTCGCCGTTCAGTTGGCCAGGAATGCGCGCAGCCCATCCTCGAACCGCGCGACGTCGCGATGATGGCCGACCGCGCGAGCCCATCGCACGGCCGAGGCGAGGGTGGCAGTCATCACGATGCCGCCTCCCGGCAGGTCGAGAATGGTTTCCGCCCACTCGGCGGCAATGATCGGTGGAAGCTGCTGGTGAAAGGCGACCGCGTCGAGCTGATCGCCGGTCAATCCGCTGAACGCGATGCAGTCGTGAATGCTCAGCATGCGCCGGGTCCTTTCTTCGGCCAACGTGTACGGCGTGCGGACGACGGCGTCCGGACCGTGAAAGGCAACGCGCCCCGGCTTCGGCGCGTTGCGGACGTCCCACCAGGACAGGGTGGGTAGACCCGTTGGTCGAAGGCCGCCACGGCACGTGAAACGGCATCGTCTCCGGTGCCGTTCGTGCCTCCGCGTCCCGGTGAGAAATGCGGGCTAGAGCAGTTTCCGCTCAAGCGGAAACTGCGAAAAGCCCGCGCGGCGCTTGAGCGGCCAGAGGCAAATTCTAGAGCGTTTCCGCTCAGGCGGA
>JAMOBE010000148.1:0-6051 GCA_039908285.1 Alphaproteobacteria bacterium
CCCCCTCACCCAACCCTCTCCCCCCTGAAGGGGGGGGAGAGGGCTTTTATGGTCATGCTGCCGATACATTCACATTCTCTCAGGTCTCGCGTCCCTGGATGGGCACGGCGTTGGGGGCCATGATGCTGATGTCGGCGGCACGCCCGGGCTGGGCCTCGTAGCTGAATTCCGGGTGGGCCTCGTACAGGCCCGAGGGATCCTCGTGGATGATCACCTCGGCGTTGGGGAAGATGTCGCGCAGCCGCATCTCCACCGCGTCGGCGATATCGTGAGCCTGCCACAGGGGCAGATTGCGATCCATCTCCAGGTGAAGCTGGATGAACCCCCGCGGCCCCGACGAGCGGGTGCGCAGGTCGTGCATGTCGATCACCCCCGGCTGCTGGATGACCACGTCACGGATTTTCTGGCGGTCCTCCTCGAGGAACTCCCGGTCCATCAGAAGGTTGAGGGACTGGGTGGCGATCCTGGCGGCGTTGAAGATCAGGTAGACGGCGATCCCGACGGCGAACAGCGGATCGAGGAGGGTGAGGCCGAACAGCTTCGCCCCCGCCAGCGCCACGATGACGCTGCCGTTGATCAACAGGTCGCCGGTGTAGTGCAGCGAGTCGGCATTGATGGCCACCGACCCCGTCGTCCTGATCACGTGCTTCTGGAACCACACCAGCGCCAGGGTCATGGCCATGGAGAACAGCATCACGCCGATGCCGACGTCGAGCCTGCCGACGGGAGCCGGGTCGAACAGGCGCCTCACTGCCTCGAATCCCACGAACACCGCCGAGCCGGTGATGAACGCCGCCTGGCCGAGGCCGGCGAGGGGCTCGGCCTTGCCGTGGCCGAAGCGGTGCTCGGGGTCGGCGGGTTGCAGCGCCTGGTGCACGGCCAGCAGGTTGACCAGCGAGGCCGCGGTGTCGAGGAGCGAATCCACCAGGCTGGACAGCAGGGCCACCGAGCCGGTCATCGCCCACGCCGCCACCTTGGCCACCACCAGGGTCGCGGCCGTGGCCACCGCCGCATAGGTGGCGTGCCGCATCAGCCGGTCGTTGCGTCGCTGCTCGGGATCGGTCATGGGCCGGGTCCTCACGGATACAGGTATTCGGTGCTCCAGCCGGAGGCGGTCCGATGGTACACCAGCCGCTCGTGCAGGCGGAACGGCCGGTCCCGCCAGAACTCGATGGTCTCAGGCACCAGCCGGAACCCCGACCAGTGGGGCGGGCGGGGCACGGCCCCAACCCCGAACCGGACGGTGTACTCGGCGACGCGCCGTTCCAGCTCGAACATGCCGACAAGCGGCCGCGACTGTACCGAGGCCCAGGCACCGATCTGGCTCGCGCGGGGCCGACTGGCGAAGTAGGCATCGGCGGTGGCGTCGTCAACCCGCACCACCGGGCCGTCCACCCGCACCTGGCGGCGCAGGCTCTTCCAGTGGAAGCACAGCGCGGCGCGGGGATTGGCGAGGAGCGCCGCCCCCTTGCGGCTCTCCAGGTTGGTGTAGAAGACGAAGCCCTCCTCGTCGGCGCCCTTCAGCAGCACCATACGAACGCCCGGACGCCCGTCGGCGTCGACGGTGGCGAGACTCATGGCGTTGGGGTCGTTGGGCTCCTCCCGTTCGGCATCCGCCATCCAGGTGCGGAATCGACCGATGGGATCCTCCGGTTCGGTGCTGGTCATGGCTGGGGCCGTCGATCGCTGACGAGAATGGGCTGGGACGAAGATGGGCTGGCGAGGATAAACAGTGCCCGAAACACCTCCAGCGCGCCAAACCCTACCCCACCCTACCCTACCCACCCCAATCTTACAATAGGGCACTTCCAAAGAGCCCTCCCCCCCCCCCCTCTTCGGGGGAGAGGGAGTGGTCTCCCTGTCGCTTCAAAGTGCTGCATCGTCAAAAGTCCGGGAACTCATCGATGATGAGTATTACTCGTACTCTGCCGTTGTCTCACCCGACTTGCGATCATAGAATATGGTGATTTTTGATGTTGAGCACAGGTCAAAGTCGTCCCATTCGGCTGTCTCCTTATCCGAATAGACAACCTTCAGATCCCACTTGCAGCTCTTGTTGGAACGCGCGAATGTAATGTGGACGGTTTCCTTGTTATCCAGTGTATCGCGACCCAGCACATCGTCTTCCCAGTCCGAAGCGTTGGACGGTGAAACGTAGACTTGGTCGATGGTATACCCAGTCTTGTTGACCAGGGTGAAGTCCTGTTTACCCTCCGCAGAGGCCCCCGACACGCAACCAATAGAAACCATTGCGACGGTCGCCACCATCAATACGATCTTTCCAAGCATACTCCATCTCCTTACGTCGACACTTACACGATAAAGCCGAGCAGACCGAACCGGTGGCCAGGATAATACGGGCAGATCGCCAGGGGAAGTTGGATCATCCGTCACCCCAGGGCAATCGGGTGATGGCCGGAAGAGTCGACCGTTGGGAAAAATGAGAGATTCCGCCCTGCCGCACTTCAGTGCCGTTTTTTCGCCATGGTGAAGGACTACATGGGAATGATCGCAACACCAACAGGTCAAGGACCATGACGACGATGATGAACAGGTATCCTGCGCGCCTTCTGGCCGCCGCCCTTCTGGTGATGGCGCCGCTCGGCGGCTGCGAGTCGCTCCAGAGCAATCCCAAGCAGGCGGCGGGCGGGGTGCTGGGCGGCGTCGGCGGCGGGGTGCTCGGCTCGCAGCTCGGCAAGGGCACCGGGCGCACCGTGGCGATGATCGGCGGCACGCTCATCGGCGCGCTGCTGGGCAGCGAGGCGGGCAAGTCCCTCGACCGCGCCGACAGGGTGTACGTCGAGCAGAGCGCTCATTCGGCACTGGAGACCGCCCCCACCGGCACCTCGACCGCCTGGAACAATCCCGACACCGGCCATTCGGGCGCCGTCACCCCGACCAGGACCTTCCGCCGCGGTGATCAGCCCTGCCGCGAGTTCACCAGCACCATCAACGTCGGTGGCCGCAACGAGCCGGCCGTCGGCACGGCCTGCCGCGATCCCGACGGTACCTGGAGGATCTCGCAGTAGGGGCAGAACCAGCGCGCTTGTCTTATGGCAAACGGCACCGGTCCTGGAGTAACCTGACGCCCGTCGACGAAGGGGAGGCGTCCCGCCTCTCCGATCGTCTTTGGGTGGCCTGGAGAGTATGAAGGATCCCTACGACGTCCTTGGTCTGACGAAGACCGCAACCGCCGAGGACATCAAGCGATCCTATCGGCGGCTGGCGCGCACCTGGCATCCCGACGGCAATCCCGATCCGGGGGCCGAGGAGCGGTTCAAGCAGATTTCCGCGGCCTATCAGATTCTCTCGGACCCCGTGCAGCGCGGGCGCTTCGACCGCGGCGAGATCGACGCCGACGGCCACGAGCGCGGCGCCTTCCGCCAGGGCCAGGGCCATGGGCGGACCAGCGGCGGACCACGGAGCGCCCGCGGAGCACGGGGCGGATTCGATTTCGGCTTCGACGGCAACATCGACCCCGAGGATCTGTTCTCCGACCTGTTCGGTCGCCGCCGGACCAAGCCTGGTCCCAGTCCGCGCCGCCGGGGCGCCGACAGCAACTACGAGCTTCAGGTGACCTTCGAGGAGGCGGTTCTCGGGACGACGAAGCGGGTGACCCTCACCACCGGCAAGACCCTCGACGTGCGCATCGCCGCCGGCACCGAGGATGGCCGGAAGCTGCGCCTCAAGGGCCAGGGCCTGGCCGGCGGCGGCGGCGGCGAGCCCGGGGACGCCCTGATCGAGATCAAGGTGGCGCCGCACGCCTTTTTCGTGCGCAAGGGGGACGATATTCACCTCGAGGCGCCGATGACGCTGAAGGAGGCGGTGCTGGGGGCCAAGATCACCGTGCCGACGGTGGACGGCAGGGTGTCGGTGTCGGTGCCCAGGGGCTCCAACACCGGCACGGTCCTGCGTCTGAAAGGCAAGGGCGTGGAGGTGGACGGGCGACGCGGAGACCAGCTCGTCAAGCTCACGGTGGTGCTGCCGGAGAAGATGGACCTGCAGCTTGAAACATTCGTCAAGCACTGGCGCCCCGCCGACGAGGCGGACCCGCGTGAGCGGGCCGGGTTGTCGTGAGAGGATGTGTCCATCCCCTCGGAACCCCAACCGCTAGCGGTTTACGCCCCAAGGCATACAAAATTGGCGCACCGAGTGTTGACGTTCGGCCTGTGACCCCGTATCGTGCGGTGGAATTCGTGGGCCAGGGACTCATGGCGTGGGGACGGAGTGACGGAGTGACGGCGATGGAGCGCTGGTACGTCGCCTACACCCACGCCAACGCCGAGCAGAAGGCGCTGTTCCATCTGCGCCGTCAGGGGTTCCATGTGTATCTGCCGCGGTACCTCAGGCGGTGCAGCCACGCCCGGCGGGTCGAGCTGAAGCCCGTCCCCCTGTTTCCCCGCTACCTGTTCATCGCCATGGACGTCGCCGCCGCGCGCTGGCGCGCCATCCACTCGACGGTCGGCGTCACCCACCTGGTGGCCAACGGGACCATGCCGGTACCGGTGCCCGAGGCGGTGGTGGACGGCATCCGCGCCCGCGAGGACGCGACCGGCCTGGTGCGGATGGACATCGGGCCGTCCCTGGCCCGGGGCGACCGGGTCACCATCGCCTCCGGCCCCTTCCGGGAGCTGGATGGACTGTTCGAATGCAGCCGGGACGAGGACCGGGTGACGATTCTGCTGGATCTCCTCGGCCGGCAGATCAGGGTCCACGTGCCGACGGACGCGGTCAGGGCGAGCGCCTGACCGGCCGTCCGGAGTTTTACGATTTCGCTTGCGGTCCGTGTGTGCTTTTCACCCGGACTGCGGTAGCATGCCTGCGGAGCATTGCGTTCCGCCCCGTATCGATCCCGTCGAGAAAGAAGCCTCCGGCCACCATGATCCCGATCTTCGAACCCTTCTTCTACGGCCGCGAGCGCGAGTACCTGCGCGAGTGCATCGACACCGGCTGGATCTCCTCGCAGGGACGGTTCATCCCGGCATTCGAGGGCGCCTTCGCCGGGCGCCACGACATGGCGTTCGGCGTCGCCACCTCCAACTGCACCACCGCCCTGCACCTCAGCCTGGCGGTGCTGGGCATCGGCCCCGGCGACGAGGTGCTGTGTCCGGACCTCACCTTCATCGCCCCGGCCAACATGATCCGGCTCACCGGAGCCACGGCGGTGCTGGTGGACGTCGATCCGGTGTCGTGGGGCATCGACCCGGCCCGCATCGCGGAAAAGATCACCCCGCGCACCCGCGCCGTCATCGTCGTCCACGCCTTTGGCCATGCCGCCGACATGGAGCCGATCATGGCCCTGGCCAAAGCCCACGGCCTGCGGGTCATCGAGGACGTGGCCGAGGCCCCGGGAGCCACCTGCCGATCCGCCGACGGGGTGGAGCGGGTGGTGGGCACCATCGGCGACCTGTCGTGCTACAGCTTCTTCGCCAACAAGATCATGACCACCGGCGAGGGCGGCATGATCCTGACCAATGACGCCACGTTCGACGGCCAGTTGCGCATCCTGCGCGATCACGGCATGTCGCAGGAGCGGCGCTACGTCCACGAGGTCGTCGGCTTCAACTACCGCATGACCAACATGCAGGCCGGGGTGGGACTGGCCCAGCTCGACCACCTCGACATCATCCAGACCCGGCGCGACGCCCAGGCCGAGCACTACGCCCGCCGCTTCGCCGCCGCCCCCCGCGTCACCTGGCGACCGACGGCACCGTGGTGCCGGCCGGTGCACTGGCTCGCCACCATCAGCCTGCCCCACCGCGACCTGCGCGACCCCCTGCTCGCCCACCTCAAGGACCGGGGAATCGACGCCCGGCAGATGGTCTATCCGGTGCACATGGCGAGACCCTATCGCGGCCTGCACGACGACGAGGACTTCCCCGTCTCCCTCGACGTGTCGCTGCGCTCGCTCCACCTCCCCTCCTCCACCGGTCTGCTGGCCGATCAGGTCGATCTCGTCTGCGACACGGTGCTGGCGTGGCTCGACGTCAACGACGGATAGCTGGAGAGCAAAGTGATGTGTTGCAACCACATGCATAAGCCCTCTCCCCC
>JAMOBE010000023.1:0-47258 GCA_039908285.1 Alphaproteobacteria bacterium
TCCCGAGATGGTGCTGGTTGCCCCACCCCCTCACCCCGGCCCTCTCCCCCTCGAGGGGGAGAGGGAGTAAGGATTTCGAAGTCATTATCAGCCGGGGAAGGACACGTCCGAAGATGCGCACCATCACCTATTTCCGCGGCGGCACGGTCGCCGACTTCGCCGTCGGCGACGCCCAGTATGATGACTTCGTCGAGCGCATGCCGGGGGACCTCCGCCATTCCGAGACCCAGCTCGGCAAGGCGCGCCGGGCGCTCGAGCACTTCGTCCTCCATCTGGACGGCCGCGAGGCGGGACCGCTCGAACTGTCGGCCGCCAGCTATGTCTGGCATTTCTTCAACACCAACCCGGACGCCTCACGGCGCATCGACGGCAACGTGATCATCGTCGACCTGGCCGGAGACGGTGAGACCATCGAATACGCCTCCGCCGCCGACATCCAGATCTCCAGCGACGAGTGATCCCGGATTCTCGAATGTCTCTGGAAAAGCCATCATGCTATTGCGAGCATCCTGATGCTGCGTTCCATCGGCAGCCGCATCGTGACGCACGTGCCTACGTTCTTGATGGCGTCTACGGAAAGGGCCCCACCGTGGGCGGCGATGATGGCCGCCGATAGCGGCAGCCCCAGTCCGTTTCCCTCGATGTTGGACACGGCCGCTTCGTGGCTGCGGCCAAACGGGACCAGCGCCAGGGTGACTTCCTCCGCCGTCATGCCGATGCCGCCATCGGTCACGGTCAGGGTGCAGCCTCCGCCGTCATCCATCTGGATGCCAAGGTGGACCCATCCTCCCGGCTTGTTGTACTTGATCGCATTGCCGATGACGTTGAGCAGCGACTGCAGCAATCGGGTGTGGTCACCGATGACGACAACCTCCTTGAGTTCGCAGGTTACCGCCAGGGCGACGTCGGCCTTGACGGCACGGTGCTCGAGCATATGCGTCGCCGTGGTGGCCAAGGCCGCCAGGTCCACCACCTCCTCGCTCAGGTGCAGGTGGCCCGTCTCGGCGACGGTGATGTCGAGCAGATCGTTGACCATGGCCAGCAGGTGACGTCCGGAATCGTGGATGTCCTTGACGTATTCGAGCGGGCGCCCGTTCAAGGGCTCGAACACGCCGCAGATCAGGGCGTCCGAAAACCCCAGAATGGCGTTCAATGGCGTTCTCAGTTCGTGTGATATGGACGCCAGGAAATTGGACTTGACCCTGGATGCGGACTCGGCCCGCTGCGTGGCGGCGCCCAGGTCGGCCGTTCGCTCCTCGACCCGGCGCTCGAGATCCGCATTGAGAGTCTGGATCTGACGCTTGGCGGCGGCCAGTTGAAGCTGATTCCTGATTCTGGCCTGGACGACGGGCATGCTGAAGGGCTTGGTGATGTAGTCCACCGCCCCCAGCTCAAAGCCCCTGGTCTCGTCCCGGGCATCGTCCCTTGCCGTCACGAAGATGACGGGGATGTCACACGTTCTGGAATCCGCCTTCAATCGTCGGCAGACCTCGTAGCCATCCATCTCGGGCATCTGGATATCGAGCAGAATGAGATCGGGAGGGGTCCGTCCCGCCAGGTCCAGGGCCGTTTTTCCGTCCAGGACGACGGAAATCTCGTAGTCGGAGCGCAATGCCTCCGCCAGCATCCTCGCGTTCGTTCGGATATCATCGACGATCAGCACCCTGGCTCTGTGCAGAGGATCGGTCACTTTTTCTTCTCCTCCCAGGGAACGTCAAGGGCTTGGGCCAGGGTCGTCAGGGATACCAGCGCACCGTCGAAATCGAACCGGTCGATCTGCTCCGACAGCCGCACCAGCGCGGGATGTCCGCCGGACGCGCCGAGCTGGCCGTGCAGGCGGGCCAGGCTGACCTCCGCATTGACGTCCCGCCTGACGATATGGTGCGCAAGCTCATCCATCTCCGATAGAACGTCTCCGGGATCATACGGCTTTTGCGTGACTGCGGCCACGGTCTCAAAAGGATGAACCGCTTCCCCTGTCTCCAGGGTGGCGATAGACCCCGTCACCTGCGCCAGGCATTCTTCAAACCGCTCCAGGAAGGCTGGCCACCGCTCGCGAGTCCCGGATTTGACGGCCTGTTCCAGGGAGCGCGTGGCCTCATACAGCCCCCTGGCCCCAAGATTGCCCGCCGCCCCCTTCAGGGCATGGAGTTTGCCGAGCGCCCCCTCCATCTGGTCCGTTCCGTCCCCCGACAGAGCGCTCGCGATTGCACCGTCAAGGCTACCGAAGTCATGCCTCAAATCCAACAGGAGGCTACGGAACAGCTTCCGATTACCGCTCACCCGATCGAGACCGGCAGCCATATCGATCCCGTCCAACTCCGGCAGCGATGCCATGTCGTCGGCGGACGGCGGTGCAACCGCATCTGCAACCGGAATTGGGATGGCGCGCTTCCCCGCCGGGATCCATCTCAGCAGGACATCGTACAGGTATTTCCTGTCGATGGGCTTGGTGACGTGGTCGTTCATCCCCGCCTCCAGGCTCTTTTCCCGATCCCCCGACATGGCATTGGCGGTCATGGCGATGATGGGCAGGTCCCTGAACCGCTCCTGTTCGCGAATGCGTCTGGTCGCCATGAAGCCGTCCATCACCGGCATCTGGACATCCATGAGCACGGCGTCGACATCGGATGCCGCCACCCTCTCCACCGCCTCTCCGCCATGGTTGGCGACGGTGACGATCAGGCCGACCCGTTCCAGAATCTCCCGGGCCACCTGCTGGTTGATGGCATTATCCTCCACCAGCAGCACGCGGGCTCCGCCGATATGTTTCCGAACGTCGGAGTAGTCGATCGTCTGGGCTGACCGGTGGACCTTTGGCATGCCCTTGTCGAAGGCCTCCATGAGGGTATCGTACAGGAGGGAACAGTTGACCGGCTTGTCGAGAACCCCGACCACCCCGTCCTGACCGGTTTCCCGGTTGCCCTCCGGTCCCCGGTCGTCCACCATCAGAATGATCCCGGGGCACGAATCGCTCGGACCAGATGCCGTCTTGTCGCGGATCCGGCGCGCCACCTCCAGCCCCGACATGGCTGTCATCCGCCGATCCACCAGAGCCAGCCGATAGGGTTGGTTCTCCCGCAGCCCCTGGGTCACGTGGCTCAGGGCGTCTTCTCCGTCGGCGGCCTGGGTCACGACGAAGCCGATGGAAGAGAGCATCCTGTCCAGCGCCCGTCGAGTGGACGGGGTGTCGTCCACCACCAGAACCCTGGTCCCCCGCAGGTCGTCCGGCAGGGTGAGCGGGTCCCCTTCATCCAGGACCTGGCGCCGGAAGGGGAGGGTGACGCGAAACACGCTGCCCACGCCGGGTTCGCTTTCCACCCAGATGCGCCCCCCCATCAGGTCGGTCAGACGCCTGCAGATGGCGAGCCCGAGACCGGTGCCGCCATATTTGCGGGTGGTGGAGCTGTCGGCCTGAACGAAGGCGGCGAACAGCCTGGATACCTGCTCCGGGGTCAGCCCGATTCCCGTGTCGCGAACGGAAAACTCCAGCAGGACCCGATCGGTGGTGCCCTCGACCGTTTCAACCGCGATCTCGACCTCGCCCCGTTCCGTGAACTTCAGGGCGTTGCCGGTCAGATTGACAAGTATCTGTTCAAGACGCAGGGAGTCTCCAGTCAATACGTATCGACATTCGGCGGAAAGCGATACGATCAATTCAATGTCCCGCTCCGCCGCCCTGGCGCGGAACAGGTCGACAAGATGGTCAAGAACATCACGCAATTGAAAATCAACGTTCACCACCTCAAGTCGCCCGGCTTCAATTTTTGAATAATCCAGGATATCGTTGATGATTCGCAGCAGGGATTGGGAGGAAGAGACGATCTTGACCAGGTAGTCCCGCGCCCGGTGCGGCAATTCATCGATGGACAGAGCCAGGTCGCTCAAACCGATGATGGCGTTCATGGGGGTGCGGATTTCGTGGCTCATGTTGGCCAGGAATTCGCTTTTGGCCCGGTTGGCGGCCTCGGCCTCCCGCCTGGCATTGAGCTGGGCGATCTCGGCTTCCTTGCGTTTGGTGATGTCCTCGTAGATTCCCAACACCCCGATCGTTTCATTGAGGCGGTTCCTGAGCGGAACCTTGGATGTGCTCAGCCATATTGTCCGGCCGTCGGGAGTGGTCTGTGGTTCTTCATAGGAAAGCTTGGCGACTCCGGTTTCCATGACACGCCGGTCATCCGCCCGATACAGTTCCGCCTGGGCGGCCCAGGCCATCTGAAAATCATCCTCACCGATGACCTCGTTTGGATGAGACTTTCCGGCATCCTGGACGAAAGCCGGATTGCAGCCGAGATAACGCAAGTTCAAGTCTTTCCAGAACACCCTGATGGGGGCGGTATCGATAACATTCTGGAGAATATTCTGTGATCTGGCGAGGTCTGATGACAGGTCGGACAGGGCAGACATTATTGTATCCCACTCGTCATTACGAATGTCATGCCCGCGCTCAGCGACATTTCCACTGCGAATTTCCTCAATCTGCCCAATAACGCTCCTCAGTGGTTTCTTGATGCTATAGTGGATGATCAGGGCGACGGCGAGCAGGGACAGGAGTGCAACGGCTATGGAGACGCCAAGGACAAGACGACCGGAGGTCGCAACAATAAGCCTGATTTCCTCGTTGACGTTCTCGATGCGGTGGGACGTGCCGACATCGAATTGTATCATGCTGTTGAACGCATTTTTTCTTGCGGACTGTGTTCTCAATAGGCTTTTATTGAAATAAGTTGTCGCCGCATCCAGGCGAATGGCCTCCATGCGATAGGTGATGGCGAGATCTATCAATCCATTTCCAATTGAAGCAATATCATTACTTGAAGCCGTAAGAGTCTGAAGTCGCAGGACAAGATCATCGATCAGCGACAGGATGGACTCGATGTTTCGTTGCTGGATCGTGTTGCCAGACCATTTCTCGGCAATCTGTCTGCCAAGGATGAGAACCGATTCACGGTATCCGGTCACCAAGGTCATGACCTGGTCCAGGTCATCGGTTTTCTTGTCGGCAAGGGTCCTTTCCACCATGGCGCGACCAATGATGGTTTCAAGCTCCGTCAATTGGGCCAGGAGGTGATGATCGATGTCTTGAATGGTTGCCAGGGATCGATTGATTCGACCACACGCGGCAAGCAGGTCCCCGATGCTGGCCGACAGGGCCGTCGTGGTGTCGGCCAGGTCCCTGCTTTTCGCCTTCCGGGCAATCTCTTCCAGTGATGCGGACAGGCGTCCGCCCACCTCCTCCGTCGTCGGATCCCCATGGCAGGCGTGGCTGACCAGGTCGATGTCCGAGAAGGTCGCCGACAACTCGCGACCGACCGATGCGTTTTCGATCGCTTCGGCCAACTCGTTGCGCGCGACATCGCTGGTCAGGTCCTCGACGCGACTGAAGGCGAAGTTGACCAGCGCAACGACCAGCAGGAAGGCCGATGCTACGAAAAGCGCCAGCCACACGAGATTCGTGCCGATTCCCGGGCGAATGCGAATCATGTCCCGTCACGTTCCGCTTGGGTTTCCTGCAGTGGGGTAGTTCAAGGCTGCTGCCGGATCAGGGTAGCCCCCCTCAGGACGATCGGTCGCAGGGCGACACCGTGGGACTCGATGGCGGTCACGTTGATGACGCGCTGGCCCCTGGTATTCCTCACCACCGGAATGCTGGCGACGGGCGTGCCGCGCATGGCCTTCAGCAGCATCTCCGCCGACGTCTCGCCCTGTTCCTGACCGGTCTTGATGACCGCGGCCCAGGCCCCCTGCTCAACCTGATAGCGGTTTCCGCCAAGGATGGGACCGCTGAACATCCCGCTCAGCACCTTGAGGACGTCCTTGTTCTTCAAGGGGGTGGAGGCGCCGTCCGTGATTCCCTCCAGACTGTCCACGAAAAGCGCGTCGCAGGTCGTGCGCAGGGACCCGGAAAGTGCTTCGAGTTCGCCCGTGGTGTTGACCAGATGGAACGCGTTGGCCTTGGCGGGGTAGGTCTCCTTCTCCTCCACCACCTGGGTGCGAAGGGAGAGACCGGCGGGGACGTTGTTGGTGATGAAGCAGACGGTCTGGATCGCCGGCATCAACTGTTTGATGAAGGCAAGGGATTCCCGCACATGGGCGCGCTCCAACACCCCGGAAACATGGGAGTTTGGAAACCCATATTTTTCGGCGGCGGCATTGACGCCATTGAACATGACCGGCGTCGTGACCTTGTCCTTGAGGTATGGCACCACGAACATGGTCTGGGCATCGTCATCGGCGGCGATGACTCCGTCAGGTTTGAGCTTCTGGAAGAGGGCATATGCTTCCCTGGCCTTTTCGGGGCCACCATCCCGGTTCACCTTGGTGTTCATGTAGAAGTATGTAATCTCGCCTGATGTCCCAAGAGTCGAGTCGATTCCTTCACGGATCTCCCTGACCCAGGGGTTTTCCTCCTCGTAGCTCATGACCACGAGAACCTTGAATTTGGCGGCGACCGCCACGTCGGCGCCCATACACAGGAGGCCAGTCAGAGCGAAAAGAAATTGAAGGAGTCTCATCGGTATGATTCCTTTATCAATCAAATGCGGTCGGCCACCTCCGGAGGGCTGATGACCCGGTTGAAGAAGGGATCACGGATGGTGGCTGGCGGCTTATTCACCGAACACATCGGCCAGACTGTGAGCATCGACAAAGCGCTCGCTCCATCCGTCCAACTGCTCGCTGCCGGCCGCTCGAACACGATCTTCAACACCTGGCGACAGCGGTCCAAACCGCCGACGAAGCAGCCGAAGCAGCATCTCGGCCTTTCCCTCGGCCTTTCCCTTTTCTTCTCCCAACCGCCTTGCTTCGTCTACATCCAGCATCATTCCCTTCTGCATGCCGATCCACTGCTCCCGGCGTTCCTGATCATCCAGTTCCTCGGACGTCAGGGCAGCCTTGTTGGCGATTTGCAGGGCGTGATCGATCGCCGGTTCCACCGACAGAGCCTTGGGCACGACCTCGAGCGAACCGGCCTCCTTGAGAAAATACAGCCAGCGGTCGAGGGTGCTCTCAAGCTCCGCCTCTGTCCTGGTGAATTTCGGCAACTCGACGAACACCAGGGCCATGTCCTGGTGGGTAACGTCCGGGTTTTCGGAGGCGCGCAGACGAAAGGTGCTGGTGATGCCGGCCAGATCCCGGAACATGATGAAGTCGGTGATGGTGATCGCGATGACCTCGACCAGGCTCCGGTATTCGTCGGCGTTGCCGATCTGGCCGACATAAGCCTTGCAGGCGTTGTACAGCACGCGCTTTTCGAAACCGGCGTGGTTCAGGACCTGCATTTCGACGATGAAGGGGCGGCCAGTTTCATCCTTGGCCCGCACATCGACGAAGGACTCCTTCCAGCCTTTGATCCTGGGGGCCTGGTAGGGGTCGATGATTGAGATTTCGACGATACGGTCTGCTCCCGATAGCCCAAGCACCGCGTTCAGGAAGCTGATCAGGATGTCCCGGCTATCCTCGGAGCCGAAAATCCGCTTGAAGGCAAAGTCGGTCCTGGGGTTGAGGAAGCGCATGCGGTCAGCGTCCTGTCCTGCGGGGCACGTCCGGCCGAAGGGGGATGCCGCAGACTCTCCCCTGGCCAAGGATACCCCGGAATTCCGGCCTATCCAAGCGTCCGATGGCGAGGGAAGAATGGGCCTACTCAACCTGGATCGAGACCGGGGCCGAGGGGGGGCCACCCTCGCCGGACGCGACCTGAAACCGGTGGGTTCCGGGGCTGAGGGGCCAGTGAACCGGCTCGTGGGCGGCGGCGACGCGCCAGGGCCTGCCATCCACCAGCCACAGCACCGTGGCGATGCCGGGAGGAACGACGGCACGCAGATTGATGATGTCCGCCTCGGCCGGCGTTTCCGGATTGCGGGCCATGCGCAGACCGTCCCGGGGCGCGAAGACCCTGAAGCGTGGCGGACCGGGGGAGACCAGCGCCTGCCGGGCCGGGGCGGAGCGGCCGTGGGGGCGATCGAGCGGGCTCACGTCCAGCGGCGGCGGCAGCAGGGCATTGGCATCGCCCCAGGCGGCGTGCTCCGGCGGCAGGGCGACGAACGTGCGCTCGGCCACGTAGTCCCGCGGGGTCCATGGCGCCGCCAGCAGGCCGTTGCGCACATCCACCTTCAGGAGCTGGAAGATGGTGTCCTCCTCCGGTGTCAGCCCATCTGCGAACCACTCCACCAGTGTTTCGGCGCAGCGCCCGCCGGAGCGCAGGCCGGTACGGGCGCACAGCTCAACCGGGCGGTAGGCTTCCGGTGGCGGGAAGGCGCGCTCGGCTCCGTCGCCGCGATCACGGTGCAGAGCGAGCAGGATGTCCTGGGCCAGTCTGGCCGAGGACTGCGCCCCGGTCATGGACCGCATGGTGGTGCCGCGTGCCCGGCCGGTCCACACGCCCACCAGGGTCTCGCTGGTCCAGGCGACCGCCCAGGCGTCGCGGTAGCCCTGCGAGGTGCCGGTCTTGACGGCGATGGGAAGGCCCGCCTCGTTGCTGCCGAGACGCGGGAAGGCGGGGAGGCGGGCGGCCGGATCGGCCAGGAACAGGGTGATCAGGCGGGCGGTGGCGGCCGAGAGCACCGGCCGCGGCGGCGGCACCGGCTGGCCGTTCCACCATACCAGGTCGGCGAGGCGGCCATCGTCGGCCAGGGCGCCATACGCCCGCACCAGCCGCTCCAGCGAGGTGGGCAGGGCCCCCACCGCCAGCACCAGTCCGAAGCGGGAGGCCGACTGGTGGTTGTCGTGCAGGCCGAGCGCGGCGAGAAACAGATGGGTCTCGTCCAGTCCCGCCTGGCGCAGCACCGCGGCCGCCGGCACGTTGCGCGAATTGGCCAGCGCCTGACGCGGCAGCATGGGACCGAGGAAGTCGTGGTCCGCATTCTCGATGCCCCACTGGGTCTCCGGCAGATCGGCAAGGATGGTGTTGGCGGCGATGCGGCCCCGGTCCAGGGCCAGGGCGTAGATGAACGGCTTCAGGGCGCTGCCGGGCGAGCGATGCACCGCGGTGAAGTCGATGGCCCCGGCCTGTGGCGAAAAATAGTCTTCGGAGCCCAGCCACGCCAGCACCTCGCGGCTGGCGCGGTTGATCACCACCACCGCCACCTGTTCGGCGCCGCGCGTCCGCCACTCGACCATCGCGTCCCTGGCGAGGCGCTGCACCTGCCGCTGGACGTCAAGGTCGAGGCTGGTGACCAGCAGCGGCCTCGTCTCGGTGGGCTCGGCCACGAGTGCCCGCTGCACCCGCTGCACGGCGTGCAGCGTCTCGGGCGGGCGGGTATTGCGCCGGGGAAGGGCGATCTGGCCAATCTGCGCCTCGGCCAGGACGAACTCGTCCGCTCCCATCACGTGTCCGTCCCGCAGGTGGGCCAGGATGCGATGACCGCGCGCCACCGCCCGAGCCCGGCCTTCTGGGGTGAACGGGTTCATCCGGCCGGGGGCCTGGGGGATGGCGGCGAGAAAGGCGATCTCGGCCCACGACAGGTCGGAGACCGGCTTGTCCAGGTACCAGCGCGCCGCATGGGCGATGCCGTGACTGCCGTTGCCGAACGGAACCAGCCGGAGATAGTGCCGCATGACCGCCTCCCGCCCATTCCTCGCCACCATGGCGACGGCGGTCAGCGCCTCCAGGACCTTGCGCGGCCAGGTGCGCGGGCCGGGAGCCTGCATGCGCGCCACCTGCATGGCGATGGTCGAGGCTCCCGAGCGGCCGGTGCCCCGCAGTCGCTCGCGGACGGCCCGAGCCAGCGCCAGGGGGTCAACGCCGGGATGGAGATGGAAGCGATGGTCCTCGATGCCGATGATCGCCATCGCGACCCGGTCGGGAACCGTCTCCACCGGCCAGTAGCCATGGCCGGCGGCGTCGCTGCCGCCGATCTGGGCCAGGAACGCCCCGTGCCGGTCCAGGAGCAGCCGTGTCGCCGCCGGGGCCTGCAACTCCGCCCGCCGCCACACCATCACCGCCAGGATCGCCAGGATCGCCAGCGGGACCGCCACCGCGATGGTCACGGCAAGCCGGGAGGTGCGGCTCATGGCCGGGTGATCACCACCACCGCGCCGTTGCCGTTGCCGCTCACCGCATCGTCGTACATGGCCCGCGCCACGGCGGCGGGCTGGATGAAGCGGCCGGGTACGGCGGCGCGGCTGCGGACCCGGAAGTGGTAGGTTCCCTTCGGCAATTCGTCATAGAAATACATCACCCGGTCGTCGAGAAAGGCGGCGTAGGACGGACCGAGGGTCGGGGGCTGCGACGGCTTCGCCTCGGGCGGAGCGGTGGCCAGGGCTGGGTTGAGGGGCTCCATGCCGGCGGCCAGCGGCACGACCACGGCGGCGTGGGCGCGGTCAACCGGGTTGACCACCGTGACGTGGTCCTCGATCACCTCACCGACGGTCAGGGTGACGGTGGAGCCCGGCTGATCGAGGCCGGTCCTGGTGGGGGAGGGGGCGCCGCTGCCGGTTGGGACCGTCACCATCGCCCGGTCCACGGCAAACCCGCGCGCGGCCGAAGCCACGGTGCTGCCGTCGGCCACTGGCGCATAGCTGGTGCGGGCCCACACCGCCAGCGGAACGGGCGAGGCCGCCGCCAGGCTGATGCGTGTCTCGTCCGCCGTCGCCGCCGCGGTCCGCATCGCCGGTACCGTGTCGGACAGGGCCATCTCCCGGCGGTCGGCGCCGAAAGCGACGGTGACGGCACCGGGTCCCGGTGACCTGGATCCGGTGCCGATCCAGTCGGCCAGCGCCAGGATGGCCTCGGCGTTGGCATTGGTGCTGCCCCAGCCGTTCCCCTTGCCGAGGGTCACCAGGACGTCGGCCAGCATCGCGTTGCGCGGTTCCCCCGGCCGGGTGGCGAGGGAGGCGCGCAGGACCTGCGCCACCGTGCGCGTTTCCGACGGCAGGATCACGGCGCTCGGGGTGCCGGTCTCCTGCAGGCCGCCATAGACCTCGCGGCCCTTGCTCTGCTTGACGATGACCGACGACCACAACCGCTTGTGCAGGTCGCCAATGGTTGCAACCGGGGTCGAGGGTGATCTGGCCAGTGCCCAGACCACCTGGGCCAAGGTCTCGGTCCGCATGTTCTGGGTCTTGCGGGCCAGTTCGGACGCATAGGCCGGGTCTCCCTGTCCCGCCGCCGTCAGCGCCGCCAGGGCCGAGGTGCGTTCCGCCCAGGACTGTCCGTCGACGAAGGCGCGATAGTCCGAACGCAGGGACTGCTTCAGGGCCACCGTCAGCTTGTCCAGCAGGGCGGAGTCGACGGGCATGCCGGCGGCCCTGGCTTCGGCCATGAACTGCACCGCCCACGCCGTCAGCGACACATATCCACGCCCGCCCGGCCAGAAGGCCACCAGGCCGTTGTCGGTCATGGCCTCGGTGATGGACTCCTGGGTGGCCCGTACCATGGCAGCCAGGCGGTCCGGGGCAGCCAGGCGGTCCGGGGCGGCGTCCTGTCCCAGCAGGGCATCGCCAAAGCGTCTGGCTCCCACATGAGCGCGGGCCAGGCTGAGCCGCTGCTCGGTGCAGCCGAAGGGATAGGCGCGCAGGGAGTCGAGCCCGGCGGCCAGCGCCCCCAGTTCCCGCCCCGTCACCAGCACCTCCCGCGTCAGCGAGCCCGGCCGCACCGGCTCCGCCACCGCCGGCAGCAGCACCGGAGCCCCCGCCGACAGGGCGGAGACGGTGCGTATGGTCACCGGCTCGCGGTCGGGCTGCACCGGCAGGCTGACCTCGAAGGCGTCGGCGGCGCCATCGGCCACCCGGTCGACGCCGACCGTCACGCCGACGCTGCCGGCCGCCGACGCGGGCACGGTGACCGGGAAGTCGAAGCGCTCGGAGACATTGGCCTGCCAGTTCACCGGGCGCTCAAGCGATCCGGAGAGATCGAGGCCCGACACCTTGATCCTGGCGTGGCCTGGGCCGCCGCCGCCGTCCACCACCCGGCCGATGGCGGCAAGCTGGAAGCTGTCACCGGGGCGGACGAAGCGCGGCAGGGCCGGCTGCACCAGCACCGGCAGGCGCACCTGCATGTCGCCGGTGGCGAAGCCAAAGCGCGATGTCCCGCTCACCGCCTTGGCCCGCAGCTTGAAGTTGGTGAGGGAGTCGGGCAGCCGAACCTTGACCGTGACCGAGCCGCTCGGGCCGACCAGCAGCGATGGCTCGTAGTAGGGGACCGGCGTGAAATTCTTGCGCACCGTGACCCGCTGCAGGGGCGAACCTTCGTCCATCTCGTCGCCACCGGGTTCCTCCTGCATCGGCAGAAGGCCGAGGACGGAGTTGCGCGTATCCCGCAGGGTGGTCTTGCTGTTGCGCGGCACGATGAACTGCGGCAGCGGATCGAGCCTGGCCTCCCTGGCCAGGGCCAGGACAGCCTGATCGACCATCCACAGCGTCACCTCGCCGGCCAGCGGCTGGCCCAGGTCGTCGGCCAGCCTGACCGTCAGCTCAACCTCCTCGCCGGGCCGGGCCTTGCGCGGAGCGATGATCTCGGTTTTGACGATGTTCTTCGCCGGGGTCACCGTCAGCCATTGGGTCGCCGCCACCGTTGCCGGCTTGCGCAGGTCGGCGTGGGTGGTGACCTGGTCGTCGTCGCCTTTGAGCCGGCCGCGCATCAGGACGAAATGCACCGGCAGCCGCGGCATGTACTCGGGCTTGACCGTCAGGGCCAGCGTGCCGTAGCCGTTCCTGACCGGCACCCATTCATAAAGGTTGTGGCCGTCCGGCTCCTCGATCACCGCCAGGGCCTGGCCGGACTGGAACGGGCTTTGCAGCACCAGCCTGGCGGTGTCTCCCGGCGTATAGGCCGTCTTGTCGACCGACACCGTGAAGACCTCGGCCGGAGGACGGGACCACGTGGCCGGGCGATCGCCGCCGGCGAACAGGTCGACCTTGACGGTCTGCAGGCGCCCGAGCCTGTCCTGGGCTTCCACCTCCACCACGTAGACCCCGGCGCCGGCGATGGGAAAGGGCACCGTGAATGGCTCGGCGACGCTGGTGAGGGTGGTCTCGGCCACCTTGTCCTCGATCACCTCGGTGACGTACCTGGCCCCGCCCTGGGAGAAGTCCGTGGCCTGAAGGATCGAGTTCCACTGGCGCTTCAGCAGCCGGACCGTGACCTTCTGCCCGGCCAGGGCGTTGCCCTGGCTGTCATCCACCACCACCTGCGGCTCCAGCCTGTCGGTCTTCTCGATGAAGCGCGGCAGCTTGAGGCCAAGGACGAAGGGCGGCAGCGCCAGGACGTCCTGGGTGTTGGTGACGGTCTGGTCGTCGTCGCCGACCACGGTGGCCTCGACGATGTACTTGCGGGGCTGGGCCGTCGGCTCGATGGTCGGATCGAGGGTGAGGCGGGCCGAGCCCTGGCCGTCGGTCCGCGTCTCCCGCTCCAGCACCGGGGTGGAGCGGAACGGCTGATTGCCCGAAAAGCGCTGGTCCGCCGAGAACAGGAACCCCGGCCGCGTCTTCGGCGTCCAGGCGAAGGGCACCTGGGTCACCCGCCACCGCACCGGCCGGTCGGCCACCACGCCGCCGGCGAAATACTCGCTGGTGAGGGAGACCGGGAACGGCGCATCGAGGCCGGTGGACAGGGGGGCGTGCAACTGCACCTCGAAGCGCGGCAGGCGATAGGCTTCCTTCTTGAAACTGGTGGCGTGGCAGTGCCGGGGGCCGACCGCGGTGTCATCGGTCTCGGACTCGGCCCGCTGGGAGGCTGGATCGGTGTAGTCGACGAAGACCTTGTAAACGCCGGTGGCCGGGGTTCGGGCGTCGAATTTGCGGTAGAAGCTGCCGTTGGCGTTGATCTCCAGCGGATAGCGCCAGGTGGCGCCATCGGGGGCACGCACCACCAGGGCGCCGGGCTTCTTCGACAGCTCAAGCTTGCCGGCCGAGGCAAGACGCACATAGCCCTTGATGTGGACCGGTTCGTCGGGGCGGTAGATCGGCCGCTCGGTGAAGACGTGGCAGAGGTTCCGGATCGGCGGAATACGCTCCTTCAAGTCCCCCGCGGTCCAGGCCAGCCAGTCGTTTTCGTGATCCCAGGAGGAGGCGTTTTCGGTATCGCGCCAGCCGCCCTCGGCGTACTGGCGCGGGGGCCGATTGGGATCGAGCACCAGCAGGTCATCGTCCTTGCTGACGACGATGCGGTGGATACGACTTCCGTTCTCTTTGGGTGGGCTCCAGACGACCATGCCGTCCGGGCCGGTGGTCAGCGTTTCCAGGGTGCTCCAGACGCGATCGTGATTGACCTGCTTGTCCCCCTCCAGCCGGATGGTGGCGTTCTCCACCGGCAGACCGGTGGCCAGGGAGGTGACGGCCAGGCGCACCCGGTCGCTTTCGTCCACCGTGGTCAGGCTGAGGTCGGTCACCTGCATGCGCATCCACGCCCGCGTGCCCTTCGAGTCCAATCGGCGAAGACCGACCAGATAGTGGCCGGGGCGGTTGGCACCGGCGATGCGGGTCAGATGCGGGCGCAGATTGAGCCCAAAGGTCGACGTCACGTCGCCCTTGCCCAGCGGCACGGTGACCAGTTCCGACACGCTCGGCGAGCCGAAGGCGCGGATGTGCTCAGCTACGGTTTCGTCGTAGACGTTGTCGTATCCCTTCCACGGTTTCGGCTCATTTCCTGGTGCCGGAGGACGGACGGTTTCGTCCGTCGCGACGTTGTCTCTGGGAGGGGACTCCCGCGACCACCGCCCGTTGTCGGGAAACGGCCACAGCGCGCGGTCGAGCGGATCGATGGGGTGGATGCGCAGGTCCAGGCGGTCGACGCCGCGGGCCTTGACCGGCACCATCTGCGGGCCGAAGCGCTCGGCGATGCCCTCGGCCACCACCCAGCGGGCGAAGCCGGGCTTGGCCGGGAACGACAGGTACAGCTCGTTGGCGGCCGCAAGGTGCAGCGGTCGTCCACCGGCATCGGCCAGCGCCGTCGGCTCGAGACGCACCTGGTAGAGGGTCTCGGCGGCGAAGCGGCCCCTGATCACCAGGGTGTTGCCGACGGTCTCGAACCGCAGGTCCTCCACCTGGGGAGAGATGCGCACCAGGTTGCGGGCGGCGATGGGGCCCAGCGTGGCCGGCGTCCCGGAGAACGTCAGCACCACCTGTCGCTCGTCCGATGGGCACAGCAGGGCCCGCTCCCTGGCGTAGGACACGCCCTCGGGCAGGGCCGGATAGGCCGTGTCACGGCAGCCGAAGCGGACGACATGGAAGGCGGGGGCGGTGGAAAAGGCGATGCGCTGTTCCTCGCCGCCATCGCCGGACGGCTCCGGCGCGAGACGCAGGCGCACGACGGCATGGGTTCCGGCGGCAATGGGGTGGTGGAGATTGACGATATAGACGGCGTCGTCGGTCGGGCTGAGCCGCTCCATCGTCTTGATGTCGAAGTCGGCGGCGCCCAGGGTGCGTGTGCCGCCGCCGTTGCCGCCGCCGACGCCGGGCAGCGGGCTGAGATCGATCGTCACCAGCCGCGCCAGGACCTCGGGGGCGATGGGGTCGCGGAACGACAGGGTCACCGCCTCGACCGGATCGAGGCCCTTGGCGCCGTTCTTCGGCGCGGTGGCGACGGGTCCCGACATCAGGGTGACCAGTTCGGCCCGACGCTCCTTCACGGTCCAGGTGAAGCGCCCCATGGGCGGCCAGGCCACCGCCGGACGGAACTGCAGCGTGCGGGCATCGAGCCAGGTGAAGGCACCGGGATGGGTGGGACTCATGCCGACGACGCGTTCGGGCTGGTCCTCCGGCCCGCCCCTGGCCGGGCCGGTGTCGGCCTCGAAGAAGATGGTGACCGGGTCCCAGCTCCGCAGGAAGTGCTCGGGCACCACCAGGCTACCGGCCGGACGACGCAGGGTGTCGGCGCTCCACGCCTGGTTGGGAACGAAGGCCGCCAGCAGCGCCAGGACGGCGATGACGGCGGAAAGGGGGCTGCGGATGCTCGGCATGATCTATCTGCCCTGATTCTCGGTGACGACCAGGTCCCAGTATTTGCGCTTGACGTCTTCCGGCGGCCCGCTGTCGGGCCGCTCGCTACCCACCAGGGCGGGCTGGATGTCGGTCGAGCCGGCATCGCCGCGGTTGCGCACCAGCAGGAAGTAGCGGCCAGCCTTCAGGTCCGTCATGGCCACCGTCCCCTCGGACAGGGTGGTGCCGCGGGCATCGAGCAGGCGCACCCGCACCGAGTCGGAGGAGCCACGCACGCCGATGCCGACAGGTCCGTCCGCCCTGGTTTCAAAGGAAAACAGGCGGCCGTCGCCCGGCGCCAGCCGCAGCTTCGGCCCCAGGCCTTCGCCGATGGCGACGGCTTCGCTGCGGGTCAGGCGGGCGGCGCCGACGAGCTGGTCGGCGTCCAGCGGACGCAGGGCGACGATGGTGCTCCCGGCGGGAGTGAAGACATGCATGGCCGCTCCCTGCGGCCAGGCCTCCACCTCGGGCGCGCCATCGGAGCGGCGCACGCCCGTCAGCACCGGTGCCGACGATCGAACATGCAGAAGGCCGGCGGCGGCCGCTTCAAATCGCCAGCGCGCCTCGGCGCCCGACAGGGCGACGGTGCCGGGAGCGGCCGGTCCCGGTGCGGCATCGGCCGCGACCGGCCAGGCGTCCGCTCCGGTGCCGTCCAGCCAGGCGGCCAGCAGGCCGGCGCGGTGACGCACCATCAGCACCGCCTCCTCATCCACCCCCACCGTCATGGGGGAGCCGGTCCGCACCACGCCGTTCCGCTGGACCAGACGGGCGCTTTCCACCGGCCCGGACAGGTGTGCGGCCATCCCCTGGCGCCCCTTCACCTCCAGCCGCAGGGTGCCCGCCGTGGGCCGCCACGCGCTGGCCAGCCCTCCCGGCGACAGGGACGTCAGGTCCCGCCCCTCGGCCGACGAGATCGTCACCGAAAACCGTTCCGCCTCGGCGCCGGTGTTGAGCAGCAGCAGGCGATCGGCGGCGGTGTCCATGGTCTCGGAGTCTCCCTGGCCGGTGGCCCAGACCACGCGGACCACCTGGTCACCCTCCATCAGCGCCGCCGCGGTGCGGGGCGGCAGGGCCAGGTCGAGCCGCTTGCGGCCGGCCGGCAGGGTCATGTCGCGGGCGCCGCCGCCGACCAGCTCGCCGTCGGACAGCCCCCAGTCAAGGGGGCCTCGCGCAACAGTGGAAAAAGCGAACCGGCGCAGCAGCAGAGGAAACTCCCCCTGTTCCTCTCCGGGGGCGGGGGCATCGGCTCGCCACAGGCGCAGCGTCGCGCCACGGGCCGCCGCCGCGTCGGCCAGCACGGCACCGGCGGCACCGGCGGCGACACCGCTGGTCCGGGCATCGTCCGGCCGGTCGGCTCCGACGATGGCGACACCCGGCTGGCCGACACGGGACTCCGCGAGCCAAAGCCGCGGCCCCCCCTCGCTTTCATTCAAAGGCAGGGTTGCCCTTTCGCCGGGACCAAGGGCCAAAGCAAACGGCGCTCCGGCCTCAGGAGTGATCCGCCGCGCCATTACCTTCTGGCCGCCGCCGGCCTCGTCCACCAGCCACAGCCGATCGCCTCCCGCCACCACCACCGGGGCGCCGCGCCGCAGGGTGCGCTGGTTCGCGGCGGTGGCCCAGGTCAGTCCGGGCGGGGCCGGGTCAAGTTGCAGCAGTCCGGGCCGCTCCAGCGCCACCTCCACAACCGCCAGCGGCGGATCAAGGTCGGGGAGGGGGGACAGCGCCAGACCGGCGGTCAGTTGGCGCTCGGAGGCGGGCAGGGGCACCACGGTGCGCACGGCGAAGGTGATGGGGGCTGTCGTGTGATCCAGCGACCACAGCCGCAGACGGTACGCGTCCTCGCCGCCCGCGCCACGGGGCAGCGCCACGAGCGGCCTGCGTCCCGAGGCGGTGCCGACGGTGCGCCAGGCGCCGTCGGCGGTCCGGCGTTCGAGGGCCAGGCCGACCGCATCCTCCGATCGCGCCCACGCAAGAAGCATGGTGCCGCCGGGGCCAAGGTCCAGCGGCACGATGTGGGTGGCGCCATCGGTCAGGGTGCGCTCGCCGGAAGCCGCCAGGGGCGGATCGGTCCTCTCATCATAGGCGCTGACCTGGACCGTGGTGGTCGCCCTGGCCGCTCCCACCGGCTCGACCGCCAGGGTGTAGAAGCCCGGCGCCAGCAGGGCGGCGATGGCGAAGTTCCAGTCATCGGGGCGGTCATCGGAACGGGCCACGGCCGTACCGGAGGCATCGCGCAGCACCGCCCGGACATCGGCGTTGCCGAACGATGATATCTCCACCAGGTGCTCGCGGCCGATGCTGATGGGAACCACCGATGGCGCATCGATCTGGCGTCGGCGTCCCACCGTAAGCTGAGGGACGCCGACGGTCACCGTGTAGTCGACTCGGTTGTTGGGTTGGATGGTCCGGGTCTTCAGGCGATAGGAGCCGGCGGCCAGACGGCCGGAGAACGGGCGGCGGAACGTGAACGACGCCACCACCCGGCCATCGACCGCCTCGATGTCGCCCTCCATCGGCTCCGTCAGAGAGAGCCTGACGTCGGCGGTGGCCGGCAGGTCGAAGGCCCACACGTCGGGAACCCGCTCTCCCCCCGCCGCCGGCTCCTCCCAGCGGGCGGACACCGCTCCGTCGAGCGGCAGGGCATGCGGACCATGGCCGGACGGTGCCGACGGCTCGACCACGCGCTCGATCAGGGTCACCACCCGCGCCGGCAGGGCCTGAGGCAGCACCACCAGGCGATAGCGGCCCGGTGCCAGGCTGGAGTCGAGATCGCCGCGCTGGTCCGGGGTGGTCAGCGGCCACCCGTCGCCATCCTCCAGGCGAATGCCGGCAACTCCGCCAAGGGTCGTCGCCCGCACGTGGGTGCGACCAGGCTCGACAACGTCGAAATCGTACTGGAGTCCGACGCCGGCATCGAGACTGGCGCGGGCCGGCTGGCCGAGCCGCAGCCGGCCGCCGTCGCGGACCGGGGTGGCCGTCAGCGCGACGCCAAGGTGGCCCTGGGTGCTCCCCTGGGTGGACACGGTCAACTGGTAAAGGCCCGCGCGCAGGTACTGCTGCAACAGGAAATTGCGGCCAACGCCATTGGCCGCCGCTCGTGCCAGGGACGGCGCCACCTGGGTCCGCATGGCGCCCGCCGTCTCCAGCAGGCCCGTGGTTTCGACCCGGTACAGGGCCGGCGTGTCGACCTTGACCGCGAAGGTGATCGACCGATTCTTTTCAAGGTCAAGGAAGCGCGGCCGACCGGCCTCGAGAACCGGGACGGCGGGCAGCCTGGCCAACGTCTCGGCCGTTATCGGCGGTAGGTCTGCGGGGCGGGTCGCGACCGGTGGAACATCCAGGCGCAGCACCGCCCGAACCGGCTCGGGACGCGGATTGCCGAGCGTGACCATGAGCGGCTTTGCCGACGGCACGACGGTCAAGTGGTCGGCGGCCAACTGCCCGGTGGGCGGCTGGCCCTCCACTGAAAGGGGCAGGGGAGTGCCGTCTTCGTCAACAAGCCTCAGGGTGCCGGCGGTTGCGATCTCCAGCGGCAGGGAGAGGGTTTCTCCCTGGGTCAGAATCAGGGGGATCTCCTGGCGCGTATCGACGGGCAGGGGGATCGTGAATACCGCGGCACCCTTGCCCTGAGAGCGGCTGAGGGTGATCCTGTAGGTCTTGTCCCGGCCGAGGGAGACGGGGGAGATGGTGGCCCCGATGATCGGACGGTTGACCTCCGTTGCCTCGGTGGCCGATGCCCCCTTCAGGGAAAGGGTGATGACTCCGCGCTGTTCCGGTCGCGGCGCGATGGTGATGACGTGCAGGCCGGCCTCGAGATACCAGCTCTCCGTGTCCGCCACGGTCGGAGTCCGCTTGAAGTTCCCGCTACCCAGGAACGGCTCCACCGAAAGCTCGGCCACGACGCCGGTCCGGGACACCTGGTAGTTCCCCGACTCGGCGATGTCGACGAACAGGGTGACGGTGTCGGTGAGGTTGAAGCGCCGCTTCCAGGCGTCACCCTGGCCGAGGCGCACGGCCCTGCTGGCCACGACCCGTTCCCTGCCGAGAACGCTTTCGGTCAGCACGACGCCGAGATCGACCTCATCCTCCCCCGCTCCCGGGTCCTGCGCCGACAGCAGGTAGGTGCCGGTGCCGGTACCGGAAAAACTGTAGGTCCGGGAGGCCTGGTAGTGTTGCAGCACATAGGGCTCGCCGGCTGCGCGCTCGATCGTCACCAGTTTCTCGACGGAGCGGTCCTTGAACGACACATCGGCCACCGGGCGGCGCGATGTCCTGTCGATCAGCGCCCGCTCGCCCGACCGTGGCTGACCGGCGGGGCGGCGCGCCACGTCCAGCACCGCCACACCCGGCTCGGGCAGCTCGAGGCGGAAATAGTCGGTCTCCTTTGGCACCAGCCAGCGGTCGAACCCGAAGGGACCGGCGATCAACCGCTTGCGCGACGCCTGGGGCAGGGTCGGGATACCCCAGCGCAGATGCAGCGGACGCTCGGCACCCGGGTCGGTCCACGGCGCGCCCACTCCGCCATAGGCGACCAGCAGATAGAGGCCCGGCTCCAGGGTGGCGACCAGGCGGCGTACCGCCAGCGGCCGGCCGGGCTGAGTGGCGATGGTCTCGGCGGCCGGTTGGGCATCCTCCAGCCACGACCCATCCTTCCACAGGCGCAGGTCGGAGAGGTGACGGCCGGCGGCTTCCAGGAAGACCGGCTGCCGGGTCGGAATCTCCAGCCAGTAGGAGCGCTGCTGGTAGTCTCCGAGGTCCGACGACACCGTCGCCAACTCCACCAGACGAGGCAGAGTGGCGCCGTTCATTTCCACGAAGGGGCGAACGATGAGTTCGGTCGGCGCGGTGGCCCTGGTCGGTGCGGTCAGGATGGCCTTGTGGGCGCCCGAACCGAGAAACAGATCGACCCGCCCGTCGCGCTGGCCGGGCTCGCCGTCCTCCACCCCCGGACCGGTCATGCGGTCCAGGAGGCGCAGGGCCGTTCCATGCGGGCTGACGGTGGCGACGGCATAGCGGCCGAATCGCTCCACCTCGAAGACCCGCTCCGACGTGATCTCCCCAGAGGCGGGAGCGGCAGGGGACGGACTGGCGAGCGCCATGGCGACAGTGAATGCCATCGCTAGCACCATGGCAAACGACAACAACCCATTGGTCGTTCTGCTCCTCATGGTTTCTCCCTCCACTTCCGTGACTGGCAAGGTACTACGGCGCTATGGGGAATCCAACAGGAGGTGGGCGTATCCGTTCTTCACGGAAAAAAGCCCTCCCTCCTGATGGAGGGAGGGCTGTTGACCGAGGGGATCGGTGGGTCAGGCCTGTCGGATTTTGCGGACGAACCCGTCGACGTCGCCCCGCAGGTGCTCGGACTGCCGGGACAGTTCGCGGGCGGCGTCCAATAGCTGGCCGGCGGAGCTGCCTGTTTCCTCCGCCGCCTGGGAGACGCCAGCCGTGTTGGAAGAGACTTCCCGGGTGCCGATGGCGGCCTGTTCGACGTTGCGGGCGATTTCCTTGGTCGCGGCACCCTGTTCCTCCACCGCCGCGGCGATCGCCGCGGAGATGCTGTCGATTTCGCCGATCGTCTTGCCGATTCCCTTGATGGCGTTGGCCGCCTCCTGGGTGGCTTCCTGCACGCCGTTGATCTGGCGGCTGATTTCCTCCGTCGCCTTGGCGGTCTGGTTGGCCAGGCTCTTCACCTCGTTGGCGACGACGGCGAAGCCCTTGCCGGCATCACCCGCCCGGGCCGCCTCGATGGTGGCGTTGAGGGCCAGGAGGTTGGTCTGCTCGGCGACGTCGGTGATCATCTTGACCACCTCGCCGATCTTCTGGGCGGCGTTCACCAGGCCCTGGACGGCCTCGTGGGTTCGCGCGGCTTCCTGCACCGCTCCCGAGGCGACCTTGGACGACTGCGCGACCTGGCGGCTGATCTCGGTGATGGAGCTGGAGAGCTGTTCCGCCGCCGCGGCGACGGTCTGGACGTTGGCGGACGCCTGTTCGGCCGCCGCCGCCATGGTCGAGGTCTGGCTCATGGTCTGTTCAGCCGTCGCCGACAGGGACTCGGCCGACGACTGAAGCTCGGTGGCGGAGGACGACACCGCATTGACCACTCCCTTGACGCTCGACTCGAAGGAGTCGGCCAGCTCGTTCATGGCGCGCTTCTTCTCGACGTCCGCCTGCCGCTTCAGTTCTTCCTGCTCGGCCTGCATGCGGTCGACCTTGATGGCGTTGTCCTTGAAGATCTGGACCGCCGCCGCCATCTCGCCGATTTCGTCGTGGCGATCGCGACTCGGGACGTCCATGGTCTTGTCGCCGTTGGCAAGGCGGCGCATCGCGTCGGTCATGCGACCCAGCGGCTGATAAATGCCGTGCCCGATGAAGAAGCCCGCCACCATGACCACAAGCACGGTGACGATGATCGCGGTCAGGATCCTCTGGAAGGTGGCCGCCCGCGTCTCCCGCAGCTCGGTCTGGCTCGCCGTATAACGGGCCTCGATCTTCTCCAGCAGGGCGGCGAGCGACGGTTCCATCCTGGCATAGGTTTCGGACAGCACCTTGACCTCGGCGGTGGCCTCCAGCGTGCCGGCGACGATGGCGGCGAAGTCGCGCTGATAATCGGCGAGCTTGCCGACGATGTCCTTGCGGGTATCGGCCGAAACCTCGGACTTCTCCAGGGTTGCCGTAAACTTTTCGGCGGTTCCCTTCATGGCGTCGGCGTACTTGACGTCCTGGCGGGCGAGGAAATCCTTCTCATGCCGGCGCATGGTCAGCATCTGCACCGTCAGGTTCGCGTCGTCCGCCCCCTTGAGCTTGTCCTCGATGGCATGGACGGCGGTGCGCAAGGCGCCCTGCAAGCCGTCCTTCTCGGTCAGGCCCACCTTCTTCGCCGTGTCCACCACCTTGGTGAACTGGGCGGCATAGGCCTCGAGACCGCTGCGGACCTTTCCCGTCAGGGCCTTTTCCTCGGCCGAGGAAACACTCTTTTCCAGTTGGTCGAGGGCGGTCCCGACCTCCTTCATCGTCTTGGCGTGGCGGCCGACCTGCTCTTCCGTGCGGCGCAGCAGGAAATCCTTTTCATGCCGCCTGCCCTGCAGCAGCCCCTTGTCGACCTTGACCAGCAGCTCGTTGGCCTGGTTGGCCGCGTCCGCCGCCGCCTGCGCCTGGTCCTGGGTGCTGCTGCTCGCGTTGTAGATGGCGCCGACCACCAGCAATCCGACGACACCGATTATCCCGATCAGGCTGATCTGGTATTTCAGCCTGAAATTCGACAACACCTGCTCCATGCGATATCCCCCTTGGATTTCGTTATTGTCGGGGAGGGTATCAGGAATCAATTTATGCGAAAAGAACTATCGCGCCATGCGCTTTGTACAGGGGGCGGTTCAGCCGGGCTTCACGACCTTCAGAATGACGGTGTAGAAATCGACCACGTTGTTCTGCGAGCGCAGGGCAGCCTGGAGCTGTTCGTCGTTGATCTCACCTCGGTTGCGCCGGTCCTCCCAGACCGGATCCAGGTGGTAGTGGATGGCTTCCGTCACGAAGTCCACGCCGTTGCGCAGGCCGAGGGGGGAGTCCGACCCCTTGTCGGCGATGATGGTGCGGTTGATCTCCTGGGAAAACATCAGGAAACTCTCCGGCATGATCGGCCGCACGTGGGTGGGGTCGATCAGATACTGCTCGTGCCGGGGGTGGGGGACGGTGATGATCACCTTCGCCTGGTGGGCGCAGACCCGGTACAGTTCCCGGATCACCGCGAGATAGGTCTCCGGCAGTTGCCCCACGTGTTCCAGGGCGTGGTTGATCGCCACCTCATGGAAGCTTGAATCGGGAAACGGCCAGGGAAAGCGCTCCATGTCCATCAGCACATCCGGATTGCAGTCCGGGGCGATGTCGGCGTTGATCCAGTCGGGCCGGTAGTTGTACCCGCATCCCAGATTGAGCTTCACGGAACAGACTCCTTATCCCTTCGAGCGGAAAGACCGGTTCATACGGTCCCTAATGGTGCCGGCTTCGAGAAAAAAGACGCAACACGGATGAACACGGATATCCACGGATAAACACGGATGGAGTGGAGTTAGACTTTGACTCCTGTGATGAGCGTGTCAGATATTTCGTTGTATATATAATATTAATATTTACACTTTGTTGCCGTTAGAAACGGAGTAGCATCCTGTTAATCTGCATCCGTGTTCATCCGTGGATATCCGTGTTCATCCGTGTTGCGTCTTTTTTCTCGAAACCGGCATTCTGCGGTGTGTCAAACGATAGGCACACTGGGAACATTCGGCGACGTCTCGAGACGCCCGTCGCGAAGTTCGATGACCCGGTCCATCCGGCCGGCCAGGTCGGGGTTGTGGGTGGCGATCAGCGCCGCCAGTCCGTCCTCCCGCACCAGGCGCAGCAGCTCGTCGAACACGCGGGCGGCGGTGCCCGGGTCCAGGTTGCCGGTGGGTTCGTCGGCCAGCAGCACCCGCGGCCCGTTGGCGAGGGCGCGGGCGATGGCCACCCGCTGCTGCTCGCCGCCGGACAACTGGCCGGGCCGGTGCTCGGCGCGGGGACCGAGCCCCATGCGCTCCAGCAGTCCCCTGGCCCGGTCGGCGGCGGCACGGCGCGACACGCCGGCGATCATCTGCGGCAGCACCACGTTCTCGAGCGCCGAGAACTCGGGCAGCAGGTGGTGGTATTGATAGACGAAGCCCAGGTATTCGCGGCGCAGCCTGGTGCGGCGGTCATCGGACAACCGGCCACAGGGGTCACCGGCGATCAGCACCTCGCCGTCATCGGGGCGCTCCAGCAGGCCGGCGACGTGGAGCAGGGTGGACTTGCCGGCGCCCGACGGCCCGACCAGCGAGACGATCTCCCCCGACCGCACGGCGACGCTGGCCCCGTTCAGCACATGCAGCACCGCCTCGCCCTGGCGGAAGCGGCGGCCGATGTCCTTCAACTCCAGGGCAGGGGGGGGACTATTCATAGCGCAACGCCTCCACCGGATCGAGCCGCGCCGCCCGCCAGGCCGGATAGAGGGTCGCGGCGAACGACAGGCCGAGGGCCATCAGCACCACCGTCACCACCTCGTTCGGATCCACCCTGGCCGGCAGCCGGGAGAGGAAATAGATCTCGGCCGAGAACAGCTCGGTGCCGGTGAGTCCCTGCAATATCTGGCGGATGCTCTCGATGTTGTAGGAAAAGGCGAGCCCGAGGACGACGCCGAAGGTGGTCCCCACCACGCCGACGCTGGCCCCGCTCAGGAAGAAGATGCGCATGATCATCCCCCGGGTCGCCCCCATGGTGCGCAGGATGGCGATGTCCCGCCCCTTGTCCTTCACCAGCATGATGAGGCCCGAGATGATGTTGAAGGCCGCCACCAGGATGATCAGCGTCAGGATCAGGAACATCACGTTGCGTTCCACCTGGATGGCATTGAAGAAGCTGGCGTTGGCGTGCTGCCAGTCGTGGACCCGCACCGTCGGCCCGACCTCGCGGATGATGGCGAGGCCAGCAGCCGGCACCCGGTCGGGATTGTCGAGCATCACTTCGAGCTGCGTCACCCCCCCGGACGGCAGGGAGAAGTAGACCTGGGCCGCCTCCAGCGGCATGTAGATGAAGGTGGAGTCATACTCGTACATGCCGACGTGGAAGGTGGCCACCACCCGGAAGGCCCGCATGCGGGGGACGGTGCCAAAGGCGGTGACGTTGCCCTTGGGCGAGATGAGGGTGATCGTCCCCCCCACCGTGACCCCGAGCTTTTCCGCCAGCCGCTCGCCGACCATCACCGCGTCGTCGGCGTAAAGATCGTTGAGGTTGCCGCCGCGGACGGCCTTGGCCAGCACCGCCCGCGCCTTGAGGTCGTCGGGCCGCACGCCCCGCACCAGGGCGCCCGTCGAGTTGCCGCCGGCGGTGGCCATCACCTGGCCCTCGGCGGTGGGGATGACCTGGACCACGCCGGGAATGGCGCGGATGCGCTCGGCCAGCGGGTCGAAGCCGGTCAGCGGCACTCCCGCCCCATAAACCCCGATGTGGCCGTTGAGCCCAAGGATGCGCCCCAGCAACTCCTGACGGAAGCCGTTCATCACCGCCATGACGATGATCAGGGTGGCGACGCCAAGGCCGATGCCCGCCAGCGAAAAGCCGGCGATCACCGAGACGAACCCCTCCCGGCGCCGTGCCCGCAGATAGCGCAGGGCCACCAGTCTCTCGAACGGCGAAAACATGGTCTCCTCCGGGGTCAGGGCCTGACAACGCACCTGGACTCTGAACTCCCTCTCCCCCTCGAGGGGGAGAGGGCCGGGGTGAGGGGGTGGGGCAACCGGCACCATTTCGGGAGCTTCGCGCCCCCCTCACCCAACCCTCTCCCCCCTGAAGGGGGGGGAGAGGGCTTGTTGTGGCGGCGGTTGCGAGTCATGTCCGTCCCTCACGCCGTCAATTTCGTCACCGCGGCCTCGACCGACAGTTCCTCGCGGGCGCCGGTGGCGCGGTTCTTGAGTTCGACCAGGCCGCGGGCCACGCCCTTCGGCCCGACGACAACCTGCCACGGCAGGCCGATCAGGTCCATGTCGGCGAACTTGGCGCCCGCCCGTTCGTCGCGGTCGTCGAGCAGGACCTCGACGCCGGCCCGCCGCAGGGTGGCGTAAAGGTCGGCGCACACCCGCCCGGTGGCGGCGTCACCAGCCTTGAGGTCGATCAGGCCCACCTTGAACGGGGCCACGGACTCAGGCCAGATGATGCCGGCATCGTCGTGGGAGGCCTCGATGATGCCGCCCACCAGCCGTGACACGCCGATGCCGTAGGAGCCCATTTCCACGGTGACGGGCTCGCCATTGGCACCGGTCACCACCGCATTCATGGCCTTCGAGTACTTGGTGCCGAAGTAGAAGATGTGCCCCACCTCGATGCCCCGCGCCGAGACCAGGGAGTCACCGAGCTGGCGCACGGCCTCGGAGTCCGGGTCGTGCTTCTCGTCGGTGGCGGCGTACAGGCTGGTCCAGTCGTCGACCACCGGCTGGAGATCGCTCGCATAGTCCACGTTGTCGGGTGCCGGCTTGTCCAGCAGCCCGCGATGGCAGAACACGCCCGACTCACCGGTCTCGGCCAGGATGATGAACTCGTGGCTGAGGTCGCCGCCGATGGGACCGGCGTCGGCCCGCATGGGGATGGCCTTCAGCCCCATGCGGGCGAAGGTGCGCAGGTAGGCGACGAACATGCGGTTGTAGGACCGTCGCGCCGCGGCGTAGTCGATGTCGAAGGAGTAGTTGTCCTTCATCAGGAACTCGCGGCCGCGCATGACGCCGAACCTGGGCCGCACCTCGTCGCGGAACTTCCAGTGGATCTGGTAGAGCATCTTCGGCAGGTCGCGATAGCTGCGGACGTTCTGGCGGAAGATGTCGGTGACCACCTCCTCATGGGTTGGGCCATAGAGCATGTCCCGCTCGTGGCGGTCGGTGATGCGCAGCATCTCCTTGCCATAGTCGTCGTAGCGCCCCGACTCCCGCCAGAGGTCCGCCGACTGGATGGTGGGCATCAGGACCTCGAGCGCCCCGGCGGCGTCCTGCTCCTCGCGGACGATGCGCTCGATGTTGCGCAGGACCCGAAGCCCGAGCGGCAGCCAGTTGTAGATGCCGGCGGCGTGCTGGCGGATCATGCCGGCCCGCAGCATCAGCCGGTGCGAGACGATCTGCGCCTCGGCCGGGGTCTCCTTCAGCGTCGGCAGCAGATAGTTGGACAGGCGCATGGGGGTCCTCGGTCGCTTGGCGTGGGGTGGAACGAAGGTGAGACTTTAGGCAAACCGCCGGTCGTTGCCCACCCCATATTTTCACAGGGCAATTGGGTGAAGAAGAATACTCCGCAATCTTCACTCCCTCTCCCCCCTCTTCGGGGGGAGAGGGCCGGGGTGAGGGGGGCAGCCGGCACCATGTCGGGAGCTTCGCGCCCCCTCACCCAACCCTCTCCCCCCTGAAGGGGGGAGAGGGCTTTTTGCCCTGCATATTTTCAGCCCCTCATGTTTTTTACCGGATACCGGCCTTCTTGCAGGCCGCCGCCAGGGCCGCCTGGTCCCGGTCGGCGATGGGCTCGCCGTTGAAGTAGGTCTTGCCGTTCTTCACCGTCACCGTGCCCACGGATGTCTTGCCATAGCCACCCGCGACCCCCGGCATGTATTTGCTGGCGATGTCGCGGCCGATGTCGATGGAG
This sequence comes from Alphaproteobacteria bacterium, assembly GCA_039908285.1. Lineage (GTDB taxonomy): Bacteria > Pseudomonadota > Alphaproteobacteria > Rhodospirillales > Rhodospirillaceae > JAMOBE01. The sequence goes on from JAMOBE010000023.1 coordinate 28,096, forward strand.
ATCTCTTCGGGAACCTTGATGCTCCGCCCGCCGCCGACGTTCGCCGGAGCCACCGCATTGCCGCGGACATCCACCCCCGGCCGATAGGCCACGTCGTCGGCGGGAACGTGCTCGACGAGTCGGGCGCAGGCGGCCCGGTCGATGCGGGCCGTGGCATCGGCGGCCATGGTCTGGGCCGGGAAGGCCGCGGCGCCGATGATGATGAGTGCACGTGTGAGTCTGGTCATGTGCGTCCCCTGGTTGGTTGCTCCGTCCTATGGCGTGGGAGGGGGGAGGGCGACGACCCTCCGGCCTCAGGCTTACCCGATGGTCATAAGAATCTGCTACCCTTGTTACAAAAAAGTGATGACTTTGTTACGAAAATTACGTAGTGTCTCCCTTACAAAGACTGGGGCGTGGCGGTGTCGCCGCGGCTTGAGTCTGGGGAGGAAGTCGCCACCTTCGGCGGCAGGCACGGAGAAAACTCCGGCCACAGGGTGTCCGAAAGAAAATGGCAGGACCGCGGGGTTCCTGCCATTTTCTTTCGTTCGTCCAGGACTTTCGTTCGTCCAGGGCGAGGGGGGGGAGCCACCGTCCGGATCATCCTATCCCAGCCGGCACTTCAGCGCCGCGTGGAGCGCCGTCGGCGAGATGACACATTCGCGGAAGTTGCTTCGCCACAGGTCGGTGTTGGTCAGGTCGGCTCCCGTCAGGTCCGCCCCCCGCAGGTCGCAGTTGCTGAGATCGGCGTTGCCCAGCTTGGCGAAGCGAAGATTGCAGTTGCGCAGGGTCGCTCCGGGCAGGTGGGCCTCCCGCAGGTCGGCCCCTTCGAGATTGCAGCCCGTCAGATCCGCCTCGCGCAGATCGGCATCGCGAAGGTCGACGCCCCGCATGTCATAGCCGTGCAGGACGGCGTCCACCAGGTTGGCCCGCTTGCCCTCGCCTGCCGGACCGCCCCAGAGGCGATGCTCTTCCAGTATTCGATCGAGAGTGTCCCGGTCCATGACCATCCCCGTGGTGAAGTGTGGCGCTGGCCACCATTGTAACCTTCGGCGCGGCCGCGCGATACCCCGGAATGGCGGTCACGACTCGGTAGGCTTAGTCCCGGGAGGAGGGAACCCGGCGGCATAGGCGCGATCGAAGTCCGCCTCCAACACCGGACTGACGCCACGGCAGCCGTCCACCACCTGGGCCGCCCAGACGAAATACGCGCGGCGGCGCTCGAGACTCCAGTCGGCTGGTGGGCTGGTGGTTATTGCCCGCAGGTTGCTGATCTTGTCGGCGAGTTTCACCATTCGGGCGCGAATCGACTTGTGCGGCGCGGTCTCCACCTGGAGGCGCTTGCGCTCGGCCTTGGGCAGGGACTTGTCGTCGGTGACCTCGGCCACCAGGTCGGCCACCTCGCGTCCGAAGGCGTTCGCGATCTCGTCATGGGTGGTGCCGGTGTCCTCGATGGTGTCGTGCAGCAGGCCGCCCAGAATCAGCACCAGGTCGGCACCACCCGTGGCCTCGGCCAGCAGGTGGGCCACCTCGATCACGTGGTTGACGTAGGGCTCCGCCGCCATCCCCTTGCGCCGCTGGTGGACGTGGCGACGGGCGGCGAAGTCCACCGCCCGCGCGAACAGGACGAGGGGGTCTGGCATGGGCGTCCTCCGTGAGGGGAGGGTGATGAATGCCTGGAGCCTCCCCGCTGGCGTTTCCATGTTGTAGTGTGGACGGGGATGGAACGCCATCCCGAACACGGGGACCAGGGGGAGGGGAGGGCAGGGCGCATGACCGAGGGCAACACCGCGCCGCGACGTCAGGTTCCGCCTTCGCGAATTGCCGCCTGGGCCGCGGAACTCGCCGACATCCTGGCCCGCGAGGAGGCGCAGCGGACGACCAGGGTTCCCTATCCGGAAAAGACCAGCCTTCAGTACGCCAAGTGGCAGCAGCTCCACAAGATCGTCCACGCCACTCCCGTCCACGTCAGCGACCGGCTGCCCCGCCACGAGCAGTGGATGGCGATCCGCGATTACGTCTGGCGCGCCGTCGGCGAACGGGAGGTCATCGAGTGGGTGACCCTCCAGGTAGAGGTCGCGCGCAACATCGCCGCCGGCATCCAGGATCTGCGCCCGCGCAAGGACGGCCCCTGCCACGAACTGCTGCTTGAGTACGTGGCCAACCGCAAACGCAAGGCCCTGGCCGTCCACCACTGGGCCCTGTCGGCAGCCGAGACCGACGGTCCGCCTGATTACGGCATCGCCGACGATCCGGCCGGGTGATGTGCCGGGGGGCTTTCCTCCCAATTCCTGGCGAGCAGCCGGTCCTCCCGCCGGTCGTCGTCCAGGATGGGGGTGTTGCGCCGCGTCGGCGTGATGCGTCGGCGCTCCACCGCCTCCGCCAGGTGGCTTTCCAGTTCCCGCGCCCGGTGGGCCGCGGTATGGGCCATCAGCACCCTGCGGCGTCCCGCCGCGCCGATTTCGATCCGCCGCTCGTCGGGCAGGTCACGCAGGATGGTCACCACTTCCTCGCTGGAGTTGACGACCAGGATTTCCCGGCCGGGCACGAAGATGGTGTCGAGACCATCCCACCAGTCGGTGATGACCGGCGCGCCACAGGCGGCGGCCTCGAACAGGCGCGTTCCCGGTGACCAGCCGGTGCGGACCACCTCGTCCCTCGTCACGTTGAGGGTATAGCGCTGGGCGCAGTAGAAGCCGCGGTGCTCTCCCGGCGGCAGGTGGTTGATGCGCCCGACGTTGCCGGGCCAGGCCGGGTCGCCAGGGAGGGGCGGACCGACGACGATGAAGCGCTCCGACCGCAGGGTCTGCGCCGGCTGCACCAGCAGAGCATCGAGCTTGGCCCGCCGATCATCGGTGCAGTTGCCGAGATAGCCCAGGGTCCAGCGCTTGGGCACCGAGTCCGGCTGGTGGACCTCGGTGTCCACGGAGCCGTAGAGCACCCGCGCCATGCGGGCGCCGAAGTCCCGCTCGATGCGCTCGAGCACCGGTCCGCCGGTGCACGACAGATACAGGTCGTAGCGCCCCATGAGATCGGGCGACAGGTAGTCGACACCGCCCCGGGCCAGCCAGGCCAGGGTGTGGGGAACGTCGATGTCGTAGAAGGCCCGGATGCCGAGCGCGGTATCGAGGACCCAGCGGCCGACCGCCGCTCCCTCCGCCACGTGGGAGCCGACGACCACCAGGTGGGCTCCCTTCACCATCCCGGCGAAGCGCGCCTTGAGATCGCGCAGGTTGCGGTAGAGGAAGGTGCGGCCGAACGGCGGGCGCGGCAGGTCGCGATTGGCGGCGTACCAGGGCAGGTCCCGCTCGAGAAACACCACGTCATGGCCGCGACGCGACAGCTCACGCACCAGACCTCGATAGGTGCCGGCATGGCCGTTGCCCCATGACGACGTAATTGACAGGCCGATGAAGACTATGGAGAGTGTCTCGGCGGTCATATCCTGACCTCCAATGGCTGGGCGCGGGTGCGCGTCAGCACGGCCTCCACCAGGGCCGCCCGGTGGACGAAGGTATGCATGCCAAGGGCTCGGCGGCGCGCGGCGACGCCGATGGCTCCGGCCCGTGCGGCATCGAGGGTTTCCAGGTGGTCGATGACGTCGCTGCGGTCGTTCGCCACCAGGATCTCGGTGTCGGGTTCGAAGAACGACGCCAGGCCGGGCCAGTCGTCGCTGATGATGCAGGCCGCCGCCCCGGCGGCCTCGAACATGCGTGAGGACGGCGCCAGTCCGTCGCGGGCCATGGGCGTGCGGGCGATGCTCAGCACCGCCAGGGCCGAGCAGTTGACCGCGTTGTGGTCGGCGGTGCGGACATGGCCCAGGGATCGCACGTTGGCAGGCAGGGTGACTCCGTCCCAGCCGCTGCCGGCGACCTGGAACCGCCGGTGCGGCAGGGTCTCGGCGACGGCGAACAGCAGCTCGACCACCCGCGGCGCCCGGTCCGGGGCTAGGTCGCCGAGAAACGCCACGTCGGCGGCGAACCGCTCGTCGGTGGGAATGGGATGATGGACGCGCGGATCGACGGCGTTGTAGATCGGGACGCAGGCTCGCGCCCCCAGTTTCAGGTAGCGCGCGACCGCCGGCCTGCCTCCCCCCCGGATCAGCACCAGGTCAAAGAGGGGCAGCAGCACCCGCAGTGGGTCGTTGACGTCGCCGCGCACCCGCTCGAGGGTCACCGCCGGCTCCATGTCCCAGAAGATGACGGACCGACCCGGCCGCCGCAGTCCGGGCAGCGAGGCCTCGAACAGGGTATCGAAGGCGCCGATACCGCTGGCCTTGATGATGGTGTCGGCGCTCCGGGCCTTGTCGATGACGCCGGCCACCCCGGCGCGATCGACGGGGTAGGCGACGATCCGGGCCCAGTCCGGGTTCGGAATGTCGCGGTGGAGTTCGCGCTCCCGGGTGTTGGGCTCATAAAGGGTGATGCGGTGACCGCGTTCGGCAAGCGCCCGCAGAACCCCTCGGCAATAGGTGGCGGAGCCGTTGCGATAGGATGTCACCAGGCTTGATCCGATGAAGGCGATACGCATCGTCACCCTCCCCTGAACGCGAGTCAATGACATGAATCAATATCAAGTGTGCCGACTTGGAGAAAAAAGATGCAACACGGATGAACACGGATAAGAAGAGATGAACACGGATGCAGGGTGACAATGGAAATTATCCGTCTTCACTCGTCAAGTGATTAATATTAAAATATTAATACAGAAGAATATGTACACGGAAGTTACTGAAGCGTATGTCATGCGCAGTAACATTCGTGTTCATCCCTTCTTATCCGTGTTATCTATCCTTCTTCAAGCCCGCACGGAGTCGGACCTCCCGCTCGCCGGCATACCGGGAGCCGTGCCGGTCATCGGGATCGGCTGCAATACTCGCCTATGGTAGGTCTCCCCTCTCCAGGCGTTATTCTCAACCGAAAACGCTTTGTATGGGGTGAAGTTTCGACTTCCGGTAGTTGATAGCCGGACGCGTCTGTCCCTCCCATCGGAGGACCGCGGTTGATTGAAGGGGAGAACATGGCAACGCCGCCGCGCCAAAATTGACCAAAGATCAATCTTTCGGCGCAGCGATGCGATTGCCGCCCGGTGCCGGGACGTGAGGCGACGAATGAAGGTCGTCGCTCAACGTGATGATTTTACGACATATTTCCTGGGGAGCAAGGCCATAAGTGACGGGATCAGAACGGGATTTCGTCGTCCAGATCGGCCGGCTTGTCCCAGCCAGCACCGCCACCTCCACCTCCACCACTACCGGCACCCGCCGGTGCGCGTCCACCGCCACCTGAGGCCGCCGCCGGAGCGCCCCAGTCGCCGCCGCCGACGTCGTAGTCGGCGGCCGTTCCCGGCGGCGGGCCACCGGCACCGCCGCCACCACCACCGCCCTTGGAGTCGAGCAGGGTCAGCTCGCCCTTGAAGCGGCCGATGACGATCTCCGTCGTATACCGCTCGGCACCCTGCTGATCGGTCCATTTGCGCGTCTGTAGCTGGCCTTCCAGGTAGACCTTCGAGCCCTTGCGCAGGTAGCGCTCGGCGACGTCGGCGATGTTGGTGTTGAAGATCACCACCCGATGCCACTCTGTCTTCTCGCGCCGCTCGCCCGAAACCCGGTCCTTCCAGCTTTCCGAGGTGGCGACGTTGATGTTGACGATCTTCGAGCCATCCTGGCTGTGGCGCACCTCGGGGTCCTTCCCCAGATTGCCGATGAGAATGACCTTGTTGACGCTGCCTGCCATGGATGTGCTCCTTGTCTGTTCTCCGAAAAGAACCTTACGTGAATTCCGACGGAAAGAAAAGGCCCGGCGAGCGGGCGTCAGCGGTTCTCATTTTCCAGGTGAACAGGACACGAAAAATCTCCGCCGTCACGCCGCCGTCGCGCCGTCAGTGCGTCGTGGGCGTATCGAAGACGTCATCCAACGTGCGGGCATCCAGCAAGCGCTCACTCCAACCATCCAACTGCTCGCTGCCAGCTGACCGAACGCGCGCCTCGATTTCAGGTGACAACATTCCATACTTCCGACGGAGCAGGCGGAGTACTATCTCCGCCTTGCCCTCCGCCTTGCCCTCCGCCTTGCCCTCCGCCTTGCCCTCCGCCTTGCCCTCCGCCTTGCCCTCGGTCATGCCCTCCTGTCGCGCTGTCCGTGCCATCTGCGCCATCCGCGCAACATCATCTCTTGCCCGCAAGAGTTCCTCGTGCACGCGTTTGGCATCATTCTGGATACGGTTCTGAGTGGAGATCCACATCTCGCGTTTCTCCTGGGAATCGAGTTCCTCGTCGGTCCAGGTTGCCCGATTGGCGATCTCGAAGGCCTTCACGATTGCGGGTTCAATGGCCAGAGCCCGCGGCACCGCCGTCAAGTCTCCTGCCGTCTTCAAAAAATAAAGCCAGCGCTCAAGGGTTGTCTCAAGTTCCTCTTCAATTTTGATAAATTTCGGAAGTTCCGCAAACGTCAGCTCCAAATCCCGGTGATAGATGAGGTGATTTTCCTCGGCCTGCAGCCGAAATTGGCTCACAACTCGCTCCAATTCCGGGAACATGATGAAGTCGGCTATGGTCACAGCCACCACTTCACCGAGGAGATTGTAGTCATCCCCCTTGGCAAGCTGCCCAACATAGGCTTTGCACGCATTATAGAGCACTCTTTTTTCAAAGCCGGGGACGTTCAGAACCTGCATTTCCACGACATACGAACGCCCGCTGCCATCCCTGACCCGGACGTCAAGGAACGTATCCTTCATCCCCTGGATCTTGGGCGCCTGATAGGGATCGAGGATCGTCACCTCGTCAATGGCGCTCTCTCCCGAAAGCGCCAATACCGCATTGAGAAAGCTGATGAGAATCTCCCGACTCGAGTCCGATCCGAAGATCTTTTTAAAGGCAAGGTCGGTCTTCGGGTTCAGGAAGCGCATTATTCCGTGATCCTGTGCAGAGAGCCCGGGTCGTGACGCGCACGACACGGCGCCCCCACGACGCTCACCGAGAATACCCCCAACGGCTGGTCGATCCAAGCTCCGCATGGCGGCGACAGGATCGACCACCCGCCGGGTCGGTCTGATTTGTGACCTGGACTTTACTTCACGTAATCGTACTGACCGTTATGCCAGACGTAGACGACGTATCCCGGGGCGCTGACGTCGCCCTTGGCGTCGAAGCCGATGTGGCCCAGCACCGTGTTGAATTTGCCGCCCTTCAGCGCCGCCTCGACCTTCTTCGGGTCGGTGGAGCCGGCCTTCTCCGCCGCCGCCTTCCATGCCTGGATGGCGCCGTAGGTGTAGAGGGTATAGGCCTCCGGCTCGTACTTCTGCGCACGGAAGCGGGCCACCAGCTCGGCGTTGGCCGGGTCCTTGCGCGGGTCCGGGCTGAAGGTCATCAGCGTTCCCTCGCCGCCCGGGCCGGTGATGCCCCAGTACTCCAGGGTGACCAGGGCGTCGCCGCCCATCAGGATGGTCTTCATCCCCTGTTCGCGCATCTGACGGACGATCAGTCCGGCCTCGGTCTTGTAGCCGCCAAAGAACAGCACGTCGGCCCCGGCGGCCTTGAGCTTGGTGACCAGCGCCGAGTAGTCCTTCTCGCCCGGAGTGATGGTTTCGTACATGACCTCGGTGACGCCCTTTGCGTTCAGGGTCTTCTTGGTCTCGTCGGCCAGGCCCTTGGAATAGGCCTGCTTGTCGTGGACGATGGCGACCTTGGCACCCTTGTGCTTGTCGGCGATATGGGCGCCGGCCACGGCGCCCTGCTGATCGTCGCGGCCGCACACCCGGAACACGTTGGAGAAGCCCTGTTCGGTCAGCTTGGGATTGGTCGAACCGGGGGAAATTTGCAGAATGTTCTCTTCCCGGTAAACCGCCGACGCGGGGATCGACGACCCCGAACAGAAGTGGCCGGCCACCAGGGCCACCTTCTTGTTGACCATCTGGTTGGCGACGGCCACCGCCTGCTTGGCGTCGCAGGCGTCGTCGCCCACCTCGAGCTTCAGGGGCTGTCCAAGGACTCCGCCCTTGGCGTTGATGTCGGCCACCACGGCCTCGGCTCCGCGGCGCATCTGCTCGCCGAACGCCGCCTCCGACCCCGACATCGGCCCGACCACGGCGATCGTGACGTCGGCTCGGGCTCCCCCGGCGGTGGCGAGCGTCAGCGCGGCGGCTGCCAGCAAACTCCGACCAATTCTCATTCGATTTCTCCCCATACGAGTGCGGTCTGCATTCCAGACGGCGCGGCGACGATACCACTAGTCGTAGTGTGGACAAATTCTTTTCGTACCGCTGGGGGGATGGTCAGGGCTTGATCCAAAATATCCGCGCCAGATCGCGCCGGACACCGGTTCGTCCGCCAGGCGCGACAGGGGGCGCGTACCCGCGGTACGCAACCCCTGGCGCAACGCCGCGGACGGGCCGGGGGACAAGCGAGGTGGTGCGGATATTTTGGATCAAGCCCTCAGTGTCCACCATCAAGATAGGCGGCGCGGACTTCGGGGTTGGCCAGCAGGTCGGCACCCGCTCCGCTCAGGGTGACGCTGCCGGTCACCAGCACGTACCCCCGGTGGGCGAGCTTCAGGGCGTGGTGGGCGTTCTGCTCCACCAGGAGCACGGTGATCCCATGGTCCCGGTTGATCTCGCGGATCACCTCGAAGATCCGCCGCACCACCAGGGGCGCCAGGCCGAGCGAGGGCTCGTCGAGAAGCAGAAGGCGGGGGCGGCTCATCAGGGCGCGGCCGATGGCCAGCATCTGCTGCTCACCTCCCGACAGGGTGCCGCCGCGCTGTTCCTGGCGCTCGGCGAGGACCGGAAACAGGGCGAACACCCGGTCCAGGTCGTCGGCGAAGTGATGGATCGACGAGGTCAGCGACCCCATGCGCAGGTTCTCCATCACCGTCATGCGGGGGAAGATGCGCCGGCCCTCCGGCACCTGGGCGATGCCGCGGCGGACGATCTCGTGGGTGGGCAGGCGGGTGATGTCCTCGCCGTCGAAGAACACCCGGCCCCGGGCGGCGGTGGGCTGGCCGCACACGGTCATCAGCAGGGTGGACTTGCCGGCCCCGTTGGCGCCGATCAGGGCGACGATCTCGCCCGCTCCGACGTGCGCATCGACGCCGCGCAGGGCCTCGACCGGGCCATGGAAGGCATGCAGGCCGGTCAGCTCAAGCATGGGGGGCCTCCTCGTCCGGGTCCTGGCCGAGATAGGCGGCAATGACGGCGGGGTTGGCCCGGACCTCCGCGGGCGAGCCCTCGGCGATCCGCCGGCCATGGTCCAGCACCACCACGTGATCGGAGATTTCCATCACCACGCTCATGTCATGCTCGATCAGCAGGATGGCGATGCCCTCCTCGGCGCGGATGCCGAGAAGAAGCTGGTTCAGCGCCGCCGACTCGTGGGCGTTGAGCCCGGCCGCCGGCTCGTCGAGACACAGCAGCACCGGCCGCGTGCACATGGCGCGGGCGATCTCCAGCCGCCGCTGATCGCCATAGGGGAGGGTGCCGGCCTCCCGGTCGGCCTGGTCCAGGAGCCCGACCCGCTCCAGCCACAATGCGGCGTGGTCCACCGCCAGCCTCTCGGCCCAGCGATAGCGCGCAAGCCCAAGGAGCCCGGCGATGGAAAAGCCCGAGGCACGCATCAGGGGACGGTGCTGGGCCACCAGCAGGTTCTCGAGGACCGACATGCGCGGAAACAGGCGGATGTTCTGGAAGGTGCGGGCGACCTCGGCCCTGCTCGCCACCCGGACGCCGTCCAGACGCTCGAGCTGGATGGTGCCCTGACGCGGATGATGGAGGGTGAGGCGCCCGCCGCCCGGCCGGTAGAACCCGGTCAGGCAGTTGAACACGGTGGTCTTGCCGGCGCCGTTGGGGCCGATGATGGCGGTGATCTGGCGGTCGCGGGCGGTGAAGGAAAGGTCGTCCACCGCCACCAGGCCGCCAAAGCGCATGGCCAGGTGCTCGACCTCGAGCAGAATCGGCGGCGGAGGCTCTGGCACCGTGGTCATCGGGTCACCCGACCCTCGAGACGGATGGTGGGATCGCGGTGGGACAAAAGCCCCCGCGGGCGCCACACCATGATCACCACCATGGCCGCTCCGAACAGCAGCATGCGGTACTCGGCGAAGTCGCGGAACCACTCAGGAATCACCACCAGAACGAAGGCCGCCACCACCACCCCGGTCTGGCTGCCCATGCCGCCGAGGACGACGATGGCGACGATGATGGCGGACTCGGTGAAGCTGAAACTCTCCGGGCTGATGAAGCCCTGGCGCGTGGCGAAGAACGAGCCGGCGAAGCCCGCGAACATGGCGCCGATGGCGAAGGCCGACAGCTTGACCCGGGTCGGATCGATGCCGAGGGAGCGGCAGGCGGTCTCGTCCTCGCGCAGGGCCTCCCACGCCCGGCCGACGGGCAGGCGGCGGATGCGCAACGTGAACAGGTTGGTGACCAGGGCCAGCGCCAGAATCAGGAAATAGAGGAACACCACCCGGTGCAGGGGCGAGTACTCGAGGCCAAAGAAGGTACTGAAGCTCTCCGTCCCCTCTCCGGGGCTCGCGGTGAAGGGCAGGCCGAAGAACGACGGGCGGGGAATGCCCGAGATGCCGTTTGGGCCGTTGGTCAGGTCGAACCAGTTGATGAGGATGATGCGGACGATCTCGCCGAAGCCCAGGGTGACGATGGCCAGGTAATCCCCGCGCAGCCGCAGCACCGGAAACCCGAGCAGCAGCCCGAAGGCGGCGGCGAAGACCCCCGCCATCGGCAGGCAGACCCAGAACGACCAGCCGAAATGGGTGCCGATCAGGGCGTAGGAGTAGGCTCCGACCGCATAGAAGGCCACGTAGCCAAGGTCCAGCAGTCCGGCCAGTCCGACCACGATGTTGAGTCCCCACCCCAGCATGACGTAGATCAGCAGGGTGGTGGCCGTATCGATGACGTAACGATTGGCGAAGGGCAGGAACGGCAGGGCGATGGCGAAGACGATGCCGGCGGCGCCGAACCAGGAAAGGCGGGTCCGCATCGCCTGGCCCTCCCTCACCGAGAGTCCAGACTCACTGGTCTCGCCGACCGGTCGCGGGCGCAGGCGCCACAGGCTGAGCAGCATCCGGCCGACGAACGCCAGGCCCACGGCGGCGGCGGCCAGTGGCCAGCGGGTCTCCAGCACCAGGGCGCCACCGACGTTGGCGGCCTTGAGCCCGAGGAACGGCACCGCCAGCACGGCGGCCAGCAGGGCGACGGCCAGGGACTCCTTCAGCGCCGCGGGGATGACCGCCGGGGTCATGCTACACCTTCTCCACCTCTGGGCGGCCGAGCAGTCCCGTCGGCCGGAAGATCAGGACCAGGACCAGGATGCCGAAGGTGGCCACGTCCTTGTACTCGATAGTGAAATAGGCCGACCAGAACGCCTCGATCAGGCCGATCAGGAACCCGCCCAGCATCGCCCCCGGCAGTGAGCCGATGCCGCCCAGCACCGCCGCCGAGAAGGCCTTGATGCCGGCGAGAAACCCCATGTAGAAGTCGATCACCCCGTACTGCAGCGTCACCATGAGGCCGGCGACCGCCGCCAGCGTGGCGCCGATGACGAAGGTCAGGCTGATGGTGCGATCGACATCGACGCCGCACAGCGCCGCCATCACCTGGTCCTGCTCGCAGGCCCGCTGCCGCCGGCCGAGGGAGGAGCGGGTGATGAGCCAGGTGAACCCCGCCATCAGCACCACCGTCAGAATCCAGATGAAGATCTGCAGGTAGCTGACCGTCACCGAGAACCCGCTCTGCTCCATGAAGGTGAAGCCGCCGGAAATCAGGGGCTGGATCGACTTGACCCGGGCGCCCTGGCTGAGCTGGACGGAGTTCTGCAGGGCGATGGACATGCCGATGGCCGAGATGAGGGGGGCAAGGCGGAACGAGCCGCGCAAGGGCCGATAGGCGATGCGCTCGACGCTCCATCCATAGGCGGCGGCCACCACCATGGACACCAGCAGCATGGCCACCACCGCCAGTGGCACGTTGGCGAGACCGAGCGTCCCCAGCACCAGCCAGGTGATCACCGAGACGAAGGCGCCCATCATATAGATCTCGCCATGGGCGAAATTGATCATGCCGATGATGCCGTACACCATCGTATAGCCGATGGCGATCAGGCCATAGATGGCGCCGAGCGTCAATCCATTGACGAGTTGCTGAATGAAGTACGCCATCGGCAGATACCGCTATACCTCCCGATGTCGGGTAAAGATCTCGTTGCCCTTGCCGATGATCACAGTGTTGCAGTGACCGATGAACAGGCCGGTGTCCACCACGCCGGTCATGCTCTTGAGCTCCGCCTCCGTCACCGCCGGGTCGTCGAGGAGGCCCATGCGGCAGTCGAGGATATAGTGACCATTGTCGGTGATGTAGGGGTCGTCGCCGGTGATGCGGAGCTGGACGATGACGCCCTTCTCCCGCAGACGCCGGGCCACGTGGTGATGGCCGAAGCGGACCACCTCCACCGGCAGGGGGAAGGCGCCGAGACGATCCACCATTTTGGACGAGTCGACGATGATCACGTTCCGACGCGAGGCGAGGGCGACGATCTTCTCGCGCAGGAGGGCGCCGCCGCCGCCCTTGATGATCCGGAACTCACGGTCGACCTCGTCGGCGCCGTCGACACAGAGGTCGATCGTGTCCACCGACGCGAAGTCCAGAAGCTCGATGCCGAGCTGGTGACAGAGGTTGGCGGTGCGCTCCGACGTCGGCACGCCCCGCACCTTCATGCCCGATTTCACCTTCTCGCCCAGCGCCCGCAGGAAAAACGCCACCGTCGACCCGGTCCCAAGGCCCAGCGTCATGCCGTTCCTGACCATGTCGGCGGCCGCCTCGCCCGCCAGCTTCTTCTCCTGGTTCTGCATCACGCGTCCCTTGACCCCGTCGCCGCGACCTGGGCTTAGCCTGTTCGCCTCAATCGTCCCACTCGTAAGCGGCCCGACCATCCCTGGTACAGTGATGAGGATCAAACCACAAAATTTGCAAGCAATTTCCCTGTCTGAGGCCATAAATCCGCACGCACTGCTCCAAACGAAGTGAAAACAATTCGTCAGCAAGTATATTCAGGTGGTCAAGTCTATCGCTGGCCAGTTTCGAGAAGTTGTCACTGGAAACGTAGTGGTTGTTGTTGCCCTTCCCGGATTTCTTGGCGCCAGCGGCATTGAGAATCTCCTGCCAAGTCATGGTCTCGAACGAGGACAGGTGTTTTCGATATGGAGACGCCATTTGGCGGATACACAGGCCTCGATACCCCACGGTCCATCCCAGTCGAAGCTGCTGAAACGCCAGACCGGTTTTTGCCTGAGATACGATTCGGGGTCTTCGGCAATTCTCGGAACGCCGGTTGAAGCTTTTGCTCCAGCCTTTGGGGTACCCTTCCGTGACATCAGTGGAGAGAACTATAGTAGGATCCCATTACCTCCGGAGAGATGATGACCTGGGATACCGCCCGATCTGGAAGATTTCCCCGGGCGATTCTCCAGGGTTCCTCGTTATGAGTAAGGTCACTCAGCCACTGCGGAGATTTGTCACCATAAAAGGCGAGAACGCGGTCGATCGTATCCCGTTCGTCGTCGGTCAATCTGGCCGCATCACCCTCAGGCAGTTTGGACAACCGGAATGTTCCTCGATGAAGTTGGAACAAGTCAGGGGAAACCGGTCCGTCCGCCCAAGCCTCGATTCGTTCGTTGAACAGAATATCGTCTGTCCATGCTATGTGCCAGGCCTGACAGTAATAAACAAGCTTCTGAAGCTTCATCGCGGTCATTTCGCCATGACTGCTCAGAATGTATGCCGCGACATCGTATACGGTCGCCATCTTGGCTTCTCCCGCCCGGAATGCAGGCATCTCCGCTTTCATGCATATCTTATCCGACATTGATTTCGCAACAGATAATCCCGCCATGGCAAACCGCTCCGACGTGTGGGATGGTGACAACCAACGTTCCCCCAGCCGACGGTGTCCCGCGATGCCTCATGCCGACTTCGTCCACCTTCGGGTTCACACCGCCTACTCCCTCCTGGAGGGGGCGATCAGGATCAAGGAACTGGTCAAGCTGTGCCAGGAGCGGCGCATGCCGGCGGTCGCCATCGCCGACACCGGCAATCTGTTCGGGGCGCTGGAGTTCTCGTCGGCCTGCTTCGATGCCGGGATCCAGCCGATCGTCGGCTGCCAGCTCGCCGTGCGCCGCGAGGCCGGCGGGGGAGAGGGGTTCCGGGCCGGGCCGCGGGATGGCCGGGCGCCGCCGCCCGACCCGGTGGTGCTGCTGGCTCAGTCCAAAGACGGCTATTCCAACCTGTTGTCGCTGGTCAGCAAGGCCTTCCTGGACAGTGGCGACGAGCCGCCGCAGGTGGCGCTCTCCGACCTGGCCGAGCGGGCAGGGGGGCTCATCCTCCTGACCGGCGGTCCGGCCGGGCCGGTGGGCCGCCTGCTGGCCGAGGGTCAGGCCGAGCGGGCGGCGGACCTTCTGGGCCGGCTGGCGGCGATCTTTCCCGGCCGCACCTATGTGGAGCTGATGCGCCACGGCCTGGAGGTGGAGGACCGCATCGAGCCGGGGCTGGTGGACCTGGCCTACCGCCTCGATCTTCCTTTGGTCGCCACCAACGAGCCGTTCTTTTCCAGCGGAAGCATGTACGGCGCCCACGACGCCCTTTTGTGCATCGCCGACGGCGCCTATGTCACCCAGACGGAGCGGCGGCGGCTGACGCCCGAGCACCGCTTCAAGTCGGCGGAGGAGATGCGGGCGCTGTTCGCCGATCTGCCGGAGGCGGTGGACAACACGCTGGTGGTGGCTCGCCGCTGCGCCTTCATGGTGGAGAAGCGCAAGCCGATCCTGCCGCCGTACCCCACCGCCAGTGGCCGAAGCGAGGCGGAGGAACTGCGGGAGAGCGCCCGCGACGGCCTGAGGAAGCGGCTCGACCTCATGACGTTCGACGGGGTGGGCCGCGATCAGGCGGAGAAGCCCTATCGCGAGCGCCTGGAGTACGAGCTGGACGTCATCGAGAAAATGGGCTTCCCCGGCTATTTCCTGATCGTCTCCGACTTCATCCAGTGGGCCAAGGCCAACGGCATCCCGGTGGGACCGGGGCGTGGCTCGGGCGCCGGGTCGGTGGCGGCGTGGGCGCTGACCATCACCGACCTCGACCCCCTGCGCTTCGGCCTGCTGTTCGAGCGGTTCCTGAATCCTGAGCGCGTGTCCATGCCCGACTTCGACATCGACTTCTGCCAGGACCGCCGCGACGAGGTGATCCGCTACGTCCAGAAGAAGTACGGCTATATGAACGTGGCCCAGATCATCACCTTCGGCAAGCTCCAGGCCCGGGCGGTGCTGCGCGACGTCGGCCGGGTGCTGCAGATGCCTTATGGCCAGGTGGACCGCCTGTGCAAGCTGGTCCCCAACAACCCGGCCCACCCGGTGACGCTGAAGGACGCCGTCGAGGGCGAGCCGAAGCTGAAGGAGATGCGCGATACCGAGGAGGTGGTGGCGAGCCTGCTCGGCATCGGCATGAAGCTCGAGGGACTCTATCGCCATGCCTCCACCCATGCCGCCGGGGTGGTGATCGGCGATCGGCCGCTGGATACCCTGGTGCCGCTGTACCGCGACCCGCGCTCGGACATGCCGGTGACCCAGTTCAACATGAAGTGGGTGGAGACCGCTGGCCTGGTCAAGTTCGACTTCCTCGGCCTCAAGACCCTGACCGTGCTGGCGCGGGCCGTGGACCTGATCGAGCGGACCACCGGGCGGCGCATCGACCTGTCCACCATCCCCCTCGACGACCGCCGCACCTTCGAGATGCTGGGCCACGGCGACACCAGCGGGGTGTTCCAGCTTGAAAGCACCGGCATGCGCGACGTGGTGCGCAACATGAAGCCCGACACGCTGGAGGACATCATCGCCGTCGTCGCCCTCTACCGCCCCGGCCCGATGGACAACATCCCGAGCTATATCCGGCGCAAGCATGGCCAGGAGACTCCCGACTACCTGTATCCGACCCTGGAGCCGATCCTGAAGGAGACCTTCGGCATCATGGTCTATCAGGAGCAGGTGATGCAGATCGCCCAGGAACTGGCCGGGTATTCCCTGGGTGGGGCCGACCTGTTGCGCCGCGCCATGGGCAAGAAGATCCGCGAGGAGATGGAGGCCCAGCGCAAGACCTTCGTCGACGGCGCCATGGCCCGTGGCGTCGACGGCCACAAGGCGTCGGAGGTCTTCGACAAGGTGGCCAAGTTCGCCGAGTACGGCTTCAACAAGTCCCATGCCGCCGCCTATGCCGTGGTCGCCTATCAGACCGCGTACCTCAAGGCCAACCATCCCGTCGAGTTCCTGGCTGCGTCCATGACCCTCGACATGCACAACGCCGACAAGCTGGCCGCCTTCCGCCAGGAGCTGATGCGCCTTGACATCGGGCTTCTCGGTCCGGACATCAACCGCTCGCGGCCCGAGTTCAACGTCGAGGACGGCGCCATCCGCTATGCCCTGGGGGCCATCCGCAACGTCGGCGTCGGGGCGATGGCCACCCTGGTGGAGGAGCGGGAGCGCAACGGTCCCTTCAAGGAGGTGGCCGATTTCGCCCGGCGGCTCGACGGCGGCACCGTCAACCGCCGCCAGGTGGAAAACCTGGTGAAGGCCGGCGCCTTCGATTCCCTGGAGCCCAACCGCGCCCGCCTGCTGGAAGGTGTCGAGACCCTGATGCGCGAGGCCGCCGTCGCCGCCTCCGAACGCACCAGCCAGCAGAGCAGCCTGTTCGGTGGCGCCGGCGCCGTTGCCGCGCCGCCGCCGCTGGTCCTGCCGAAGCGGGCCGACTGGTCGCCCATGGAAAAGCTGGCCCAGGAGTTCGAGGCCATCGGCTTCTATCTGTCGGCTCACCCGCTGGACGCCTATGGCACGGCGCTGGAGCGGCTCAAGGTGGTGAAGTCCGGGGACCTGGCCCGGCGACTCGGTCGCGGCGGGGCGGCGGTGGTGAAGATGGCCGCCACCGTGGTGTCGCGCAAGGAGCGGACCGGCAAGAACGGCAGCCGCTACGCCTTCGTCCAGTTCTCCGACGCCACCGGGTCCTTCGAGGCCATGATGTTCTCCGAAGTGCTGTCGGTGTCGCGGGAGCTGCTGGACTCAGGCCGGGCGGTGCTGGTCACCATGGACGCGCGGCTCGAGGACGACCAGCCCCGCCTTCTCGCCCAGAAGGTGGAGTCCCTCGACGATGCGGTCGCCCGCACCGCCCGGCGGGTGGTCATCGTGATCGACGACGAAAGCCCCCTGCCGGCCCTCAAGGCCGCCCTGGCAGCCGAACCCCGGGGCAGGGGGGAGGTCGTCCTCATCCCCCGCATCGACGGCCGCGAGGTGGAGATCACCCTTCCCGGCCGTCACACCCTGTCGGCCGCCTTCATCGGCGCCCTCGCCACCATGCCCGGCATCGCCGCGGTCCGCGAGGTGTGATCCTGGGGAATGATACCGTCATGAACGGCTCTTCCAGGAGCGCAGGGCGGCCAGCAGGTCGTCCTGGGACATGACGTCGGATCGTCCGGCAGAGACCTCACGGCCGGGCGACATGTGGGGCCGAGGGGCCGATGCCACACCCAGCGCCGCCATGACGTCGTCCTGGGACATGGCGACGGTCGGAGCCGCCCTGACCGGTTTCGGTGTGGGAGCGGCCACTCCGCCGCCACCTCCCGCGAGGGCCGCCAGCAGAGCATTCTGGGACATCACCGCCCTGTCGTCTCCGGCGGGCGGACTCGCGGCGACAGGTGGTGCGGCAGGTGGTGTGACTGGCGATTGGTCTGACACCAGACGAAGGACCGGCGGCGGAGGGATCTCGATTTGCTGCGCGATCCTGGGCGGTGGTGATTGGGTTGCCTCCCGCGTCCGGAACGGGGCGGGAGGCATGGTCGGCGGTGCCGATGGCTTCGGCTTCGGCTTTGGCTTTGGTATTGGCGCTGGTTCCGAAATCTGCTCCGGCTCCGATACCGTCCTCGGCGGGGAGGCGTCCTCCAGCGCCGCCGGGAGGGGAGGGGGGGCGGCTGGGGGAGGGGCGACCTTGGGGGGAGGGGGCTCGTTGATCACTGGAGTCGACGCAGCTTCCATGAGCGAAACCAGACGACGCGCCTCCTCATCCGCCCGTCTCGCCGCTTCGGCCCGTTTCGCCGCCTCCCCCTGTCTTGCCGTTTCGGCCTGCTTCGCCTCCTCTGCCGCCGCCTGCTTCTTCAGGGCGAGGCGCCGCTGTTCCATGGTCGACGGCGCGGTCTGCGGAGTGGGAGGCTTCGCCGCCGAACTGGCAACCTCGCCGAACAAGGTTGCATAGGGCGGGGCGATCAGGCGCGGCATCTGCGTGCGACGGTCCTTGCCGGCATACGACGACGCGCCCGCACGGCGCCGATCCGGCCCGAAATAAGTCTTGGTCGACACGAAATGGCGAAGGTCCTCGACCATGTCACGAAGGATCCGCGCCAGCGCGGGAAGGGACGGGGACTCGGTCAGAAAGGCGTGGAGCCCGGTATCCATGGCTTCGGCCGTTTCGTCCGGACCGACAGTGCCGACGGCGACGATCACCGCGAACTGAAAGGGCAGCCTGGCAGCCTGCCTGACCTGGCGGGCGAAGGCGATCGTCCCGTTCGATGCCTCGTTCCAGCGATGGAAGACAATCTCCGGCACCGAGAGTCGCATGTGCGACAACGCCTCGGTCATATCCTCCGCCTCAAAGATCTTTTTGGCCCCCAGCTTGCGCAACATGTCGCAGAAGCGGCTTCGGGCCACGACATCGTGATCAACCACAAGGAGCTTCAGCTTGCCTACGCCGGCAGTATCCATTGCCCACCCGGACTCACGCGAATCGCTGTCACTTTAACCCACGGTGCATACGACACAATATCCGGAAAAAAATGTAGGGCGCACGTCATAGACTAGGTAAAAGGTTGTGGTTTGATGCGACGATGGAGCGTCGGAAGCCCTATTGATGAGCGCCCGGCCCATGGCGATGTCCTGGTCATGGTCCGTAACCGACGCATCCATATCGAGGCCGAGTTGATCGGCATTCACTCTCTGCTGGCTGATCTGGAGCCGCGAGTGGCCGATATGCATGCCCGTCTCGCCGCCGCGACGGCGGGACGGCCGTGGTCTGAGAGCCTGAAAATGAATCGGCACCACGACCAGAAAAAGCCCTCTCCCCCCTCTTCCGGGGGGAGAGGGTTGGGTGAGGGG